>DAIRCP010000034.1:0-30782 GCA_036796635.1 Prevotella sp. | reverse complement strand
CCAGTTTAAGGCGCAATATTTGGAAACGGCGGTGGGAGATGTAGACCAGAAATGGAAGATAACATCCTCAGGTACTTATACAATTACGCTCAACCAGTTGGACGAAACTATATCGATAGTCAAACAATAAAAAACAATTAAATATAATATGAAAATGTATTCCATATTGATGCTACTCCCATTGTTCATCAGTAGTTGCGGCAACGATGAAGACATCATAAACAGCCCTTCTACAGTGCCGACCGAGATTCTGTCCCCTGTAGTCAGTACCTCTTCCAATTTTAATCTGGAGATTTCTACAGATAAAGCGTTGTATAATCCTGGCTCCACTGTTACTTTCAGTATAAAAGGTTCATTGGCTACAGGTGCCAAAGTTCGCTACAGACATGGCAGTGATGTGATAGCTAAAAACAATCTGTCATCGAATAAATGGACTTGGACAGTTCCTTCTACAGACTATAAAGGCTATATGGCAGATATATATACTGTCAGCGGTAATAACGAGACACTCTATGCCACTATTGGCATAGACGTGTCTAGCGATTGGGCGAAATTCCCCCGTTATGGTTTTGTCAGTAAGTACGATACTTCTGTTTCTTCCTTGATTCCTGAAGAAATGTCTTTCCTGAACCGTTGCCATATCAACGGCATACAGTTTTATGACTGGCAGAATAAACATCACTGGCCGTTGGGTGGGACGGTAGGTAATCTTTCTGCTACTTATAAGGACATTGCTAATCGTGATATATCGACGGATGTTGTGAAACAATATATTTCTACCTTGCATAACTATGGCATGAAGTGCATGTTTTACAATCTCTGTTACGGAGCTCTTTCTGATGCTACTGATGATGGCGTGAAAAAAGAATGGTATATGTATAAGGATGCTGCACACAGTAAAAAAAACTATCTGGATATGTCTGATAGTTGGAAAAGTGATATCTTTCTGATGAATCCAGCTGATGCTGACTGGCAGAACTATTTAGCTGATCGCAACGATGACGTCTATGCCAGTTTGGATTTCGATGGATACCATGTCGATCAGATTGGCGATCAGGGAACTGTATATGATTATTATGGCGGAACGCTCAACCTTGCATCAGGATTCGAATCATTCCTAAACAAGATGAAAACCCGGCAGCCAAGTAAACGTCTTGTCATGAACGCAGTAAGTAATTTTGGTGCAAAGAATATTGTGAACTCTGGTGATGTGGACTTCATGTACACAGAACTGTGGGGTGGTGAAGACCAGTTCATTGACTTGCTCTCTATTCAGAAGACCAACAAGGCTTATTGCAATTCTAGGTTGAATCAGGTTTATGCTGCCTATATGAATTATAATGAAAAGGGTGGATTCTTTAATACTCCTGGCGTCCTGCTCACAGATGCCGTCATGTTTGCTGTCGGAGCAAGTCATCTTGAACTTGGTGATGGTCACATGCTCTGTCATGAATACTTTCCTAACAGTAATATGAAGATGAGTGATGAACTAGAGAAGTCAATTGTAAACTATTATGACTTCATGACGGCCTATCAGAATTTCCTGCGCGATGGTGGAAAAGAGATTACAGCTGATTTAGTCTCGGGAAACAGTAGTGTGACGATCAATGCTTGGCCACCTAGACAGCAGACGGTTACCACGTACACTCGTATACTTGATAACAGGATGATTGTGAATCTTCTGAACTTCCGACAGGCGAACAGTTTGAGTTGGAGGGATATGGATGGTACACAACCTGAACCTTCTGTTATTACCAATCTTCCTGTCCGTCTCAATGCTGCTGGCGTAAAGAATATTTGGGTCGCTTCACCAGATAGTCTTGGGGGCGCACCGCAGAAACTCATTTTTCATCAGGAGGGGAATCTGGTTAACTTTACCGTTCCGTCACTTAAGTATTGGACAATGATTGTTGTAGAAAAATAAGAAGAAAGATGAAAAAATTAGTATACATGATTATGCTGTCATTAGTTCCGTTGCTGATGTATGGTCAAACAGTTAAATCTCCAGACGGGAATGTCGTACTGAACTTTTATCTTCAGGATGGAGTTCCAACTTATGAGATGACATATAAGAATAAAAATGTGATCAAGCCTTCGCATCTCGGTCTAGAACTGGTCAAAAACAAGCATGCCTCCAAGGGGATGGATGAAACAGACTTGATGCGTGGTTTTACGATTGAAAATACGCAAACTAACAGTTTCGATGAAACTTGGAAACCGGTATGGGGTGAAAATTCCTCTATTCGTAACCATTATCAGGAACTGGCAGTAAATCTCTTTCAGCAGTTGGCTTCACGACATATTACGATTCGTTTCCGTGTCTATAATGATGGAATAGGGTTACGCTACGAATTTCCGCAACAGCAATCGCTCAACTATTTTATTGTAAAGGAAGAGCATACCCAGTTTGCCATGACTGGCGACCATATCGCTTACTGGATACCAGGTGATTATGATACGCAGGAATATGAGACAGTTATTTCCCGAATGAGTGAGATACGCGGTAAGATGCATGATGCCATCACGTCTAATGCTTCGCAGACGCCATTCTCTCCTACAGGTGTCCAGACGTCTCTGCAGTTGAAGACAGATGAGGGATTGTATGTCAATATCCATGAAGCAGCTTGTGTGAATTATCCCACCATGCACCTGAATCTTGATGATAAAAATTGGATTTTTGAGTCTTGGCTTACTCCAGATACTGAGGGACTTAAAGGGTATGTTCAGACACCTTTCAATACGCCTTGGCGTACAGTGATGGTCAGTGACGACGCAAGAGATATGCTCTCGTCTAATCTGATATTGAATTTGAATGAGCCATGTAAGATTGAAGATACTTCATGGATTCATCCGATGAAGTATTGTGGCGTGTGGTGGGAAATGATTGCTGGTGGTCGTTCCTGGAGTTATACTAATGAACTTCCGTCAGTACATCTCGGCTTGACAGACTATACCAAATGTACTCCTAATGGTACACATTCCGCCAATACTGCTAATGTTCGCAGGTATATTGATTTTGCTGCTAAAAACGGCTTGTCCGAAGTCCTAGTCGA
Organism: Prevotella sp.; assembly: GCA_036796635.1. Lineage (GTDB taxonomy): Bacteria > Bacteroidota > Bacteroidia > Bacteroidales > Bacteroidaceae > Prevotella. The sequence goes on along the minus strand of DAIRCP010000034.1, from coordinate 27,729 downwards.
AGGATGGAATGTAGGTTGGGAAGACTGGTTTGGTCATTCAAAAGAGGATGTGTTCGACTTTACGACTCCTTATCCAGACTTTGATATGAAGGCGCTGAATGACTATGCTCATTCTAAAGGGGTTAAATTATTGATGCATCATGAGACCAGCGCTTCTACACAGAACTATGAACGCCACTTGGAACAGGCTTACGATTTGATGAATCGGTACGGTTATGATGCAGTGAAAAGCGGTTATGTTGGCGATATGATTCCCCGTGGCGAACACCATTACAGTCAGTTTATCAATAATCATTATCTGTATTGCCTACAGGAGGCTGCGAAACATCATATTATGGTCAATGCCCATGAAGCTAGTCGTCCTACAGGTTTATGTCGTACCTATCCTAATTTGGTAGGTAACGAGAGTGCTCGCGGTACAGAGTATGAAGCTTTTGGAGGTAGTGCTCCTTATCATACTGTGATTCTCCCTTTTACGCGTTTGCAGGGTGGACCGATGGATTATACCCCTGGAATATTGGAGACAAAACTAAATAAATGGTGCAGTAATCAGTCGTATGTGCATACGACACTCGTAGGCCAATTGGCACTTTATGTGACCATGTACAGCCCGATACAGATGGCTGCTGATCTTCCTGAGAATTATCAGAAATATGATGATGCTTTCCAGTTTATCCGTGATGTAGCCGTAGATTGGGATAAATCTATCTATCTGGAGGCTGAACCTGCCAAGTATATCACTGTAGCCCGTAAGGCGAAGGGTACCGATAACTGGTTCATTGGTGGTAAATGTGATGCAGAAGGTCACAAGAGTATAATCCACCTTGACTTTTTGGATAAGAATAGAAAATATACTTGTACGATTTATAGGGATGCTTCTGATGCTGACTATGAAAAGAATCCGTCTTCGTATGTCATCAGCAAACGGATTGTTACTAAAGGTGATGTATTACGTTTGAAAGAAGCCAGAGGCGGAGGTTTCGCCATATCACTCAAAAATATTTAAATTATTATCGGGTACTTATTTTTTCCAATAAGTACCCGAGATCACATAATGTCAGACGATTCTCATCATAAATGTGGAAAAACCTTGATGATTGATGCATGGTCCATGCATAATTCGCCAGTATGAAAGATAAAAACTTCATATTATATTTTGTGTTGTCTTTGATTTACTGTATCTTTGGCCCAAATAGTTATTATATGACTAAAAGAGTATATAGCACTTTGGTCGCTTTCACCGTATTGGTGGTGAGCGGATATGCCAACAAATATGTGAGATGCGTGGATGGCGTTTCTACCAGTGAATCAATGGCAATTAAGGTTGATACGGCTAAAATTGATGCGAAGACCCATGGAAATTCAGTAGAGGGGATAGAGTTTATAGATGATGTGATTACTTATCGGAATAAGACAGAAAAGGTGCCTACCGGGCTGAAAATATCAAAAGGGAAAGTGGCAATCTTGAACGACTGTGAAAAGAACGTGTACAGATTTTTTATGCCAGACATTGCAGAAAGCATAACTGTAGGCTCCTCATGGGTGGAATATGCAGAACCCAGTCAGGATATAGTTCCCGTGCAATACATCAAGACAGCGGATTTTGCTGAGCGCACATGCAAAGTGTCTGTCTCTTATTATCCGACTGATGATATAGAGGTTGGCAAGGTCTACATCTTTAAATCTGTGATAAAGAATGTGGACGATATAGCAATCATGCCTATTAGGATTACCGATTCAAATGCCACACTTTACAGTGCAAATGATGATAAAGATTCTGCCGTGGACAAGATGGAGGGGAAAATCGTATATGCCATAGGCAACTATACTAGCCAACAGAAAGTTGATTTCTCTGACTATATGTATGACGGTGAAGAAATCTTGTCGGATTACAAGGAGAATGGTGTTTTGTATATCAATCCAGAAGGTAAATGTTTTGTCCGGTCCGCTGACGGTTCTAATAAGCCGACATCAAGTCTTTATCAGGCTTATGATATACCTAATTATTCATTCTTGGGCTGGATTTACCCTCGTAAAATAGTACTTGACCAGACTTTATATGTTTTGTCATTCACCCTTTCACATTATGCTGTAAATGCCAATAAAACCTGGAGAATATGGTGAAACATTCCTTTCACCTTTCACAAGGAGCCTTTCACACTTCGTTCATACGGTGATTCTTATTTAGTCATCTGTGATGGTACTCATGTTTCACCGTAAGTATGCTGATGTTCAGTGACTTGCATGTGAAACATAAATTGGTAAACTTTTGTTTCAAAGGTTTTCCGGTTGTGAAGGATGGTATTTGTGGTTGTGAAGGATGTCGGAAGCAAGTGCCTTTATTCAGTTCTTTATCGTAAATAAGACTGCTACTTATGATAAATAAAAAATTATCTATCATAAGTACGGGTGCTAGTTATCATTAAGAGACACCTTTTTAATGCCTCTTACCAATCTGACAGGCGATCGGGGCTCCGGTATCTGTGAGCTTGTATGCCGGATGGCGTTCAAACCAAGTTACGGCATAAGAACAGGTGGCTGCTATCTGATGGCCATCGGCGAGAATCTTGTCGGCAGCGGTCTTCACCAGTTTGCTGGCAATGCCCTGACCACGTAGCGAGGTGTCCACAAAGGTATGGTCAATAGTTGCCACACCATCTTTTGTGGGAAAAGTGATTTCAGCAGTTACCTTTCCATCACAGTCTGTTGCGTAGATACGCTCTTCTTCAATTAAGAAATCCATGATTCAATTGTTTTTGTGGATATGTTCACAAAGATAGCGTTTTAGATGGAATGTATAATCATTATGTTCAGAGTTTAACGTATAATAACAAATGATTTTTTGTTTTAGATGCAAATTTGATACGTTTTTTTCTGTATATTTGCAGTGCGATGAAAGATATTCGTTTATTTTTGATGATTTCTCTGCTCTGTTTGTGTAAAGAATTAAAAGCAGAAGGAATACAGGTGTCGGCAAGTCCGTTACCCTTCTATAATCAAATATATAGCAATGAGATATTTGATATTCATCAAGACAGAGAAGGATATGTATGGATAGGCACCACATCAGCCTTGTCACGATGGAATGGTAAAAAGGTAGAAAATTTCTACAATGATTATAGTCATCCGTTATTGTTGTCAGACAATAGTATTACCTATATCACGGATAATAGTCATTATGTGTGGATAGGCACCAATCGCGGTTTAACATTATATGATAAACAAAAACGACATTTTCGAGTTCTTGAGAATTCATATTTACGTAATCAACGAATAAAGTATGTGATGACAGATGATGATGACCAAGTATGGGTGGCAGCTGGCAAACGTGTATTTTGCTATGCACCAGATGCTACACAGGAACAGTTGTTTGATTTTTCGGGAGAGTCGGATTCTGTGAGTATCAACAGTTTATATCAGGATAGACGCGAAAATATATTTACAGTAACTAATTGCGGTATTTTCCTTTTTGACCGAATTCACAGACATTTTTTTCGATTTAAAATAGCGGATGCTGCGAAGTCGGCTTGTGTTCTGTTTCAAGACCATGATGATAATTATTGGATAGGTACATGGGGTAATGGATTATGGCATCTTGCGGGTGGAGAAATAAAGCGTTTCCACTTTCAAGATGAAGATAAAAATGACCGTTGTGTGTTTAGTATAGAACAAGATAATTCAGAGTGTTGGTTATGGATGCTTACTTATAATGGGCTTAAGATACTTAAAAATAAAGATGAATCTTACTGTGAGGTGAATTTGAGTGAACGGATGAATCAGCATAAGATGTTTACCGTTGTCAGGAAAGACAATCGAGGAAATCTTTGGCTTGGTAGTTACGACACACCTTACATAATTAGTTTCGATAGGAAGAAAGTTGCTAATTATTTATTGGAAGAGATGCGTCTGTTACAGGGGTGGGATGCAAACTTATTGAATATTGTAGTTCAGGGGCATATTGCTTGGTTGAGTCAAGATAGATATGGTCTGTGTCTATATGATTTGGATACAGGAAAACTTCAGCTAAATACTCAATTTCACAAAGACTGTCATTTGTCAGAGGTGGATTTGCTTGTCAGTGATGTCACACATGAGCAGGTTTGGGCACATCAGCGTGGCGGAGGCGTTTTCGTCCGTCTCTCACAACATCATTTATCTATCAAAGAGGAAGAGCGTTTCGATCTTGCACAACAAATAGCAAACCCAGGTTATATTCTCAATATGACTGTAGATAAGAACGGGAACCTTTGGATACTTACCGATACACATGTTTTTGTAAAACGTAGAGGAACGTCAACGCCTCTTATTGCTGATGCCATGGCGGGTAGTTGCTCAGCACCAGCTCATACCACTGCAATATGCCGTACACCCGGGGGCGAAGTGTTGTGCTTAGGACATATAGATGCATTGCATAATGGCGAATCAATAACACAAATGTCAGTTGACTGTACCGGATGCGTCTGGGCTGCTACCAATTTGGGGCGTGTATTCCATTCTGACAATCACCAGCGAAATTATGAAGAATGCAGTTTGAACAAGAAACTGTCCGATGGTGATATGCTGCAAATAATAGCTGATGGTCATTTCGTCTGGTTTGTTACTAACAAGAAGGTCCTGCGATATGATATTCATAATCGTCAGAGTGATGTTTTTACTGCTGGTTGTGGTGGCGTCGCGGTTGATATCTTCCGGATGAAGGCTGCTTGTGGTGATGGTAATGGCGGCCTTTTTGTGGGCGGACATGGCGGATTCTCGCATATTTTTGCAGAAAGTATAACATACAAAGAATTATCGCATGTTACTAACTCGTCATCTTTGTTTACAATTGCTATGTTGTCCATAATTCTTTTAATTATTATTACATGTGTCTGGATGTATCGTATCCGTTACCATCGGCATGTTTCCGTAAAGGATATTGTAGTAGAAGAGCAAACAAGAGATATCAAGAATTTGGCGCAAGGGCTAATCGGCGAAGATGTTCAACAGGAGAATCAGCAGTTCCGTAACCTCATTACTACAGTTGATGCCCATATATCTGACAGCGAATTTGATATGGAACAATTAGCAAATGCTCTGACGATGTCGCGGTCCACGCTTCATCGGCGAGTGAAAGTTCTCACAGGAATGACTCCTCATGATTTTATTCAAACAAGACGTCTGGAGTGTGCTTGCGATAAGTTGAGAAAGGGTGGCATGAATGTTAGCGAAGTGGCCTATGCTGTAGGCTTTACTTCCCCTAAATATTTCACAAAGTGCTTTAAAGAGAAATATGGACGGACTCCAACAGATTATCAAAAAGGGTAAAAATGTGCCATAAGGGTGCAAAAATGTGTCATTGGGCTATTTCAATACCATCAATGCTATATTTTTATTCCACGTCAAAGTGAAAAAATTTGTTCTTTTGCAACTGTGTTATTTATCTAATCACTTTGACCTTTTAAAAAATGAAAAAGAAATTATTATTGTTTATGATGACTTGTCTTAGTTTTGGACAAGTTCTGGCTCAGAGTTTAGACTCAGAGCAGTGGAGGAATGCTACGGTGGACAGTCCTTACAATGTTACTTTTACGGTAAGAAATGCCTCTTGTACAGGAGGTGATGGCTGGTCACGTAATAGTCATGATGCTGCTGCCAACTATAATACTCACAATTCTGAGTTTGACGATAGTCTGTACAATGGAACTTGTGTGGAATCTTGGTATAGGACACCTGTGACCGGAGAAAACTTGATTTGGCAAACTGTCAGTGGACTTTTGCCGGGTACTTACCGATTCACGGCCTATGTGCTGGGACAAGTCTATAACGATTCTGCAAATAAAGGAAAGTGCCTGGGTGGCTTACATCTCTTTGCCAATGATTCAACGGCAGACATTACGTCCAATACATGGCAGGAAATAAGTGTAAACGTAGTTGTCTTATACGGTAAGCAACTTACAATAGGTATTACAGCTGATGCAGATAATAAAAATGACTGGACAGGTATAGCAAATGCCCGGTTGGAATGTCTAGCACCTGGTAATTTGGGTGATGCCGAACAATTAGGGCTTTGTGAGAACTATGACGTGAACTGCATCACGGCAGATACTTATGCGGATGTTGTTCTTGCGGCAGATATCAGCAGTGATGATTATGTTACCCTTTGCTTGCCATTTTCCGTTGATGAGGCTCAGGCTGGAAAATATTTTGAGGATATACGCCATATCACAGGTACGTCGCGGAATGGTAATGATTTTGTCGTTACTACAGAACAAGTCCGAAATATAACTTGTGGACAAACTTTCCTGGTGAAGGCGCGTAAAGATATCGGTCATAAATTCTCTTTCAATTCTGTATTTGTTAAAAAGCAAGCCCCCTTGACTACTACATTCACTACTGGTGTCCTATGTGGTAGTTACCGTAATCAACTTGGTTTGCATGGAATTTATCTGCCAACAGGGGATGGAATTACTTTTCATAAGAAGTCTGCCTGTAGTGAAGCGAAAGCATACAGTGGATTTATCAAAGAATAATATTAAAATCATAAAAACATGAAAAATTTATATAGAACAATTGCCTTTTCATTTTTAATCTTTTGTTTCCTTCATTCTATGGCTGATGGCCGTAAAAGTTGTATCGATGAGGGATGGAAGTTTCATTATGGTGCTGTAAATGCATCGGCTGTTGATTATGACGATTCAGGCTGGAGAATCCTTAATTTACCCCATGACTGGAGTGTGGAGACTGATGCTGCGGCGGCTACAGGTGAACATGTAGGCCCATTTGCTAAAAATAATGTAGGAGGAAGTGCTGTCGGACAGACAGTGGGTGGCGAAGGCTGGTATCGCAAGGCATTCACATTAAGTAGTGATGATGCTGACAAACAGATCTCTCTGTATTTCGAGGGCATATATAACCATGCTGAAGTATGGCTCAACGGAAGAAAACTCTATTTTAACCATTATGGTTATGTTCCTTTTCGTTTTGACATAACACCTTTTGTCAATCAGCCGGGAACAGAGAATATTCTTGCTGTGCGAGTGACTAATGAAGGAAAAAACACCCGTTGGTATGCGGGATCTGGCATCTACCGTCATGTATGGCTTATAAAAACCCCTCATCTGTATGCCGATCTGTGGGATACCTATATACAGGCAACGAATGTGAGTAAAACCTCAGCTACTATACAGGCATCAAGCGTCATACACAATACGGCTCTCAAAAGTGTAAATGCTCGCGTGGAAATCAGTCTCAGAGATCCGCAGGGCAGGGAAGTGGCTGCCATCCAGAAAATGCTGACCCTTGCTATAAGTGACAGTTCCCCAGTAAGTTTTACTTTTTCTGTAGATAAGCCAAGCCTATGGTCTCCGGATACGCCTAGTCGTTATCAAGCTATCATCAAGTGTGTGGACAGAGATAATGGTTCTATAGACGAGCAAAAAATAAGTTTTGGTATTCGTTCACTTGCATTTTCGGCAGATAAAGGTTTCTTACTCAATGATTCAAGTGTGTTCCTTCGTGGGGGTTGTGTGCATCATGACAACGGATTACTTGGGGCTGCTGCTTATAATAGAGCAGAGGACAGAAAGCTTCAGCTGCTTAAGGATCAAGGATTCAATGCTGTGCGTTGTTCGCATAATATGCCTAGTGATCATTTCCTTGATGCATGTGACAGTTTGGGACTGATGGTTATTGACGAAGCCTTTGACCAGTGGCTTGTGGCAAAGAATTCTGATGATTACCATAATTATTTTAATGAGTTCAGCGATCGTGACTTGCAAACTATGGTGCGGCGTGACCGCAATCATCCTAGTATTATCATGTGGAGTATTGGAAACGAAATTCCCGGTCGCATAGAAAGTGATGGGATTAAGGCTGCTGAGCGATTACGCCAAACGGTTAGGCAGTATGATGTGACTCGCCCTGTGACAGCTGCTATTTGTAGTTGGAATCAGCCCAGTAGATCATGGGATGATGAAGATAATCTTGCTTTCCGTAGTCTTGATGTGGGTGGGTATAACTATCTCTATGGCAAATATGTGCATGACCATGTAACTCACCCAGACCGTGTGATGTTTGGTTCTGAAAGCTACCCTAAATATGCCTCACAGAATTGGGACCTCGTGGAAAAATATCCTTATGTCATTGGTGACTTTGTCTGGACGGCAATGGACTATCTGGGTGAAGCTGGAATAGGTAGTGCAAGCATCAGAAATAAAGGCAATCAGCCGATGTTCCAGGGTTGGCCGTGGTATAATGGATGGTGTGGCGATATTGATCTTATCGGTCAGAAGAAGCCACAGAGTTACTATCGTGATGTTGTATGGCATCGTGCTCCGATAACAATGGCTGTGGAGGAATATATTCCTGCTGGTTACTACCAAAGCATAAGCGCGTGGGGCTGGCAGTTGGAACATCAAGACTGGTATAACTCTACAGAAGGACAGCTATTACGTGTCAATGTTTACAGTCGATCTTCCAAAGTGAAACTCTATCTCAATGAACAATTACTTGGTGAGAAGACACCTGGCAATACTTATTGGGCTGGTTTTGATGTCCCTTATAAGAAGGGTGTTTTGAAGGCAGTTACAGCCGAGGGTGAGGTGTTCGTGCTGAAAACTCCAGGTGAACCTGTAGCCTTGCGTCTGACGGTAGATCGCAATAATCTTGATGCTACTGGTTGTGATTTGAGCTATGTAACGATAGAACTTGTGGATGCTGACGGAAATGTAGTGCCAGACAGCAAGAGAATGATTGACCTCTCTGTAACAGGTGCTGGAACTTTGCTGGCTGCAGGTAATGCTTCCCCTATAGACCAAGGGAGTTTCCGTAGTACCACGCCATGTCTTTATCGAGGCAGAGCCTTGGCTATATTGTTGGGAGGCAAGCAGAGTGGAAATATAGTTCTGTGTGCTAAGAGCAGCGGACTACAGGCACAGACAGCGGAAATAAAAGTTTCAGCTCCTGTCGTAACGGGTCTAAACGCATATAGTAATGCAATTAACTCAGGGAAAAATCTCATTTATGGGTTGAATGGATTGGCTCTTTCTTCTTCTGCCCAGCATAGTGGTATTGTCATTTATAAAAAAGGGAAAATAACAAAGAAAGTGCTGAATAAATAAATGTGATATTTAAGAATGATTCCTGTATAAAGTTGACAACCGTTCACGGTGTCGGACAGAAATTGGAGATATTTGGGCAGAAATTTGTCTATGAACAATAAAATATTTATCTTTGCACCGTCTTATCAAGACTGCACAACAGATTATAAATCTCCCCCAATAAGGGCAAAACTATTAAATACATGAAGAAAAATATCGAAACCATCTGCGTTCATGGCGGATGGAAACCTACTAAGGGCGAACCTCAGCAGTTGCCTATTATTCAGAGTACCACATTCAAGTATGATACCAGTGACCAGATGGCCCGTCTCTTCGATTTGAAGGATGAGGGATATTTCTATACGCGTCTGGCTAATCCTACCAATGATGCTGTGGCAAAGAAAATAGCAGCACTGGAAGGTGGTGTGGGTGCTGTGCTGACTTCTTCAGGTCAGGCTGCCAATTTCTATGCCGTGTTTAATATCTGTGAGGCGGGTGACCACTTCATCACTTCCAACACAATCTATGGTGGTACCTTCAATCTCTTCGGTGTTACGATGAAGAAGTTTGGCATAGAGTGTACTTTTGTGGACCCAGACTGGGATGATGCTCAGATTGAGGCTGCCTTCCGCCCGAATACCAAGTGCTTCTTCGGTGAGACCATTTCCAATCCCGGCGGTCATGTGTTTGACATAGAGCGCTTTGCCAAGATGGCGCATAAGCATGGCGTTCCATTGGTCGTGGACAATACGTTTGCTACTCCGGTGAACTGTCGTCCGTTTGAGTGGGGTTGTGATATCGTGACTCATTCCACTACCAAATATATGGACGGACATGCTACTCAGGTAGGGGGCGCCGTGGTGGATTCAGGTAACTTCGACTGGGAGGCTTATGGCGATAAGTTCGCCGGACTTACCACTCCCGATGACAGTTATCATGGACTTACATATACCAAATCGTTCGGAAAGATGGCTTATTGCACCAAGATTGTGAGTCAGTTGATGCGCGATCTGGGCAGTATCCCTGCACCTATGAATTCATTTCTGCTGAATCTGGGTCTGGAAACACTGCATCTGCGTATGAAGCAGCATTGTGCCAATGCGCAGAAGGTGGCTGAATGGCTGGAGAAAAATCCAAAGGTGAACTGGGTGAACTATTGTGGTCTGCCCTCCAGTAAATATTATGAGCTGGGCAAGAAGTATCTGCCAAACGGCAGTTGCGGTGTGATTGCTTTCGGACTGAAAGGTACACGCGAGGATGCTATTGCCTTCATGGATAAACTGGACTTCATCTCTATCGTGACCCATGTGGCTGATGCGCGTACTTGTGTGCTTCATCCGGCGAGTCATACGCACAGACAGATGAGCGATGAACAGCTCCGTGAAGCCGGTGTGGCTCCTGACTTGATTCGTCTGTCTGTAGGTATAGAGAATGCAGATGATATCATTGCTGATTTGGAACAGGCAATGAAATAATCATCTTGAGATAATAAGATAAGGCAAGAATGGCCGTCGCTGTGGAGTGACGGCCATTTTCTATAATGATGGATGTGATTACTATTTGATGATTTTAACTATTCTTGTAGCGTCATCGCCTTCAAAGAATTTCACATCGAACACTTTCTGATAACCGAAGTCGAGGAACCGGAATACCTGAACTGCCACGAATTGCTGGTCTTCGCTGATACAAGCCTCCATACGGACATGACCTACGGCTGTTGGCATAGGCTTCTTGTTTACCTTCACTTCTTCCTCCATCTTGTCCAGAGGCATCTCCATTAATTTAATCAGTCTCTCGCCCTGCTTAGGGTCGAACTCCTCACTCATTCCGCTGAGGGGAGAGGAGGTAGGTGTATAGATATATGATTTAGTAAGACCCAGAAAACCACTCTTGGTTGCAACACGCTCATTAGCGACAACGGCTGGAGCCATTGCCAGATTTTTAATACTTGCCATAATTATTTAAACTCTTTTATTCGTTGTTGTTTGTAAATGAATTGATTCTGATTTTGTTCCGACTTGCGCCGGTTCCTCCTTTTTGATTCATGATATGGCAACTAACGAATAATGTGCCGAAGGGCTATGATGAAATAATCGGCCGGCACAGCGGAATAATAGGGTGAGGTAACTGCCTTGCCCTGCCATCCGTAATTGTGTTTTAGATAAAAATAAATGTTGAAGAGATTGAGATTCCTTCCTGACAGGCGCTGCTGTGAAGCATTGTAGGTAGGTAGAACCCGTTGTGGCCTGGAATTGCAGATGCGATAGATGCTGCTGGCATCAGAAAGAATAGCGATACTGCTAGCTTCTTTCTGTATGTGGATATCTCTCAGTGCATCGCTCTTCTGGTCTTGGCTGACTGGCTGGCACAGGTGAATCGCTCCCTCGTAGACCTCCGCTTTGGAGACCATAGGAAATGCATTGCCCACATAAGTGATGGTGAGCAACAACATGAGGAGTGATAAGCGCTTCAGTCGTTTCATTTCTTCTTACTTTTTTAATTCACTGTGTAAAGTACGACGACGGCAATACCCAATAAAAGTCCAATGAAGACACACAGATAAAATAACATTTTGTTAAGTCTGTCTCTCCGTTCGATTTGTCTCAGATTGCTCTTCGTGTACTTATTTGTAGCGTCAGCATAGCGATGGTGATGCTGATAGCTTCCGTCTCTTGCATGAGTATCTTCCATTTTAATTGTAACTTGATGTGTTCTAGTTATGAGTTATATCGGAGGCAAAATTACTACATTTTCAGGAAAGTAGGAAGTAAATTCATGGAAAAATTTACTATTTTGCTATTTTTAATGCTCTCATCGCATTCATTACTGCCAATATCATGACACCTACATCGGCGAATACAGCAAGTGCCATGGAGGCCAGGCCGAATGTAGCCAGGATAAGTACGGCTAATTTGATGGCAATGGCGAAGTAGGTGTTCTCTTTTGCGATGGCGATTGTCTTACGGGCAATGCGGATGGCAAGTGCGAGTTTGCTGGTTTCGTCATTCATCAGTACGACATCGGCTGCCTCTATGGCTGCGTCACTTCCTAATGCGCCCATGGCTACCCCAACATCGGCGCGGGCCAATACAGGGGCATCATTGATACCGTCGCCTACGAAGGCCAGGTACTTTCCGACAGTCTTTTCCTGAATAAGCTTTTCAACATGTTTTACCTTGTCTGCCGGCAGCAGCTCGGCATAGTATTCATCCAGTCCCAGTCGGGAAGCTACGTCCTGCGCCACTTCTTCGCGGTCGCCGGTGAGCATGACGGTCTTGTCCACTCCGGCTGCTTTCAGTTGCTGGATGGCGGCACCGGAGTCATCCTTCACCTGGTCGGCAATGACGATGTGGCCGGCATAGACCCCTTCCACTGCTACATGGATGATAGTACCAATCTTGTGGCAGGCATGCCATTCCACTCCGATGGCATCCATCATTTTGGAATTGCCCACGCAGACAGTTTTGCCATTGATGAGAGCACGGATACCCTGACCGGATATTTCCTCCACTTTTTCCACGGTGCAACCGTCTTTCTCCTGTGGATAGGCATCGCGCAGGGATGCGGCTATGGGGTGGGTGGAGTAGCGCTCCACGTGGGCAGCTAGGTGGAGCAGCTGCGTTTCGTTGATATCTTGCGGATGTACGGCATCTACCTGAAATTTTCCGCGGGTAAGTGTACCGGTCTTGTCGAAGACCACTGTACCCAGATGGGCCAATGTGTCCATATAGTTGCCGCCTTTAATCAGAATACCCTGACGGGAGGCACCACCGATACCACCGAAAAAGGTGAGCGGTACAGAGATGACAAGGGCACAAGGGCAGGAGACTACCAGAAATGTGAGTGCCCGATTGAGCCATACGGGGAAGGCTGCAGCAAACGAACTATAAAAAAGAGGTGGAAGGAATGCAAGAAAAATAGCGGCAAAGACGACAATGGGAGTGTAGACTTTGGCAAATCTGGCAATGAAAGACTCGCTCTTGGACTTATTCTCACTGGCATTCTCCACCAGACTGATAATCTTAGAGGCTGTGGAATCGCCAAAACTCGTGGTGGTCTGGATATGGATGAGTCCGGAGATATTGATGCAACCGGAGATGACTTCATCACCTGTATTCACATCGCGTGGAAGACTCTCGCCAGTCAGGGCTACCGTATTCAGGCAGGAAACTCCTTCGGTGATTCTGCCGTCAAGTGGTATCTTCTCACCAGGTTTCACAATCACCGTTTCGCCAATAGCCACTTCTTCCGGTGCTACTGTAGTCATCTCACCGTTACGGAGTACATGTGCAGCATCGGGGCGGATATCCATCAACTGTGAAATAGAATTCCTGCTTTTATCTTCAGCATAATCCTCAAACAGTTCACCCACCTGGAAGAACAGCATGACGAATACGGCCTCGGTAAATTCAGTGTCCATGCCTGGCAGAAACCCTACTGCAAGTGCACCGATGGTGGCAATACACATCAGAAAGTCCTCATTGAAGGGATCCTTTTCTATGATACCTTCCCATGCCTCCGCCAGGATATCATAGCTTATCAATAAGTAAGGTATGAGATAAATCAGAAGTAACTGCCATACGAGCAATGCCTGTGTACGCTCTATGACGTAAGCACCTGTCAGTAAGATGGCACTGACGATGATGCGGATGAGTTTCTTATTCATATCTGTGATTTTTTTATTTCTTGTGTTATGGCTGCAAAGGTAAGAATAAGTTATTGCAACCCGGTTGCAAAGTTGCTGTGGGTGCAAAAAAAGTTATGATAGTAACCTATTATATTAAATTCTCTTGATTTAGACGAAGAAATTGAGTTGAAATGATTGCCGTATCACGTATTTTTTGTACCTTTGCACTCTCGAAAGTAATGCATTATAATTAATTATGGCTGAAGCAAAAAAAATCAAAACAGCGCTGATCTCTGTATTCCACAAGGATGGATTGGAAGATCTGCTTAAGAAGTTGAATGAGGAAGGCGTTAAATTCCTGTCAACTGGTGGTACACAAAAGTTTATTGAGTCTTTGGGTTACGAATGCCAGAAGGTGGAGGATGTAACTACGTATCCTTCTATCTTGGGTGGTCGCGTAAAGACCTTGCATCCAAAAATATTCGGAGGAATTTTGGCCCGCCGCGATAACGAAGGCGACAAAGAGCAGATGACTCAGTATGAAATACCAGCCATCGACTTGGTCATCGTAGACCTCTATCCATTTGAGCAGACCGTTGCCAGCGGTGCTTCGGAAGCTGACATTATTGAGAAAATTGATATCGGTGGTATCTCTTTGATCCGTGCCGGTGCCAAGAACTTCAAAGACGTAGTGATTGTGCCAAGCAAGGCTGAATATAAGGTGCTGCTTGATATTCTGAATAAGAAAGGTGCAGCAACTGATATAGAAGACCGTCGTATGTTTGCTACCCGTGCTTTCGGTGTAAGCAGCCATTATGATACGGCTATTCATGCTTGGTTCTCCAAATAAACTTTGGAAAATAATAAGATTAAAAAATTAAAGCTTTAATAAAAGGTATATGGGATTATTTTCTTTTGTCCAGGAAATAGCAATGGACTTGGGAACTGCCAATACAATTATTATCAGTGATGACAAGATTGTAGTGGACGAACCATCAGTGGTAGCCCTCGACCGCCGTACAGACAAGATGATTGCTGTGGGTGAGAAGGCTAAAATGATGTATGAGAAAACTCACGAAAACATCCGTACTATCCGTCCTCTCCGCGACGGTGTGATTGCCGACTTCTCTGCCTGTGAGCAGATGATGCGCGGTCTGATTAAGATGGTACACAAAGGTAGTCGTATGTTCTCTCCTTCACTTCGTATGGTAATCGGTGTGCCGTCAGGCTCAACTGAAGTGGAACTCCGTGCCGTACGTGACTCAGCCGAGCACGCTGACGGTCGTGATGTATATCTGATATTCGAACCTATGGCTGCCGCTATCGGTATCGGTATCGATGTGGAAGCACCTGAGGGTAATATGATTGTGGATATCGGTGGTGGTTCTACTGAGATTGCTGTCATCTCTTTGGGCGGTATCGTAAGTAACAATTCTATCCGTATAGCAGGTGATGACCTGACTGCAGATATTCAGGAGTACATGAGTCGCCAGCACAATGTGAAGGTGAGCGAGCGTATGGCTGAACGTATCAAGATACATGTAGGTTCTGCACTTACAGACCTGGGCGAGGAGGCTCCTGAAGACTATGTGGTACACGGTCCAAACCGTATTACTGCACTGCCTATGGAAGTGCCTGTATGCTATCAGGAAATAGCTCACTGTCTGGACAAGACCGTGGCCAAAATAGAGAATGCTGTGCTGTCAGCACTGGAGAATACTCCTCCGGAACTGTATGCTGATATCGTAAAGAATGGCATTTACCTTTCTGGTGGTGGTGCTTTGCTGCGTGGCCTCGACAAGCGTCTGACGGATAAGATTAATATCCCATTCCATATAGCAGAAGATCCTTTGCACAGTGTGGCAAAGGGGGCTGGTATAGCATTGAAGAATGTGGATAAGTTCTCGTTCTTGATGAGATAATGCACAATCTGCTGGAATTTCTCTCGAAGTACAACCACTGGTTGCTCTTCGTTTTCCTTGAAGTACTGAGCTTGGCGCTGTTGTTTGAATACAACAGCTACCAAGGCAGTATCTGGTTCTCTTCATCCAATGCGGTGGTGGGCAAGGTTTACGAATGGGAATCATCGGTGGAATCGTTCTTCTCACTGACTAAAGTGAATGAGGACCTGACTCTTCGTAATTTCTATTTGGAGCGTCAGGTGAATCAGTTGCGTCGGCTTTATGCAGAGCAGACGCAGGATACTTCTGTCATGGAACGCAACGAGTTGAAGTTTCTGAGTCAGTATCGGTTGGTGCCTGCCAAGGTGGTGAGTAATTCCCTTTCTTCTGGCAACAACTTGATTACCATTGATAAAGGCACAGCTGATGGCGTCAACGTGGATATGGGTGTGGCATCCGGTACCGGACTTGTAGGTGTGGTATATCTGGCAGGTACTCATTATTCCATCGTCATGCCAGTTCTCAACGGCAAGTCGCACATCAGTTGCGCAATCCGTGGTAGAGGTTACTTCGGTTATCTGCAGTGGTACGGTGGTGACCCTTCTATCGCTTACGTGGAGGATGTGCCTCGTCATGCTCATTTCAAACGGGGTGACTGGATAGAATCCAGTGGCTACTCATCTATCTTCCCTCCTGGCGTATTGGTGGGTAAGATTATTCAGGTGTATAACTCTCGCGATGGAATATCCTATCGACTGAAGGTTCACTTGTCTACTGATTTTGGAAACTTACGCAATGTGGTTGTCATCAATGATAAGAGCGTGATGGAGCGTGCGCAACTGCTGCAGGCTGCTCAGGACTCTCTGAAATTGAAAGCAGCTCAATAAATTATAGGATTTTTTAGCGTCGTAATGCCAGTTATAGATATATTTAAACGTGTTTTGCTATTACTCGTATTCTGTCTGGTGCAGGTGCTGGTACTCAATCGTATTCATCTTTTGGAATGCGCTACACCCTTGTTGTATGTCTATTTTGTGATGGGTTTTCCTCGCAATTATCCTAAGTGGGGTGTCCTGTTATGGAGTTTCGTTTTGGGCTTCATTTTGGATACCTTCTCAAATACACCGGGAGTATCTGCAGCATCGCTTACTTTGATAGCTGCGATACAACCGTATTTCTTTAATCTGTTTATTCAGCAAGATGCACCCGATGATATGATACCCTCTGTGGCTAGCATCGGCTGGGGTAAATATTCATTTTATGCCTTCGTGCTTGTTTTGCTTTATAGTCTGGTGTTCTTCACACTTGAGACTTTTAGCTTCTTCAACTGGTTGCAGTGGATTGAGTGTGTCACTGGCAGTGCATTGCTGACACTGATATTGATTCTTACATTGGAGAACGTCAAGAAGTGAAAGATTTTGGATTGGAAAACAGACGCATCGTTATCGGTGGGGTGGCTATATTCATTGTAGTCATCTATATCATCCGTTTGCTGACACTGCAACTGATGAGCGATGACTACAAAAAGAATGCAGATTCCAATGCTTTCCTTAAGAAAATAGAATTTCCTGCCCGTGGTGTCATTACCGATCGACATGGTAAACTGCTGGTGTTCAATCAGCCGGCTTATGACATCATGGTGGTGATGAATGAGGCTAAGGGACATCTGGATACACTTGAATTCTGTCAGACGCTCAATATTACAAAAGAAGCTTTTGTGAAGCGGATGAATGACATCAAGGACCGCTCAAAGAATCCAGGTTATTCCAGTTTTACGCAGCAGTTGTTCATGAGTCAGCTTTCTGATAAGGACTTTAGCATATTTCAGGAGAAAATGTTCCGCTTCCCTGGTTTCTATATACAGAGGCGCGCTATCCGTCAGTATGCTTATCCTTATGGCGCTCATGTACTGGGTGATGTGGGTGAGGTTTCACCTGCTGATATAGAGGAGGATGATTATTATCAGCCTGGTGACTATATCGGAAAGCTAGGCGTAGAGAAGCATTATGAAAATGAACTGCGCGGCGTGAAGGGTATGCAGATACTTCTTCGTGATGCGCATGGAAGAATACAGGGACGATACCAGAATGGTAAGTTCGACCGCAGACCTGTGCCTGGCAAAAATCTTACATTGGGTCTGGACCTGAATCTACAGGCATTGGGTGAACGTCTGATGGAAGGAAAAATTGGAAGTATTGTAGCTATCGAACCTTCTACGGGTGAGATACTCTGTATGATATCCTCACCTAGTTATGACCCGAGAATGACCACAGGTCGCAACCGTAGTAAGATGCATGTGGCACTGAGCAGGAATGTATGGAAACCATTGCTTAACCGTAGTATCATGGGACAGTATCCTCCTGGTTCCACTTTCAAGACCACTCAGGCTCTGACTTTCCTTTCTGAAGGTATTATCACACCTGGCACACAGTTTCCTTGCCATCATGGATTCTATTATAAAGGTCTTCACGTGGGTTGCCATGGACATGAATCTCCGTTGTCGTTGGTTCCTGCCATCAGTACATCCTGTAATGGCTTCTTCTGCTGGGGTCTGTATTATATGATAGGCAAACGGAGCAGATACGGCAGTGTGCAAAACGCCATGAATACTTGGCGCGACTATATGGTAAGTATGGGTTTCGGCTACAAACTAGGTATAGACTTACCTGGTGAAAAGCGAGGATTGATACCTAATGCCAATTTCTATGATAAGGCTTATAACGGTTCTTGGAATGGACTGACTGTTATTAGTATTGCTATCGGGCAGGGTGAGGTGAATGCTACACCTTTGCAGATAGCCAATCTGGCGGCAACAATTGCCAATCGTGGCTACTATTATGCTCCCCATGTAGTGATGAAAGTACAGGGAGAGGCTCTGGATACGGCTTATACCCGTAGACATGTGACCAAGGCTAAGCCATGGGCATATAATTATGTGATTGCTGGTATGAAGTCGTCAGTATTAAGGGGTACCTGTAAGGCATTGGGTAAATATGACTTTGATGCCTGCGGAAAGACTGGTACAGCACAGAACCGTGGACAGGACCACTCTGTATTCATGGGATTTGCTCCTATGAACAAACCGAAAATAGCCATCGCCGTGTATGTGGAAAACGGTGGATGGGGTGCTGACTTCGGTGTACCTATCGGCGGTCTGCTGATGGAACAGTATTTACATGGTAAACTATCACCAAGTTCTGTGAAGTTTGCTGAACAGATGCAACATAGACACATAGGTTATGGCTCGAGCAACAGATAGACAGACGAGCGTGCTTCGCTCGATAGACTGGTGGACAATACTTATTTATGTAGTAATGCTCATCTGTGGATGGTTCAGTGTTTGCGGAGCCAGCTATACTTATGGTGATACGGAATTCTTCAGTCTGGCGACACGTTCTGGTATGCAGTTGATATGGATAGGGACATCAATCACGTTGGGGTTTGTCATCCTGATGCTGGATGACCGTTTCTATGATACCTTCGCGTACATTATATATATAGCGTTGCTCTTGTTGTTGTTTGTTACGATATTCAATCCGCATAGTATCAAGGGTTCCCGTTCGTGGCTGGTGATAGGTCCGTTGCGTCTGCAACCGGCAGAGTTTGCCAAGTTTGCCACAGCCCTGGCACTGGGTAAGTTTATGAGTGCTTATGGTTATAATATCCATCGTCTCAAGGATTTTGCCTTGACCTTTGGCATTATATTCCTTCCCATGGCTTTCATCGTGTTGCAGCGCGAGACGGGTTCTGCATTGGTTTATCTGGCTTTCTTCCTGGTATTTTACCGCGAGGGTATGCCGGGAAGTGTGCTCTTTACTGGAGTGGCCATGGTGATTTACTTTGTGGTGGGTATCCGCTATGAAAACGTATTGCTATGGGATACGCCGACACCTGTGGGTAATTTCTTTGTGTTGTTGCTCATACAGATATTTACTGCGGGGATGGTAGAGGTGTATTGTAATAATCGTAAACTGGCATGGATGATTATAGCCTATTGTGTAGGAATCACCATGTCCTTCCTGTTATTCTCCGAATTCGTGATACCTTTTAATATTGTTTGGGTGCAGTTCATACTGACGGCATGTATGATAGGTTATCTTTTCTGGCAGGCATTGGACGGACTTGTTCGCAACTATTATTTCATTGTTGTGTTTGCGTTAGGTTCTATGGCATTCTTTTATTCAGCTGATTATGTGCTGAACAATGTAATGGAACCTCACCAGCGTGTACGTATCAATGTGTTACTGGGCCTGGATGAAGACTTGAAGGGTGCTGGTTATAATGTACATCAGAGTGAGATAGCCATTGGTTCAGGTGGTCTGGAGGGAAAGGGATTCCTGAATGGAACACAGACTAAACTGAAGTATGTGCCAGAGCAGGATACCGACTTTATATTCTGTACAGTGGGAGAGGAACAAGGTTTTATGGGCTCTGCAGGAGTGCTTCTGCTCTTCTTGACACTGATACTCCGACTTATTTACCTTTCGGAGCGGCAACCGTTCCGCTTTGGAAGAGTATATGGATATAGTGTGCTTTCCATTTTCCTGTTCCATGTATTCATCAATGTGGGTATGGTATTGGGGCTTACTCCAGTAATCGGTATTCCGTTGCCATTCTTCAGTTATGGAGGTTCTTCCCTTTGGGGATTCACCATATTGCTATTCATCTTCTTGCGAATAGATGCCAGCCGGAATATGATAAGACAATGATATAAAAATAAAAAAGCGATAGAGATAATCTATCGCTTTTTGTTTATGGTCTGCTAAGTTTAATTCCTATGTCAGATATACCTGGCATGATCTCACGTTTCATATTGTGCCGGACTCTCACGGTAACGGAATCACCTTTGTTGAGGCTCAGGTTGGTAACGTGGTAATTGTACTGGTAGTAATTCACTCCGTTACTCTTCACGTCTCCGTTCTTATCCACCAGTTGGCAGGATAGGGTGTCGTAGCGAATGATTCCGGAAGGAATGATTTCCTGTTCCACGACCAATGTGAGCTTCATAAACGGATACAATTCATTGATACGCAGACCAAGCTCCTCCTTGTATACACCATCATCAGCCATGGGCTTGATACCAAAGGTGAGCGTATCATTACGCTCCCATCCAGTGAGTGGGGTATGGTTATAATGATTGTATATCGTTTTACGGTTACAAGAGGTAAAACCTAATGTAACCGTAAAAATCGTAGCGAGAAGAAATAACTTATTCCGCATTATCTGTTCTTTGAGATGCTTCTTTATTCTGTTGTTGACTGGGCTGCTGGTCAGGTTGCTGGTGAGGCTGCTGATTTATTTGTGGACCTGCCTGTTGGTCAGGTTGTTGTTGGCGGGGTTGGTTGTTTCTGCCTGGTCCTTGTTGGCGTGGTCCATTGCCGCCTCTTGGTCCCTGTGGCCTGTCACCTCTTGGTCTGTCACCCCTAGGTCCCTGTGGTCTGTCACCTTTCGGCCCCTGCGGTCTATCGCCTCTCGGCCTCTGTGGTCTGTCACCTCTTGGCCCTCTAGGTCTGTCACTTCTCGGCCCCTGTGGCCTTGGCGTATCTTTTCCATTTGGCTCTTGAACATCTGTAGTGTTATCATCAGTTGAAGGATTCATCCGACTATCTTCACCATCTTGTCCCTGTGGGCGTTGGTTTGCGCCATCGCGGTTACCTTTTTTCTTTTTCTTCTTGGATTTATCGAATCTGTTGATGTCCTCAGAAAGTAAGTCAACAGGTTTCTTCGGTTCAACCTTCTTTCCGTCTTCCTGTAATGAGAGAGGCTTTTCGCCGTTACGGTTCATTTCGATAATTTCCTTTGCACGTTGTGCCGTGATTTCCTCCAGATTGGAAGCCATATTCTTATCAGTAGAATAGGTGATGATGCCTGCCAAGATATCAGTCTTGAACAGATAATAGTCACCGTCTTTAGTTTGTAAGACAACCTCTCTGCTTGGCAGGTTCTTGCTGGCTTCGATATAGTCGTCCACTTCATAATTGAGACAGCACTTCAATTTAGCGCACATACCAGCCAATTTCTGTGGATTCAAGGAAATATCCTGATATCGTGCAGCATTGGTACTTACTGATACAAAGTTTTTCATCCAAGTGGCACAGCAGAGTTCTCGACCACATGGACCCGTTCCGCCGATGCGTCCAGCCTCTTGTCGGGCACCAATCTGCTTCATCTCTATACGAACATGGAATGTATCTGCCAATACTTTAATCAACTGGCGGAAGTCCACACGTTCATCAGCGATATAATAGAAGATAGCCTTGTTGCAGTCGCCTTGATATTCCACGTCGCCTATTTTCATCTGTAGTCCCAGACTTTTGGCAATCTCGCGACTTTGAATCATTGTTTCGTGCTCGCGGGCTTTAGCCTCTTTGAATTTATCCATATCGATAGGACGGGCTATACGATAGATGCGCTTGATGTCATCAGCCGATTTCAGATTGGCTTTCTTAATCTGCATCTTTACCAGTCTGCCGATCAGTGTCACCACACCGATGTCATGTCCGGGATTAGCCTCTACAGCCACGATATCACCTTTCTTCAGTGTCAGGTGATTCACGTTGTGGTAGTATCCCTTGCGAGTATGCTTGAACTGCACCTCCACCAAGTCTGTTGACTCAGCGTTACCAGGTATATCAGCCAACCAGTCGTAGGTGTTCAGTTGTCGGTCCTGTCTGCCTACAGCTTGAGCACAGAGGCCTCGGTCGCATCCCGTCTTGATCATATTTTGATTTTCTTTTTCCATATATATTGTATGTTGTATTTCTTTCTATTTTTGAATCAGTAAAACAATCATCTGCAGGGAAAAATCGAAGAAGACGATTTTACTGTTTGCATTCTGTGATATGTCTCGTATGGCTTTATTGGCCAGATCTGTGATTGGCAGAATATTTGCCTCGTTGACAAAACGGGCAAAATTATTAGCGAAGTGCTCTTCTTCCTGTGTCATATACACAATCTCTGGTTTCCGGAAGTTATACATGAAGTTTTCCCGTATCAGCCGAAGGAAATAAGTCAGGAAGCGCTTCTGTTTCTCTCTGCCAAATAAACTCATGTTATCACTCCATGCCTGTAGTTCCTTGATGTTACGCATATAGGCTTTACGCATCAGTGCCTCGAAGAGTAGAAGAAACTGCTGATTCTCAGTGTCAGTCTTCAGCTCATCCAGTGCATTGAGCCAGTTTCCGTTGGCAAGATGGGCGAGGCGTGCAGCCTGATCTGCTGCCATACCTCTGCGTTCCACCAGTGCTTTACTGACGCTCTCATCATCTATTTTCTTGATGTCTATACGTTGCGTTCTGCTGCGGATAGTTTCCAATATCTTATCCGGTTCCTCGCAGGCCATGATAAAGAGTGTCTGTGCTGGTGGCTCCTCTATCAGTTTTAGCAATTTGTTGGCACACTCGGTATTCATTCTTTCAGGCAGCCAGATGATGGATATCTTGTATCCACCCTGGCTGGATTTGAGTGACAGTTTCCTGATGAGGTCGTCACTTTCTCCGGCGGTGATGATAGCCTGCTGATTTTCTGCCCCCATCTGCTGCATCCATGCATCCATATCAAAGTAAAATCCCTGCATGAGCAGTTCATGCCATTCTCGGGCGAAGTCATCAGACACAGGTTTGTGGTCACTCGACATGGATGGCAGTTTGATGGTAGGGTAAGTGAAGTGCAGGTCTGGATGCTCAAGCTTTTTCAGCATGGCATCAGCATTGGGCGAAGTGTTCAGCAGCTTGCAGGCGAAGGCAGTGGCAAGTGCCAGCTTCCCGCATCCCTTTGGACCGCAAAGCATGATGGCATGAGGCAGTCTGTCTTCTTCCACCATCTGCATGAGTCTGTCTTTCGCTTCTTGTTGACCTATAACTTCATCAAAGTTCATATTTTCTCAATAATTGCTTTATTCTAATCTTTTAGTTGTTTACGTCTGATTCCCTATCAGTTTAAATCAGATTCTTTGTTACTGCTACGACGGAATCTACAGCGGATACAGTGTAGAAGTGAATGTTCTGGATGCCGTGTTCATAGAGTTCCTTACATTGAGCAGTAGTCCATTCGATACCCAATTCACGAGCCTCTTCATCCGTTTTGCATTTTACGATTTCTTGGGCAAGTTCTTCGGGAATGTCACAATGGAAGGTCTTAGGTACAACGGTGAGTTGACTCAGTTTCGCAAATGGTTTGATACCTGGAATGATAGGAATTGTGATACCCATCTGCCGTGCTTCCTCCACGAAGGCGAAATATTTCCTGTTGTCATAGAATAGTTGGGTTACTGCATATTGTGCACCCAGGTCTTGTTTCTCCTTCAGGTATTGCATATCCATTTCCAGGTTAGGCGCTTCCTCATGTTTTTCAGGATAGCAAGCCACGCCGAAATCGAATTTGGTTCCCGGATTCTTGATGGGACTACCGTCAGCAAAGAATCCTGCATTAAACTGCTGTACCTGTTTTATCAGTTCAGTGGTATGCTCATGACCGCCAGGGGTAGCTTTGAACCGCTTGTCTTCCTTCGCTTTGTCACCGCGGAGCAGAAGCAGATTGTTGATACCCAGGAATTGCAGATCGAGCAATTCATATTCGATGTCATCAATCGTAGCGCCACTACAGATGACGTGTGGTTGAACAGGGATATGGTACTTGTTCTGAATGGCGGCAGCGATAGCGATAGTACCTGGGCGGCGGCGTACACGCTGTCGCTCCAGTAAACCATTGTCCAGTTGCTTATACACATACTCGCTATGGTGGGTGGTGATGTTGATAAACAATGGATGGAGTTCCTTGAGTTTATCTATCGTGTTGAACAACTTCTCTGTGCCACTTCCCTTGAGTGGGGGCAGTACTTCGAAAGAGAAGTGCTTGTTACCTTGAGGGCTATTGATTAAATCTACTACTGTCATTCTTTATCGTAAAGTATACATTACGCTGCAAAATTATAAAAAAAAAGTGGCAATCCCGCAGAAATGCCACTTTTTCTTTATATAATATGTGTATCGATGCTACTTTCTTACTTCTTAATCTTGTAGATTCTGAAGGTCATTGAGGGCAATTCGTCAGTGATAGTAGCTGCTTTCTTGTCCACTGTGTACATGACACTGCCATTTACCGGAATGATTTTCTCCGGGTTATCCAGCGTGTTTTCCGCATCCATCTCATTGCAGGTCAGCGTTGTTGTCTCAGCTTTACCAGCACCCTTGATGCCATCCAGCAACAGATTTACTTTCTGTGCTGTCTTACTGGTGTTGATAACCTTCACGATGACCGTCTTGGTGCCCTTGTCTATCACAGCACTGGCAAACAATCCATCCTGTCCGGCAACAAACTTCCCATTCATTGTCAGCGGTAAAACGTTGGTACCCTTGTTGGTGGCATACATCTGCTGTACATAATAACTGGCACTCTTAAACATCTTTGTGTTGTTATACCAGATAAGGTCCGGACGCCATTGCCAACCTTCTACATGGGAGAGCAGAGGAGCGTATGCAGTCATCCATACCACATCGGCATTGCGCTCCAGGTCAGTCATAAAAGCAGCCTCATAGAGTGATGCCTCATAGTGGTTCCATTTCTTTCCTTTGCCATGGCAGGCATACTCGCCGGCGAATACCTTGGGACCCTTACGGTCATAAGATTCGTAACGCAGACCATGACTGAGGAACCAACTCTCCGGACGATAGAAATGTTCATCCACCAGGTCGGCTTTCTGCTTTTTCATGGCATCCCAACCCTTGTTAAACATTTTTCCCTCTGAATCAGGACCGCTGGTACCCACGATGTGTATCTTCGGATACTTGGCGCGGATCGCTTTCACGAATGGCTCCAGACGCTTGTAATACAAAGTGTCCCATTGCTCATTGCCCACACCGATCATCTTCATATTGAATGGAGCTGGGTGCCCCATCTCAGCACGCTTCTTTCCCCATACAGTCGTTGTATCGCCGTTGGCAAATTCGATCAGGTCTAGACAGTCCTGGATGTATGACTGCAGTGAGTCGTAAGGCACATGAGCATTCTCGTCATTCGGATTCTGGAATTGGCAGGCCATGCCCACATTCAGTACGGGTAACGGTTCGGTATGAATATCTTCGCAGAGTTGGAAAAATTCAAAGAATCCGAGACCGTAACTCTGAAAATAATCAGGATAGAATCGGTGTTCAAAGGTGTATTCCCATCTGTTTTCATTCAAGGGACGGTTTTCTACAGGTCCGATGGTATTCTTCCATTGATATCGTGTAGCCAAGTCTACACCTTCTACGATGCAGCCGCCGGGGAAGCGGAGTACGCCGGGATGCTCGTCAGCGAGTGCTTGTGCAATGTCGCGGCGAAGTCCGTTTTTGTGGTTTTTGAAAGTATTGACAGGGAACAGACTGATGTGCTCCAGGTCCACACTGTTTTTCCCGTCCAGGAAGATGCGAAGTTGAGCCTTTTCCTCCGTACGGGGAGATTTGATGATTACCTCATATTTCTTCCATTCATTGGAAGTGATGCTCAGTTTCTCAGAGGCGAATTCCTGTCTTTCCTCCATCGTGTTCGGTTTGATGAGCTGCACTCTAATCTGTGCAGAGCCATTGCTGGCACGTGCCCAGACTGTAAATCTGTAATCTTCGTTTTTGAGTACGCCAATGCCGAAGTAACCTTCGTTCACCAGTCCCGTGCGGCGCTCATGATGACCTGGCCAGTCTAAGGTCACGTAATGCGGACAGCGTTTGAAGGGACCGTCGTCCTTCAGGGCAACTTTTCCAAAAGTCTGCCATCCCATGAAATGCTGGGGGAATTCAAATGAACGGTTTTTTACGAGTTCGCCGTACAGTCCTCCGTCGGCAGCATAGTTGATGTCTTCAAAGAAGAGCCCGTACATTGTATTCTGAATAGGAACTCCTGTTTTAGCAGTTTTAATTTCCATTACATGGTCTTGAGCCAAAGCAGGTGCAACTGTCAGAATAGACAATGCTAAAGTTGTTAGAATTTTGTGATACATCATTCAAGTAATTAGTTATTTCCTATTTTTGCCACAAAATTAGTTAAAAAGTAGGATAATAACGAATATATTCGTCGAAAAGTATTATTTTTGCAAATAAATGATGTTAAATAATCTAAGGACTCGAAAAAAGGGATTCCGTCTTTGTTATGATATACATTATACAAGGTTCCGGCAATTAGATTTTTGGGTACTTATTAATTATATGGATTAAAAGAAAAGAATAACTAATTAAACGTGAACGATATGAAGAAAGTATTGGTAGTTGAAGACAATGACAGCAATTATCTTCTGATGACATTTATTTTGAGAAGTCATTATGAGTTTGCTCGTGCCAAAAATGGCCAGGAAGCAGTGGACATGGCTCAGGCTGGTGGCTTTGACTTGATATTGATGGATTTGAAGATGCCGGTGATGGATGGCTTGGAGGCTACCCGCAAGATAAAGGCAGTATTTCCGAATCTCCCTATTATTGCATTGACCGCCAATGCATTCGATAATGACCGTGAGCATGCTTTTGAAGCAGGCTGTGATGACTTCCTCTCAAAGCCAGTAAGCAGCGAGAAGTGTCTCGAGGTAATCGCTAAATTTATTTAGAGCTCTGTCCAGAGTCTTTTTGAAAAAATAATAAGGGCATCCATTTCTCTTTTCGTAGGATAATGGATGCCCTTTGGCTATTGTGTGCATGTGTTCATGTCCTATCTTCAATATCTGTTCAGAACTTTTTTCTTTTGTGTTACGATTACAGTCGTGAGTCTGGCACCTGGATGCCTCTTTTCCATGTGTCTCGCAGTTACCACATTCGGTCTGTTCCTCATCGTGTGCTTGTTAATGACTACGGTAGTTCTCTGGTGTGGAGTTACATGATAGCGATAACGTACTTCTGCCAATGTCGTTGAACATGTCAATACGACAATCATCAAAACTACGGCATTTCTTAAAGATTTCAATAGATTCTTCATAATTTATTTTTTTATTGTTGATGGTCCGATGAACAAAAACAGCTCTTAGAGATTTATTTGTTTCGTGTCTTTAAATAATGGACCCATTACAATGGAAAAAGTAAAATACGAAGCCATGTGTTTTTTTTGATTTGAATAAAAAAGGAGCTACAAATAAATGTAACTCCTAGATTTTAAGTGATCCGCTTGG
>DAIRCP010000033.1:0-31211 GCA_036796635.1 Prevotella sp. | reverse complement strand
TATAAAATCCTTCTGACAGAGCTGTGACAGTACGATACGAGTCACTCATATTTAATCTAATTGATGGATAATAAGACCACTACGCAGTTTGGGTTCAAACCAGGTAGCCTTAGGTGGCATAATCTTGCCACTGTCTGCGATATCCATAATCTGCTTCATTGATACGGGATAGAGGGCCAGTGCCATACGCATTTCACCGCTATCCACTCTGCGCTTCAGTTCATCCAGACCCCGAAGTCCACCAACAAAATCTATACGTTTGTCACTACGAAGGTCTTTGATACCCAGAATATCGTCGAGTATCAGGCGGGATGAGATATCCACATCAAGCACGCCGATAGGATCTGCATCGTTGTAAGTACCTGCTTTGGCTTTCAGGCTATACCATTCACCATCAAGATACAGGGAAAATTCATGTAGTTCCTGTGGTTTATAATTAGCTGTTCCTTGGGGTTCCACTATGAAGTTAACCTGCAATGAAGCTAAGAATTCTGCTGAAGATAAACCATTCAAATCCTTCACCACTCTATTATAATCAAGAATGGTAAGTTGACTGGCCTGGAAACATACAGCCATAAAATAGTTATATTCTTCCTTACCTGTAT
Source organism: Prevotella sp. (assembly GCA_036796635.1). Classification (GTDB taxonomy): domain Bacteria; phylum Bacteroidota; class Bacteroidia; order Bacteroidales; family Bacteroidaceae; genus Prevotella. The sequence continues at coordinate 30,606 of DAIRCP010000033.1, read as the reverse complement.
GATGAGGATTCTGCTTCTGCTTTTCTGCTCCTACCAATGCCGCAGCTGCTGAACGGTGATGACCATCAGCTATATAGAGAGACGGCATTTTGGAAAACTCATTCGTGATGGTCTGAATATCTGCTGCATCTGATATGGTCCAGAACTGATGGCGGAAACCGTCAATCGGTGCGATGAAGTCATATTCAGGTGTAGTAGCAGCATAACGACTGAGCAACTTATCAAGCACCTGATTGTCTGGATATGCAAAGAAAACAGGTTCTATATTTGCATTGCAGACACGGACGTGTTTCATTCGGTCTTCTTCTTTATCACGACGGGTAAGTTCATGCTTCTTGATGACTCCCTTTAGATAATCATCCACATAAGCTCCCACTACCAGTCCATACTGTGTCTTGCCGTTCATGGTCTGGGCATAGATGTAATAGTGCTCTGCTGCATCTTGTTTCAGCCAACCTTTTTCCTGGAATTTTCTAAAATTCTCAGCCGCTTTATCATATACACGGGGATCATATTCACTGGTTCCTTCCGGGAAATCAATCTCTGGTTTGATAATGTGATACAGACTCATCTCATTGTCACCAGCCTCGGCTCTAGCCTCATCGGAGTTGAGCACATCGTAAGGACGGGATTCCACATTCTCCACTAAATCCTTTGGAGGACGAATACCCTTAAATGGTTTTATTGTTGCCATATAGTTATTAAATATTCAGTTAATGCATGAAAACAAAAAGAAGATTGAACATTGAGAAGCCCATATTATCCTGCGCATACCCAATCTTCAATCTCCTAAATTTATGATTTCAATATGATATAATCTATTGAGAGGACTACTTATTTACCTGGAACTTCTTATCACCTGTAGCGAAGAATGAATTAATCTGCTTGGCTGCTGCAATACCTGCATTGATATTTGCCTCTGCAGTTTGTGCACCCATCTTCTTTGGTGTAGAGAAGTAACGACCTTCAAACTTCTGAAATTCAGCATCAGCATCCGGCTTGATATCAGTGATATACTTCAAGTCTTCACGATCTGCTAATAATTTGAGAAGTTCCGGTTCGTTGATAACTTCCTTACGTGCGGTATTAATAAGAATGCCACCCTTCTTCATCTGATTGACCATCTTATAATTGATACTCTGACGAGTCTCATCAGTTGCTGGAATATGCAAACTCACTACATCGCAAGTCTTGAACAGTTCATCCTGATTGGCAGCAGCCTTCACGCCTGCTTTCTCGATAACTTCTGCTGGGCAGAATGCATCATAAGCATGAACTTCCATACCAAAACCTGCAGCGACGCGGGCAACATTGCGACCTACATTGCCAAATGCAAGGATACCCAGTTTTTTGCCCTTCAGCTCAGAACCAGCCTTACCATTATAGAAATTACGAACAGCGAAAACAAGAAGTCCAAATACCAACTCTGCAACAGCATTGGAATTCTGACCTGGTGTATTCTCTGCAACGACGTTATGAGCTGTGGCAGCAGCCAGGTCGATATTGTCATAACCTGCACCTGCACGTACAACTATCTTAAGTTGCTTTGCAGCATCAAGAACTTCTGCATCTACCTTATCTGAACGGATAATCATAGCATCAGCATCTTTCACAGCATCCAGCAACTGTGCCTTTTCTGTGTACTTTTCAAGCAAAGCCAATGTATGGCCTGCAGCCTCTACCTCTGCTTTGATACCTTTAACGGCAGCAGCAGCAAATGGCTTTTCAGTAGCTATTAATACTTTCATTATTTTAAACTCCTTAGTTTAATTGATGTATTTTCTGAATTAGTGCTGAGCCTCAAAGTCCTTCATGCACTTGATAAGAGCGTTAACACCTTCCATGGTCTGTGCATTATAGCAACTTGCACGGAATCCACCTACTGAACGGTGACCCTTAACGCCTACCATGCCATTAGAAACAGCATAATCAAGGAATGGCTTCTCCAACTCTGCATACTCTTCGTTCATCACGAAACAGATGTTCATCACACTGCGGTCCTCAACCTTAACAGTTCCTTTGAAAAGCTTGTTACGGTCGATTTCAGTATACAGTGCATCAGCACGGTCCTGAGCGCGTTTGTCCATAGCCTCAACACCACCGTTCTTCTTAATCCAACGAAGTGTCTCAAGTGCGGAATAGATAGGAACCACTGGAGGAGTATTAAACATTGAACCCTTCTCTACGTGTGTACGATAGTCAAGCATTGTCGGTATTTGGCGTGGAGCCTTACCCAACTTGTCTGTCTTCAGGATAATCAGTGTAACACCAGCCATAGCCAGATTCTTCTGGGCACCTGCATAAATTGCATCATATTTGGCCACATCGATAGGGCGACTGAAAATATCAGAACTCATATCGGCAATCAATGGAACAGTAGCATCCAGATCTTTACGAATCTCTGTACCATAGATTGTATTGTTGGTCGTTATATGAAGGTAATCTACGTCTGACGGACATGTCCAGTCCTTAGGGATATAAGTATAGTTAGCATCTTTAGAAGAAGCTACCTCAACTACATCACCAAAGAGTTTTGCTTCTTTCTCAGCCTTGTTTGCCCATGTACCTGTGTTCAGGTAAGCGGCTTTATTTATCAAGAAGTTATAAGGAATCTGACAGAACTGAAGGGAGGCACCACCACCGAGGAAAATAACGGAGTAGCCTTCTGGAATCTGAAGCAATTCCTTGATGAGTGCTTCTGCCTCATCCATTACTGGCTGAAAATCCTTTGCACGATGACTGATCTCCATCAATGAGAGACCACTACCATTGAAGTCTAGACACTGCTTGGCGGTATTCTCAATGACTTCACGTGGAAGCATTGATGGACCTGCATTAAAGTTGTACTTCTTCATTTGATTGCTAATTTAATTTATAGTTTAACTTTATGTTTCGTATCATGCTGCGAAATTACACTTTTTATTTGAGATATACAAATATTTGAGCAAAAATCAACCATTTAGGCTAATAATCTTTCAATTTGATAGCTCCTAATTGTATTTTATACACCATTGATACAAGTAAAAAATGTTATTTTACTTCTTCTACGACAGTCTTTATACCCTTGATTTTCTCTCCTTGCGTCATTTTTAACACAGAGCGAAGACTGGGACGGGATATGGCTGCATACGTATAACGGTCATTCACATCTATCCGACCGATTTCGTCTGATTTAAGCCCTCCCTTTTTACACAAGAAACCTACAATATCACCTCTGCTGATTTTATCTTTCTTTCCCTTACCTATATATATAGTAACCATCTTTGGCTTGGGTACTTCCATATTCTGCGTATCCTCCAACTCGAACTCTTCTATATTGGCATCCACAAATTCGGGAATGTGCTCTTCTGGGCCCAATACGAAAAAGGCTCTACCCGTAGACTGCCAACGGGCGGTACGTCCCACTCTATGAATATAACCGTCTTCACCCTGAGGCAAATGATAATGAATGATATTCTTGACTGACGGGATATCCAAGCCACGAGAAGCCAAATCGGTGGAGACAAAGATATTGGCACTGCCATTACTGAACTTATACAACGCATCCTCGCGCTGTTTCTGTTCCATCCCCCCATGAAATGCGCTGATTGCAAAGCCCTGACTATAAAGATATTCTGCTGTGCGCTCCACTGAATCTCTGTAATTGAGGAAGACAATACTACTATCATCACCCAAACTGAGAAGTAACTGGCGCAACGTGTCTAATTTATCTTTTTCTTTGCTGTTTACTTCATATACAGTTATTCGTTCCGGAACTTGTTCATCATCAACGAGATAATCCAACCGCTGAGTTCGCTGCATCTGTAAGAAATGCGGAATCTGCTCTGCATCAGTGGCAGAAAGCAATATTCGCTTGGTGATACCAGGCAACGACTTCATCAAGCGGACCATCTCATCATGGAATCCCATCTCCAGACACTTATCAAATTCATCTATGACCAGGTATCTTACCTGATAAGGTGATATATTACCTTTATCCAAATGGTCATTCAATCTGCCTGGTGTTCCAAATACAATCTGAGGAAGTGTATCCTTCAGTGTCTTATGTTCATCCATAGTGGCACGACCACCATAGCAACTGGTACAACGCAGACCAGACCCCATCTTCTTAAGGACTGTAGCTGACTGCAAAGCCAATTCTCGACCTGGTACTACGACCAATACCTGAACATTGTCACTCTGCTCATCTACTAATTGTGTTAAGGGTAGCAGATATGCTAACGTCTTACCAGAACCGGTAGGCGAAAGGATAAGTGTATCCTGATCCGAATGCATGATGGCTTGAATGGAAGCCTGCTGCATCGGGGTGAGTGACTCTATCTGTAATTTATCTATTATTTGTTCTATTTGCATATTTTTTCTTATTATTATGTAGTACGGGGTTGAAGTGATTCGCACTCCTTCATCCAGATTGCACTGGAAGCATCGGATGGCATACGCCAATCACCACGGGGAGACAGTGATACACTTCCTACCTTGGGACCATCCGGAAGGCAGGAACGTTTAAACTGCTGATTAAAGAATCTACGACAAAATGTTGTAAGCCATTTGATGATCGTAACATCATCATATTTCTTCGCTTCTGGATGGCTACCATCAAACGCCTTCTGTGCCAATGCATATATCTTGGACGGACGGAAACCGTGGCGAAGGAAATAATACAGAAAGAAATCATGTAACTCGTATGGACCTACCAAGTCTTCTGTCTTTTGTTGGATATTACCATTCTCATCGGCCGGGGTCAATTCAGGACTGATTGGCGTATCTATCACATCAAGCAACGTAACTTTTGACTCATCATCGACTTCATTCTCTGCTACAAATCTGACGAGATGGCGAATTAAAGTCTTGGGGATACCGCCATTTACGCCATACATGGACATGTGATCACCATTGTAAGTGGCCCATCCCAATGCTAACTCACTCAAATCACCGGTACCGATAACCATACCGCCCAATTTGTTGGCAAGGTCCATCAATATCTGTGTACGTTCGCGGGCTTGCGAATTCTCGTAGGTCACGTCATGCACATCTTTATCCTGACCGATGTCTTCAAAATGCTGCATCACACTCTTGGCGATACTTATCTCTTGCATGCTGACACCCAGAGATTCCATCAAATTCAATGCATTATTATGCGTTCTGTCTGTAGTGCCAAAACCTGGCATCGTCACACCGACAATTCCTTTGCGTGGTAACTTCAGTTTATCAAAAGCGCGCACACAAATCAACAAAGCCAACGTGGAATCCAAGCCACCGCTGATTCCTATCACGACACTCTTACTATGCGTGTGATATAATCGTTTGGCAAGACCCGCTGTCTGGATATCTAGAATTTCCTCACAACGCTCAGCCATGTGATTACCAGAAGGGATAAATGGCAGAGGATGAATATCACGGATTAGTTCAAATGTTTTGGAGGCAATACCATGCGCATATACAATATCTGTAGAACATTCATGCTGTGCATTAATAAAGGTGGTATTGGAACGACGCTCAGAACGAAGGCTCTCTATATCTATCTGACTGATTTTCAGTTGGGAATCATAAGAAAAGCGATCTGCTTCAACCAATAGTTTTCCATTCTCAAATATCATGGCATTACCACCATAGACTACGTCCTGAGTGGACTCTCCAAATCCGCAACTGGAATAGACGTATCCACTGATTGTACGGGCACTCTGCTGAGCCAGCAAAGACTTGAGATAATCATGTTTACCAATCAACTCATCACTCGCAGATACATTGAATATGATATCGGCACCAGCCAATGCCAAATTATTGCTTGGAGGAATCGGTGCCCAGACATCCTCACATATCTCCACACCAAATCTGACACCTTCCGCTGTTACAAATATTTTAGGTTCACTGGATATGACAACACGGCTTCCCGCCAAAGAAACTTCCGTGACACGCAAATCCTGCGAGGAAGCAAACCAGCGTTTCTCATAGAATTCACCATAGTTGGGCAAGTATGTTTTGGGTATCACACCCAGAATACTTCCTCTCTGAATGACAACTGCACAATTGAGAAGGATGTCACCGGCCACTACTGGCATACCTATGATGGAGATAACATCCAATTTACGTGTATCATTGAGCAACTGCATCAGTCCCATCTCTGCCTGATCAAGTAAAAGCTGAGAACGGAACAAATCCTGACATGTATAACCCGTAATACCCAATTCTGGAAAACACAGAATTTCCACGCCCTTTTCTTCTGCTTGCAAAATAACCTGCTCCAATTGCTTGACATTGTAGACAGTATCAGCTACAGTGACGCTTGGAATGGCAGAGGCTACTGTAATGAATCCGTATTTCATAAACGATTTCTTTTAAACTAATGATAATTACTTGATGGTAACCTGAGTAGCTCCATATCCATATTCCTGGAATGAAGCATCCTGATATTGACACTGTTTAAAACGATATTTCAAATCATTGACAATAGCATGACGGAGAACTCCCTCACCTTTACCATGGATAAAGACTATCTTCTGTCCTTTTCTTTTCTCATATAATTTCATCGTATTACGGAATGTCTCCAACTGATAATTCAAAATATCAGCGGGTTCCAAACCGTTTGTACTATCCAGGATTTCTCCTGCATGAAGATCAACCACCAACGGTTCATCTTTATCTTTTTTCTTAGGCATTTCTGTAGCCGGCTGATTATCTGCTGAAACTTTTGACAGCAGTTGCTGTTTCAATGCCTTGGCATCAATCACCAAAGGACGAGCTGCCTTATCATTCTCTATAATCGGGTAAATGAGAGCTGGCTGCTCGAAAAAGTCATTTTCCTGGAATGTATGGAGCTTATAAAACTTGATTCCATCCACTCGTATCTGTACATCTACAGGTGACTTCAACAGAAAGGACTTCTCTCGCTTATAGGCTATCAATTGAATACATACATGCTCTAATTTATCCAAGTCCTCCTTACCGAATTCCTCTATAAACATTTGTGTATTCGGTTCTATCTCTCCTGCTGAACGGACTTGCCAGTTAGCACCTTCTGCAGTCATATAAATATAGCGAAGATAATAATTGCAGTCATTGACAATATAGCTTTCGAAACGAGTGGTAGTTAGCATTTTTACATCCATAGGAACAAATGCGAGATAAGCACTGAGCATATCACCGCCTTTGCGCTCCTCCACAGGTGCCTTGAAAGTAAAAGGCTTGGCACTGGGATCATCGTCTTCTTCTTTCTCCTTTTCAACTACCTCTGCTGCTTTATTCATCTTGGTCTGCTGCTGCTTCATTTCAACAACATGCGTCGTGTCATAGCTTTCGTCACCTACCACAACAACATCATGTATATCTGTAGGTATCTGAAATCCATCTTCATCCTCTACGAGAACTACCGTTTTCCCCTGGAATCCTGCTACTCTACCTCCACCGGTTTCACTTAGAAATCTTACTTTATCTCCTATTTTCATTTTTATTTTCTCCTCTGTTTATTTAAGGTATAAGTAAACTGCTATCTCCATAACTCAAGAATCGGAAATCATGAGCAAGTGCGTAATCATATATATTACGCCAATCGCCCTTGACAAAAGCACTGACCAATAGCAGCAATGTGCTCTGTGGCTGATGAAAATTGGTTATCAGCATCTTTACTATTTTATACTCATAACCTGGAGCTATAATTATCTGAGTAGAAGAATGAAGGGCAGGTAAACCATTTCTGTCCAGATAGTCTATGATTTGCTGAATAGCCTCTACAGGGGTAAGTGTAGGCGTGGTATCATAAGGTTCCCACTGTTCTACGTGTAACTCTGCTTCTGTAAGATGAGGATTATGAGCCAACTTGGCTCCCATATAATAAAGACTCTCTAGCGTGCGGACACTCGTTGTACCAACGGCAATAGCTTTAGCTTCATGCTTGATTAATTTTTCCAAAGTCTGACGACGCACATAGATATATTCGGTATGCATCTCATGACCTTCGATATCCTCACTCTTTACGGGTTTGAATGTACCTGCACCCACATGAAGGGTAAGTTCCTCACGGTCCAAGCCTTTGGCATCCAAAGCTTCTAATACCTGATCTGTAAAATGAAGTCCTGCAGTAGGAGCAGCTACACTTCCCTTTATCTTGGAATAAACAGTCTGATAGGTTTTCTTGTCGCTCTCCTGAGTCTCACGATTGAGATATGGAGGTATCGGTAACTCACCCACTGTTTCCAATATCTCAGCAAAAGATACGTTAGGATTGTCCCAACTGAAATCTATCCAATGGCTGGTCTTACGTGCCTCACCCCTTTTAGCTGTCAAAGTAAGGTGATGACCCTTAATGTCGAATTCACGACTGAGCGTACCATCTTTCCACTTCTTTAGGTTACCGACAAGACAAAGCCATGCACAATGACCAGTGGTCTGGAACATCAATTCATAATCACTTGGAGCGACAGGCTCCAATAGAAATATCTCAATAAGGGCACCTGTCTCTTTATGAAAATGCAGACGTGCCTGTATCACTTTCGTATTATTAAATACCATCAACGCACCGCTCGGCAGGTAATCTGGCAGATTGTAAAACAAATCCTCACTTACTTCTCCATGCTTATAAAGAAGTAATTTGGAATGATCACGCTGCTCTAATGGAAATTTTGCAATCCGCTCATCAGGCAGAGGATAATTATAATCACTAATATGTATATGTTTTGTATCCATTTTCTATATGATTCTTTTTATTTTCTTTTAATTTATACATGCTCTAATCACTGCATAAACAAGCGTGAATGTCAATACACACATAACTATATCTATATCTGAACGCTGGTAACCTGTAGATGTATACTGAGATGAAATAAAATCACCTGATTCACTCTGGCGGGTTATCACATAATATGCATAATAAACCAAACTGCTCATGATAGTAGCCCACAAAATACCCACAAGGATATCTCCAGGATAATGAACTCCCAGATACAGACGAGTCCAACAGTTAATCAGAGACCAGGCGATCAACGATAAAGACAGAATCCGACTTCTAACCAACCAACAGAAAAAGACGGCAATACCGAAGGTATTGGCTGCATGAGAAGAGAAAAATCCATAATCCCCACCCCGATAACCATTCACCACATCCACCAACACGCCAATCTCGGGATCATGAGTAGGACGCCATCTGGCTACCGTAGGCTTGATGATTGTATCACAAAACGTACCTGTCAGTAACAAGCAGCACCCTACTGCCAGTAATACCTGGATAATCTGCTTGGCATTCTCATTATTCTTCATCACCAGATAAAACAGTGAGAGATACAGAGGTATCCAGGTGGAAGCTGTAGTCAGTATATGTGCCAGAGAGTCCAGATATAGAGACTGACTGCCATTAAACATGAACAGCAATTGTTTATCCAATTGTATCAATGAATCTATATCCATAACTCCTATATTATTTCTATGTTAGCTGTTTCCAGCCATCCTTCTTTGCCATCTGCGACGATTACCTTCTTCCAGTTTTTCATCGTTCCGTCTACTATGGTAACTTTCGTACCCTCATGGAGGATGAAGAGGTCTGTGCCATTCTTGGCAGGAGTGCTCTTAATCTGTACAGCAGAACTGACAACAATTGCTCCATCGTGTTTCATCAATAAAGCACGCTGCTGATAAGCAAAGACGGTACTCAGCACGAACAATATGACGACGAAACCACCGCCGAAGAAGCCAAACTTACGTAGCCATATTCTGTTGGCAAACAAATAGATAAGCACAAGTACAATACCTAACGCTAATGAGGCCAAAGAAGCAATTGCCCAACCATCAACATCCATCAAGTTAACCAATGAATGATACCAGGTTACGAAAAACATCTCAGACTCAGGGGTTATCTTGTCTATTGTCTTGCTTCGGGCCAGTTGGAGATTAAAACGAATGTCTCTATCTCCTGGAGCAAGAAGCAAAGCACGCTCATAATTCAATACTGCCCGCGTTATATTATCCATACGATAATAAGAATTGCCTAAATTATAATACAAATCGGCACTGACTCCCGAACGTAACAGTTCCTGATAATCTTTAATTGCCTGCTGATATTGCTGACGGGCATAAGCACTGTCTGCATTCTCTTTCGTAATGGCATGTGATGACAACGGCAGCAAAAGAAGGAATACCACAATCATGCTCAACTTGACTGAAGCTGGCTTCTTACGCTTACGCATTGTCTCTTCTATTTTCATGATTGCAGTCATTGCTGCATTGAAAGTCTTACTCATATTTCCTTTTTCATCACCTGGTGCATAACGCTCAAATTCACATTCATCCAATGCCTGTATAAACAGACCGACTGTTGCTTCATCCACATCATGCTGTGTTAAGTTCTGACTGATGTTATCACGGGAAAGCTGCTCAATACGCATATTCAACTTATCACCTACATAACCCCATAAAGCACGTAACACTTCATCATAAAAATCTCCAGGTTTCCCGGCAAACATCAACTTGCTAGCCTTCTTCAATCGGCGCGTGGCTACTTTATTGGCCTTCTTACCACGCATCTTCCCGACATTAGCATTATCAATAGCACGCTGACGGAATATAACCAACAATGAAACAAAAATCAATGCCAGCAACGCCAAAGTAATCCAATAAGCCACAGAATCAAAATAAATATCATCTATAGCATGAACCTTTGCATCTCCTAATTTAATGTACCTAATATCACTATTCAAATCCTGCACATCTTCCTGACCAGTATAATCACTGACACTACTATTACCAGAGCCCTTTGATACATTCAATTTGAAGCCAGAGGCACTTATCGTCTTATAAGCATTAGCTTCGGTATCATAATACGTAAAGGTAACTGGTGGTATTACGAAAGTACCCTGATGACGAGGAACTGCCAAGAAATCATAAATCATACTGCCTTCTACACCATTACTCGTAAGTTTGGTCTTGTCTGTAACTTTGGCATCATATTTGTCGAAATCTTTTGGAAAGTTGACAACTGGTTCCTTTATTAATTTCAAATTACCAATTCCGCTGACAATCACACGAAGTGTAATAGGATCATTTGCACGAGTCTCCGTCTTATTTGGTTGGGCAGAAATATTAAAATGACCGACTCCTCCAGAAAAGTTTGAAGGACGTTTTGGCAGCGGATCAACCTGTATGGTAAGTCCTGGTGCCTTTATCTGCTTCTTTACTTCTACATAACCACTACCACCATTAAAGAAAGCTTCGAAAGGATCAACACTTCTGTTCTCCTGCACAACTATTCCGTTGAAAGTAATACTTGGAATAGTAAGTTTGCCTGTAATCTGGGGGAACATTACATATTGACTCCATGTTACTGTACGATATGGCAACCCCTTATATCTCTCTATTCTGAAACTCTTCTGCTGAGGCAGTTGCACTTCCTGTGTATGGAATCCTTTCAAATCTGGCATTTTACCTTCTAGTTGGGTCAAGTCCACCAATGTATATACCTTATAAGTAAGGAGTACTGGCTCTTGCTCATGCACCCGGCTCTTATTGGCACTCACCTTGATAAACAAATCTTTCCCAGAAATGTGAGAACCTGCAGCCCTCATCTGCTGCTGGGAGCTACCCGACTGCTGCTGGGCACTGCCTGAATTTCCACGAGCCTGTCCACTCACACGGACATGTACTATATTAGAAGATATTGTACGACCACCAACAGTGACGTGCGCTGCCGGTATCTTGAAAGAACCATTTTTATCGGCACTTAATATATAAGTATAGGTTACCGATGATGAACTGCTTGTGTGTCCATTCACCATCTGATAACTGGACTGTACAGAGGTGCTAGGCCCCATCAGTACTTCTAAAGCATCGGGAAAAGAACCTACCCGAAAGCCATTGGCATTCTGGGTATTGACAGTATACGTTACACGGAACTGCTCACCAACGGATACCTGAGATGGAGCTTCTGCAACAAAATGCTGTGCATGTAGCGCCACCGACAATAAGAGAAATGTAAATAAGGTATAATATCTACTCATAATTATTACCAATTCTTTTCTAATCTACGACGAGAAGGCTGCTGCATAGCTTTCTTCAAGCGTTCTTGTGTATTCTTTTCTTGTTGCATAGCAGCATTCAGCAATTGTTCAGCATTATCTTTGCTCATTTTCGGCTTATCCTGCTGCTGCTTATTCTGCTTGTCTTGCTTCTGCTTATTTTGATTCTGTTTCTGTTTATTCTTATCTTTATTATTTTTATTATTCTTATCCTTCTTGTTCTGTTGCTTCTGATTTTTCTGATTCTGCTGTTGCTTCTTCTGTTGACGCTTACAAAGTTCCAGATTATATCGCGTTTCATTATCAGATGGATTCAATCTCAATGCACTCTTGTAAACAGAGATAGCATCACTGTACATCTTTCTTCCTTGAAATACAACTCCTATATTATGGAAAGCTTTTGCTTTACGGTATGGACTGCTTTCCAATTTGGTTGCTGCCTCATAAAATTGTACAGAAAGTGAATCCTTGCCTTGGGCCAACAGAGAATTACCTAAGTTATATTGTGCCTGAGGATTCTTCGGATTCTTATCCACTGCCTTCCGGTATGCTACTTCCGCTTCAGCATAACTGCCTTTCAAGAACAATTTATTGCCTTGTCGGATTAACTGCCTATCTGTCTGGGCAGACATACCTACAGTCATCATCAATAACAGTAATACAGATACCATTTTCTTTCTACGGAAAAATGATTTTCCTTTTAACATCGGATTCTTTATTTCACGAATGCAAATCTCCATGATTAAAGCTATTAAGACCAAGATGGCTACAGCCTGAAATTGTTCATCATAATCGCTGTAGATAGTACTAGAAATCTCTTTCTTAGCCAACTTGCCAAGCTCGGCATCTAGCTGTTCCTGAGCAGCACTATTATTGTCTACATGAATATATGCGCCGCCACCTGCTTCTGCTAACTGTTTACACATATCTTCATTCAGTGCTGACATAACCGTATTGCCTGTATTGTCTTTCATATAACCATTACTGCCTGAAACTGGTATAGGAGCACCTTTTGGAGAACCCACACCTAAGACATATACACGCATACCTTTGCTTTTAGCATCCTTTGCTGCCTCAATGGCCTGGCCCTCATGATCTTCACCATCCGTTATTACAATAATAGCCCGGCCTACTCCTTCTTCCTGCGTAAAACTATGAGTAGACATCTGTATAGCTGCAGCAATATTTGTGCCTTGAGTCTCAATCAATGAAGGATCTATATTATCCAAAAACATTTTTGCAGACACATAATCACTTGTTATTGGCAACTGAACAAATGCGTCGCCAGCAAATACTATAAGACCGATTTTGTCGTTCGTAAAATGATCCACTAAATTTTCTACCATCATCTTACTTCTATCCAGTCTACTTGGGGCAACATCTTCGGCCAACATAGAATTACTAATATCCATTGCTATAATTGTCTCTATACCCGAACGCTTGTCATGACTTATCTTCGTACCCATTTGTGGACGTGCTAAAGTTACGACAAGCAATGCTAGTGCAAATTCCAACAACCAAAACTTGGCAGAAGAACGCCAACGGGAAACATCTGGCATCAACTGAGTAATCAGTTTGAGATCGCCAAACTTACGCAATTTCTGTTTACGCCCATAAAGAGACACAAAACGAATAAGCGCTAACAAAGGTATCAGCACTAATAAATAGAGATATATAGGATCTTCAAATCTAAACATAATTATGGTATCCTCCTAAATATCGTGATTCTCATCAGTATTTCCAGCATGAGCAGCAATACTGCCAATGCCGCAAAAGGCTGATAAGCATCATATTTCTTACTAAACTTCGTGACATTCAATTTGGATTTCTCCAATTGATCTATCTCCTTGTATATTTCATGCAATTCACGTGTGTTTGTTGCACGATAGAAGTCGCCATCTGTTGTTGAAGCAATATCACTTAAAGTCTTTGAATCAATCTCAACTGGCAGTTTTACATACTGTACACCGCCTGCAACAGTCATAGGGTAAGTGGCTACACCATTTGTCCCAACACCAATGGTATAAACACGGATGCCTAGACTACGGGCTATTTCAGCTGAAGTCATAGGTGACAAATCACCACTATTATTGGAACCGTCAGTCAAAAGGATCACAACTTTACTTTTTGCTTTGGAGTCTTTTAACCTGCTGACAGCATTAGCCAATCCCATTCCTATGGCTGTACCATCTTGAATCAGTCCACGGGCTGCTATATCTGTACGGACGTTCTGCAACAAACTCAACAAAGATGCATGGTCTGTAGTCATAGGACATTGCGTGAATGCTTCACCTGCAAATATCGTCAGACCTATATTATCATTAGGTCTTCCAACAATAAATTCTGCAGCAACTTGTTTGGCTGCTTCTATTCTGTTTGGCTTTAAATCCTCAGCAAGCATACTGGTAGACACATCCATAGCAAGCATAATATCTATACCTTCTACCGACTTGTTCTTCCATGAATTCTGGGTTTGAGGACGTGCTAAAATGATAACAATCAAAACGAATACAATTAATCGGAGAATAAACTGTACTGGCATAAATACCACTTTCCAACTCTTAGGCATATAGCGGAATACATTCGTATCGCTCATGCGCAATGTCGGCTCATTTTTCTTCCTATAAAGCAAATACCATAATATATAAGGTATAAGCAATAATAATAGGAAAAAATATTCTTTATTGGCAAATTCCATTCTTTACGTCTCCTCTAATTCAATAATTGATAAACCATATATATCACATAAGTCAATAAGGCTACACTCGTTATGGTGATTATTCCAATAACTGTCCGTAACACTTTACGTGTCTTAGCAGACCTAACCTGATCGGCTGTAAGCTCTGGTTTCACTTTTTCTTCTGTTGGAAGATTCTCTTGTTTTGTATGATCAATAAATGCTACAGCATTTACAAGATTCATATCATTCTCATTGATTAATGTAGAATATTTGGCAAACTTCACCAAATCGGCTGTCTGGAACAAGGTCCGCAATTCATCTATAGCCTCCTGATTCTGAGATGACATAAGTCTTTCGATAATTTCAGCACTGGTCATTTCCATAGCACTGAATCCATATCGTTCCTCTATATATTTTCTCAACGTATCAGTCAACTTAGTATAATACTCCTTCGGATTTTCAGAAATAACCATTTTTTCTTCCTTTATCCGTTCGATTTCCTTCAAAGCCTTTTGATGAGGTAACAATCGCTTCACAATTTTTATATGAGTAATAATCGGTTTGTTATCACGCATCCTGAGATACAAGTAATAACCAATAATTGCCAATAAAAGAACAAGTATACTTAAGCAAAAAATACCACTCCAATCTGACCACAAGAAAGGATTATCTTGCACGCCCTTAGGACCGAAGAATTGCTCAGCTTTCGTCGTATCCACTTCCATTTCCATTACCTTCAAAGCCAAACTTTTACTTTTGTATACCTTTCCATTCAATCGTACTGAAAATGGAGGAATATAATAAAGCCTACCATCAAAAGAAGTAAGTGTATAAATATGGGCAAACATCGTTTGACCATCTGACAAAGTCTGCTCTTCTAACGTTGAGTCTGCCAATACCTCTATTCCTGGTGTAATCTGCTGTTCTGGCTTGAATGTAGGGAATGTTACACGGGCATTTGCCGGTGCAGCAACACTAACCGTGACATGCACTTGCTGACCGATAAACATCTCCATGGAGTCTATCTTTGCTTCAACAGAATATTGAGCGAAAGTAGCTATCCAACTAAATATCAGTATATTTATAAGTAACAGTCTCTTCATTTAACTTCTTTGTTTAAACAAGAAAAGCAATGACTTCACGAAATCATCACTAGTCGCTATACTAACATTATCCACCTGACTCTTGTTGAATGTTTCCATCAGAAGAGCCTGGCGCTTTGTCCAATAGAGCCGATAAGCATCGCGCACACGTTTGCTGCCGGTGTCTACATATTGCTCATGACCAGTCTCTGCATCCATAATCTTCATCAATCCTACATCCGGCAATTCCTTTGCACGACGATCATACACCTGTATGGCCACTACATCGTGACGCCTATTGCAAATAGTAAGTGGATGTAAGAAATCTCTCTGAGTATAGAAATCACTCAAAATGAATGCTGTACAATGCCGCTTCATGATACTAGAAAGGAACTCCAATGCCTGTTTAACATCTGTACGTTTGCTCTCTGGTTTAAAGTCAAGCATCTCGCGAATGATATAGAGAATATGCTTACGGCCATTTTTAGGCGGTATATATTTCTCTATTTTATCTGAAAAGAATACCACACCAATTTTATCATTATTCTGTATAGCACTGAAAGCCAGAGTTGCTGCTATTTCAGTGACCATATCGCGCTTCATCTGTCTTTGGGTACCAAAGTCAAGCGAACCGCTCACGTCTATCAATAACATGACGGTCAACTCTCTTTCCTCCTCAAACACCTTTACATACGGACGATGGAAACGTGCCGTGACATTCCAATCTATATCACGGATATCATCGCCAAACTGATACTCACGAACCTCGGAGAAAGCCATACCTCTACCTTTGAAGGCAGAATGATATTGACCGGCAAAGATATTTGCACTTAATCCGCGAGTCTTTATCTCAATTTTGCGAACTTTTTGGAGGATTTCAGATGTTTCCATCAGGGCACTTCTACTTTATTGATTATTTTGCTAACAATTTCCTCTGGCGTTATATTGCTAGCTTCTGCCTCATAAGTCAAACCTATACGATGTCTAAGTACATCATGGGCAATGGCACGTACATCCTCTGGTACCACATAACCTCTGCGCTTAATAAATGCGTATGCCCTAGCAGCTTTGGCTAAACTAATACTTGCACGAGGAGAACCTCCAAACTGAATTAAATCTTTCAGATCCTTCAAGCCATAACGCTCTGGATAACGCGTAGCGAATACGATATCTGCAATATATTGCTCTATTTTCTCATCAATATAAACCTCGCGCACTACCGCCCGAGCATCTAAGATTTCTTGAGCAGTAGTAACTGGTTTCACTTCTGGCATACTACCAGCAATATTCTCACGGATAATTTTTTTCTCTTCTTCCAACGTAGGATAGTCAATCACAACCTTTAGCATGAAACGGTCAACCTGAGCTTCAGGCAACTGATAAGTTCCTTCCTGCTCGATTGGGTTCTGTGTAGCCATGACCAAAAATGGTTTTGGCAAATCAAATGTCTGACTGCCAATAGTTACCTGCTTCTCCTGCATAGCCTCCAACAAAGCACTCTGTACTTTTGCTGGTGCACGATTTATTTCATCTGCCAAAACAAAATTGGCAAAAACAGGTCCCCGCTTAACTTGGAACTTTTCTTCTTTTTGAGAATAAATCATTGTACCTACCACATCAGCAGGTAACAAATCTGGAGTAAACTGAATTCTACTATAATCAGCATCAATTAACTGTGCCAAAGTCTTGATGGCAAGTGTCTTGGCCAAGCCAGGTACACCTTCCAACAGAATATGACCATCACTCAACAAACCGATGAGTAAAGAATCTACAAGATGCTTCTGTCCCACAATCACACGATCCATACCAGTTGTGAGATTCGTTACAAATGCACTCTCTTGTTCTATCCGGATATTCAACTCACGGATATCAATAGCTTCTGCCATAATATTTATATTTATTTATTTCATTGCTTATTTTACTGCAAAAGTAGTCAATAAATAGCTGAATGGGAAAAATATCTTTCTAAATTATATTAAAATAGTTTTCTATTCTTAGAATTTAAGAAACTTTTGTATTATCACAACAAGGACACGCAGATATTCTTCCACGTGTCCTACTGTTATTTATAGATTTTCTTTCTTCTTTAGATGCCTTTTTAATTCCAGTTTTGGAATTTTGAGTCTTTGACCCTCTGTCAACAATGTTTTGCCTGTAAGACCATTAAAGACTTCAATATAGCATTCCATATCTGGTCCCAAAGTTCGGCGAGATATACTATTGACCGTTTCACCAGCTTTTACTTTTATAACTTTTGCTGTACCTACAATTCCGTATGCTCCTGTATGTAACCTGACATCCATTTTGTCATACTTCCGCCATGTATCTTCTTCTGGTGCTACTGTGGATTGTTTAATATTCTCAGCTTCCTTTATATCTTTCTCAGCTACAGACTTCTCTGAAGAAAGTAAGGTATCCGTCTTTGCTGGTGTTGTCTTTTGTGCGGCAGGTCTGGAAGTCGCTTTAACAACCGTTTTTTGTATAGGAGCGACACGCTTAACATTACGCAATGCACAAGATTCTCCATATTTATAGCCTCCAAAATATGCAAGGGCAACAAAAACTATAGATAATAATACATACAGAATCCATTTCCCGATATGCTTTTCTTCTATAGAATTATCTTCTTCTACATTTTGTTCAATATTATCACTATCAGTTTCCATCGATTCAGGTACTCCCGACACAGATTCTTCATGTTCATTTACATCAGAATTGGTAACATCAGAATGATCATTTTGATCTTCTTGTAAATATTGTTCTCCAACTTCTTTCGTTTGTAACAACGGCTTTTCTTCTGACTCCGGGAAAGTATGTTGATTGGGGATAACTGTTTCTGATTCAAGATTCGTATCTTCTGAAATTTGGTCTACAGTTTTTTCATCATCAGAATCATTATCAGCAGATTTATCCTCTACAACCATATCCTCTACAGGAAATCTTCCTTCTAGAATTATTGGAGGTACATCGTCTGAAGACTGATGACCTCCATCAGGCATTACAGACTCTATTTTTTCATTGTCATCTTCACCTACCTGTTGATTTACTTCAAATTCTTCCGATTCTTTTTCATCAACATCATCAGAATCCGATGAATCATATTCATTATTTATTCCGTCTTTTGCTTCATCTTCTGTGGTTCCATCGCTACTAGTAGCAAGATCATCAAAACTCACGCCATCATTAAGTACCACTGTTTCAAATTGAGAAAAGGGCTTGTTAACGATTTCTTTCATTGTAGAATCTGGAGCAAAAGTGATTTTCCCATGACTCTCTATAACTACTCGTTCGCCAGTGTTCACATTAACACTTTCGCGAGCTTCCACTCCTATAATCTTGAATGTACCCAATCCTTTTATCTTGACTATCTGATCACGTTCAAGACCACTTTGCACCACCTCAAATAAAGTAGTGACAAATGGATTGGCAATATCCTGAGGAATACCAGAATACTGAGTAAGTAATTTTGCGATATCCAGTAAGGTCAATTTTTCCATTATTGCTGCCCTCCTTCATTTTTCAATTTTTCCTTCCAAGCAATATTTGGTTTAAAATTCAAAACGAGTTTTGGCGGGACTAACATTCGCTGTTGGGTAGAAGGATTCACCATGATACGCTCTAGCTTCTTCTTAACCTCAAAAGTACCGAAGTTAGGAACTAAAACGCTGTTTCCTTCCTGAAACTGGTCACTCATAGCCGTTATGGTTTTGTTGACCATCTTTTGAGTATCAGCCAATGTATAATTCATACGCTGCGCTAACTCTGCAATAAATTCCTTATTGTTCATACATCTGAATTTTTTATTGTCGCATATAAATCAAATTCTTCTGAATCTATAATTTTTGCTTGATAGAATTCTCCGATAGTCAAATGGCCTTCCTTTGTAGAAATAAGAACCTCTGGATCCACTTCTGGTGAACAGTATTCTGTTCTGCCAACATAATAATCACCTTCCTGTCTGTCGATAACGACACGCAACACTTTTCCTATCTTAGCAGATTCTACCTCTGCACTTATTTTTTGTTGCAAACGCATTAATCGATCCAAACGTTGCTGTTTGACATTGTCTGGTACATCATCCTTATAATTTTCAGCAGAATATGTCCCTTCTTCTTCTGAATAAGCAAAAGCTCCCATTCTTTCAAACTTGGCCCACTTTACGAAATCCATTAACTCATTGAAATCTTCATCAGTCTCTCCAGGAAAGCCTACCATCAGGGTAGTACGAATATGTATTCCGGGGACTTCCCTTCTCAGCCGTCTTACCAAGTCATAGGTTTCATCTTTAGTGACATGACGCTGCATTCTGCTCAACATATGGTCTGAAATATGCTGCAATGCGATATCTAAGTACTTACAAACATTTTTCCTCTCACGGATCACATCCAATAATTCCCATGGAAAATGCGTAGGATACGCATAATGTAATCGTATCCATTCCACTCCAGGAATATCTGCCATGCGGGAAATCAATTCTGCAATATGCTGTTTGCCATCAAGATCTACACCATAATAAGTAAGTTCCTGCGCTATGACTTGAAATTCCTTTGTGCCGGAAGCAACAAGTTCCTTTACCTCTTCCAAGATTTCATCCATAGGGCGACTCTGGTGCTTTCCCGTTATAATAGGAATAGCGCAATATGCACAATGACGGTCACAACCTTCACTGATTTTCACATAAGCATAATGCCGTGGAGTCGTAATATGCCTTACGCCATTGCATGACTGCACATCCGCCTTACCCAAATCTTTTATTAATTGCTTATAATTAAACTTGCCATAGAATTTATCAACCTCTGGAATTTCCTTCTCCAATTCTTTTTGATATCTTTGCGAAAGACATCCCATCACATAGAGTTGTTTTAATTTCCCTTCTTGCTTTGCTTGAACAAATTCCAATATTGTATTAATACTTTCTTCTTTAGCATCTTCTATAAATCCGCATGTATTAATTACTGCGATTTCACCTTCTGGATTCTCACTATCATGCGTGCAGTGATATCCATTGGCTTCGAACAAGCTCATAAGATTCTCACTGTCAACAAGGTTTTTAGAACACCCCATCGTGATAATGTCTATTGTGTTTTTTTTCATTTCTCTTGACTGAATAATGAATCAACGAATTGACGTTTATTAAATAACTGGAGATCTTCCATCCCTTCACCAAGACCAATATACTTCACTGGCACCTTCAACTGGTCACTGATACCGATAACGACACCACCTTTGGCTGTCCCATCGAGTTTCGTTATGGCTAAAGAAGTGATTTGGGTCACAGCTGAAAACTGCTTTGCCTGTTCAAAGGCATTCTGGCCAGTACTACCATCCAATACAAGCATTACCTCATCTGGAGCATCAGGAAGTACCTTCTTCATCACATCTTTTATCTTTTTAAGCTCATTCATCAGGCCAACCTTATTGTGAAGTCTTCCTGCTGTATCTATGAGCACAACATCTGCATTATTGGATTTAGCACTGCTCAATGTATCAAATGCTACTGAAGCAGGATCACTTCCCATCTGCTGCTTTATGACTGGGACACCTACACGATCTCCCCAAATACACAACTGCTCAACTGCAGCAGCACGGAAAGTATCGGCAGCACCGAGATAAACCTTTTTCCCCGCTTTCTTGAATTGATAAGCCAACTTACCGATAGTTGTCGTCTTGCCAACACCATTTACACCAACGATAAGAATGACATAGGGCTTATGGTCTTCTGGAAGATCCCAATTATCATTATCTTCACTATTATTCTCAGAAAGCAAGGCAGCTATTTCATCTCTCAGAATACCATTAAGTTCAGAAGTACTCACATATTTGTCACGCGCCACGCGTTCTTCAATACGCTGAATAACTTTAAGGGTCGTATCTACGCCAACATCACTGGTTATCAGGACTTCTTCCAGATTGTCCAACACGTCATCATCAACCTTTGACTTACCGGCAACAGCACGTGCCAGTTTGTCAAACACACTCGATTTGGTTTTTTCCAATCCTTTGTCAAGCGTTTCCTTTTTGTTCTTATTAAAAAAGCCAAAAATTCCCATAATCCTCAAATGTTTTTGCAAAGATACGAAATATTTTCCAACCAACAAAAAAAATGGCCGCAACACTTAAAATGTTACGGCCATTCTATAATGAATTTGAATAATTAATTCTTAAAGAAGTCCTTAACGTCCTCATTAGGAACCATCTGCTCATCAAAAATGTAAGCACCAGTCTTTGGGCTCTTTACCATCTTGATTACTTTTGAATAAGCGCGACCATCCGTTGAACCTTCATGGAGGGTTGCGACCGCTTTCTTTGCCATAGTCTAAACGTTATTATTTAATCTCCTTATGAAGAGTCATCTTCTTCAGGATTGGATTGTACTTCATGAGTTCCATTCTCTCAGGAGTGTTCTTACGGTTTTTAGTCGTCACGTAACGGCTAGTGCCTGGCATACCACTGTTCTTAATCTCAGTGCACTCCAAAATAACCTGAACGCGGTTACCTTTAGATTTCTTACTTGCCATATTTTTAATCTCCTATTACTTTAATATCCTTCCACTCCACGAAGCCTTTGCTTACAGCTTGCTTCAATGCAGCATCGAGACCTACTTTATTAATCAAACGCAGACCAGCAGCACTGATCTTCAAGCTAATCCAGCAAGATTCCTCTACATAGTAGAACTTTTTGCTGAAAAGGTTTACGTCAAAGCTACGCTTTGTGCGGTGCTTTGAGTGAGACACATTACAACCTAACTGTGCCTTCTTTCCTGTAATTTGACAAATCTTCGACATTACTATCTAAATTTTTGTTTTCTTATTATAACTTATTCCAAACAGGGTGCAAAGGTACGAAAAAGTTTAATGATTAAAGATTAATAAAAGCATTTTCTTTCCCCCATTAATCTTTTTTAACCCTATTTGACGATTTCGGCATCTCCCTCTGTATCTTCTTCTTTCAAGAAATCAAGAAACATCTGCATTGCTGTGTGGGTAGCAATAGCCAAATTGATATCTCTTCCATGGTCTTCGACTATCTTCAATGTTACTACATGTTCGATAGTACCACATGCCAACCAAATAGTACCCACTGGTATGTCTTTTGTTCCCCCCGTAGGGCCTGCCACACCTGTCGCTGAAATTGCATAATCTGTGTTCAGAGTTTTGCAAGCTCCTTTTACCATCTCTATCGCAACTTCTTCACATACAGCTGTCTGTTCCTCCAGGACCTGAGGATTTACTCCCAGCAAACTTTCTTTTATTTCATTCACATAAGAGATAATTCCTCCTTTGAAGTATTTGGAAGCTCCGGGTACAGATATGATTGATTCGGCAATTCTACCTCCAGTACAACTTTCTGCTGTACCTACAGTTTTTTCTCGCTCCCAAAGCAACTGACTTATTTCTCTGCTGATAACTTTGCTCTCGAAATTCATATGATATATTCAATTCGTTTATTAGTTCTGTTATTTAAATGTCACCTTAGAAAATGCAGGTTTGTCAATACTGCAGAAATCCTTATCCAAAAATTTATAATATCCCGTAATTCCTATCATTGCAGCATTATCTGTCGTATAACTGAATTTAGGTATATAAATAGTCCAACCATACTTTTTTTCATGTTCATGGAATGCATTTCTAAGTCCATTATTTGCGCTCACACCACCAGCCACAGCCACATGTGTGATTTTGGTCTGTTGAACAGCCTTACGCAATTTCTTCATTAGTATATCTACGATAGTAAATTCAAGACTAGCAGCTATATCTGTCTTATGATGCTCTATGAAGTTAGGGTCATCTACTATCCATTTACGTAATGAATAAAGAAAAGAAGTCTTTAACCCACTGAAGCTATAATTTAATCCAGGGATATTCGGTTCTGCAAATGAATAGGCCTTGGGATTACCTTGACGCGCCAACTTATCAATGATAGGTCCACCAGGATAACCTAGCCCCATCACTTTAGAACATTTGTCTATTGCCTCACCAGCTGCATCATCAATAGTCTGTCCCAACACTTCCATATCATTGTAAGCATTTACCTTGACTATCTGCGAATTACCACCACTAACCAACAAACAAAGAAATGGTAAAGGAGGTGCTGTATTGTCATCTTCACTTTCCTTAATAAAGTGTGCCATCACATGTCCTTGGAGATGATTTACATCTATCAATGGAATACCCAAGCCTCTAGCTAATCCTTTAGCAAAACTTACTCCTACAAGGAGTGAACCCATCAAACCAGGACCACGTGTAAAAGCTACAGCTGACAACTGTCCCTTTGTAATACCAGCGCGCTTAATTGCCTGGTCTACAACAGGCACCACATTTTGTTGGTGAGCTCTGGATGCCAATTCAGGCACCACCCCACCGTAAGCTTCATGAACAGCTTGCGATGCGGTAACATTACTTAAAAGCACTCCATTCTTCAGAACTGCTGCAGAAGTATCGTCACAAGAACTTTCTATTCCTAATATAAATATGTCGTCCACTTTCTAACTCTTTTTGAATATAGTAAATAATCCTATACGATTAATATGTCAACGTCTCCAGGCCATGCTCAGTCATCACATAAGTATGCTCCCATTGGGCACTTGGCTGCTCATCACCGGAAATTACTTCCCAACCATACTTATCATCAGCATCAATGAATACTTTCCATGTGCCCATGTTAATCATCGGTTCTATGGTAAATACCATTCCTGGCACAAGTAACATTCCCGTTCCTTTGTTCCCATAATGAAGAACTTCCGGTTCCTCATGAAAATGTATGCCCACACCATGCCCACACAAATCACGTACCACACCATAATGGTATTTATCTGCATATTTCTGAATTGCATGACCTATATCACCAACGAAACTGAATGGCTTAGCTACTTCAGCACCTACTTCCATACATTCCTTGGCAACTCTTACCAATTGTTCTTTCTCTGGAGTTGTCTTACCAATAATAAACATACGTGATGCATCGGCATAATATCCATCTAGAATTGTTGTAAAGTCCACATTGATAATGTCACCTTCTTCCAATACGTCCTCTTCCTTAGGAATACCATGACACACTACTTCATTGATACTGGTGCAAACACTCTTAGGAAACCCTTCGTAATTCAAACAAGCAGGAGTAGCACCATGACTCGTACAATAGTCATAGCATATCTTATCTATTTCCAGTGTACTCATGCCGGCATGAATTTGTTTTGCCACTTCATCAAGTACGCCAGTATTCACTACGCCACTTTTTCTGATACCTTCAATTTGCTCTGGCGTTTTGATCAAATCTCTTGTAGGCACAAGCTTACCCTTGTTCTCCCAATACATCACCTGCTTATCCAATTCAGTAGGTTCTTGTCCGGGAAGGCAATGCCATCTTTTCTTTTTTCCAAACATAAAATGCTTCAGATTTAAATCTTGATGCAAAAGTACGAAATAATCTTGAAACAACGCATAAAAAACTTTCTTTTTTTCAGTATCTCTGTTTTGGCACACATTTTGCATTGTTTCTGACGAACATAAGTTTAATCTAAATTAAATTATAAGATATGCAAAAAGGTAATATTGGCGTAACGACCGAGAATATTTTCCCGGTTATCAAGAAGTTCTTGTATTCCGATCATGAGATTTTTCTCCGTGAAATGGTATCTAATGCTGTTGATGCATCTCAGAAGTTAAAGACTTTAGCCGAAAAGGGTGACTTCAAAGGTGAGATGGGCGATTTGACTGTCCACATCTCACTTGATGAGAAAGCTGGAACACTTACTATCAGCGACCGTGGCATTGGTATGACTGAGGCCGAGATAGAAAAATACATCAATCAGATCGCTTTTTCTGGCGTAAGTGACTTTTTGGAGAAATACAAAGACAATGCTAACAACATTATCGGCCACTTTGGATTGGGATTTTATTCTTCATTCATGGTTTCCAAAAAAGTGGAAATCGTCACAAAATCATATCAAGATGGTGCAAAAGCCATAAAATGGAGTTGTGACGGTAGTCCTGCTTATGAAATTGAGGACACTGATAAAGCTGACCGTGGTAGTGACATCATCCTATACATAGATGACGACTGCAAAGAATTCCTTCAAAAGGACAAAATTCAGGAATTGCTCAACAAGTACTGCAAATTTATGCCTATCTCCATCGCATTCGGCAAAAAGACTGAATGGAAAGATGGCAAGCAAGTAGATACTGCTGAAGACAATATTATTAATAATGTAGAACCTCTATGGACCAAAGCTCCTTCTACCCTGAAGGATGAAGATTATAAGTCATTCTATCGCACTCTTTATCCTATGCAAGATGAGCCGTTGTTCTGGATTCATTTGAATGTTGATTATCCATTCAATCTTACTGGTATTCTTTATTTCCCAAGAATTAAGTCCAATATTGAATTGCAGCGTAATAAAATCCAACTTTACTGCAACCAGGTATTTGTAACAGATCAAGTAGAAGGCATTGTTCCTGACTTCCTCACCTTGCTTCATGGTGTCATTGACTCACCTGATATTCCACTTAACGTCAGCCGTTCTTATCTTCAGAGTGATGGTGATGTGAAGAAGATTTCCACATACATTACTAAGAAAGTTGCAGATCGCCTGCAATCTATTTTCAAAGAAGACCGTAAGGGATACGAAGATAAATGGGATGGACTTAAACTTTTCATCAATTATGGTATGCTGAGTGATGAGTCTTTCTATGACCGTGCGAAAGACTTTGCTCTCATGAAAGATACTGAGAGTAAGCACTTTACATTTGAAGAATACAAGACTCTCATTAAAGATCAGCAAACTAACAAAGATGGTCAACTGGTTTATCTCTATGCAACAGATAAAGAAGAACAGTATTCATATATTGAAGCTGCAAAAGCCAAAGGATATAGTGTACTGTTACTTGATGGTCAACTGGATGTGCCGACAGCTTCTATGCTGGAACAAAAGTTAGAAAAGAGTAGTTTCACCCGCGTGGATGCTGACATCGTTGACCGACTAATTGTCAAAGAAGATCAGAAGAAAGAAGAACTGCCACAAGAAAAGCGTGACAATCTGTCAGACATCTTCCGTTCTCAACTGCCAAAGATTGAGAAAGCTGATTTCTTTGTAGAAGCTCAAGCTTTAGGAGAGAGTGCGCAACCTATCATCCTGACTCAAAGCGAATACATGCGCCGTATGAAAGAAATGAGTAGATTCCAGTCTGGTATGAGTTTCTATGCTCAAATGCCTGATTCTTATTCAATTGTGCTGAATAGCGACCATCCCCTTATCAAGAGCGTACTTTCTGACAGTGAGACTAAGACAACGGAAACGCTGAAACCTATTGAAAGTGAAATCAAGGGGCAGGAAGCTCGTCTGGCAGCATTGCGTCAAACTCAAGACAAGAAGAAGCCAGAAGAGATTACTCAAGAAGAGAAAGATGACTTGTCAAATACTCAAAAGGCAGTTGATGACCAGAAGAATAAGCGTAAAGATATCCTGGCAAAATATGCTAAAGACAATAATATTGTCCATCAGCTTATTGATTTGGCACTTCTGCAAAACGGTATGCTAAAAGGTGCATCTTTGGATGCATTCCTCAAACGAAGTGTTGAACTGATTAAGGCATAATCATTTCAGAATTCAATTAAAAAGGCTATCGCTGATTCATTAGCGATAGCCTTTTTATATCATATTAAAATGGTAAAACTGTTGAGGGGGAATCTGTATCAAAAGGGGAAGGAATTGGACCTCCACTAGTATCACCATTTATTTTACTACCCACAATTTCACCCTCGTTCGCATTATTATTAGTCTTATTCAGACGAGCGTCTTCCGGATTTTCAAATCGAGTGAACTCGCCACGGAATGTAAGCAGTACATCTCCCGTAGCACCCTTACGATGCTTTGCTATAATAATCTGAGCCATACCATGCAAATCACGGCCATTATCATCCTGAAAGATATGATAATACTCTGGTCTGTGAACAAAAAGAACCATATCGGCATCCTGCTCTATGGCACCAGACTCACGCAAGTCACTCAACTGCGGACGTTTGCCTTCCAGACCCTCACGCCCTTCCACACCACGATTCAACTGACTCAATGCAATGATGGGAATATCCAGTTCCTTAGCCAATCCCTTGAGAGATCGCGATATAGTAGAAACCTCTTCCTGACGTGAACTAAATTTCATACCGTTGGCATTCATCAACTGCAAATAGTCTATCATTATCATCTTGATACCATGTTCCCTCACAAGTCTACGTGCTTTAGTACGCAATTCGAAAACAGAAAGTCCTGGAGTATCATCTATATAAAGTGGTGAGCCCAATAGATTATTTACACGACTATCCAGTCGTTTCCATTCATCTTCTTGCAACTGACCATTCAATATTTTCGAACCTTGTATTTCGCAGACATTTGAAATCAATCTGTTCACCAATTGCTGATTGCTCATTTCAAGAGAAAAGAAAGCCATAGGAACTTTGTAATCAGCAGCAATATTTTTGGCCATAGAAAGAGCAAAAGATGTTTTACCCATGGCAGGACGACCAGCTATAATAACCAAGTCACTTGATTGCCATCCACTCGTAATATCATCCAACTTGTGATAACCCGAAGGCACACCAGTCAATCCATCTTTATTAGCAGACGCCTTTTGAATCACTTCTATGGCACCCTTGATTACAGGATCTATCTGAGTATAATCCTTCTTCATATTCTTTTGGGATAATTCAAACAAACTACCCTCTGCTTCCTGCATCAAATCTTCCACATCTGAAGTTTCATCCAGTGCTTTAGTCTCAATTACACTTGCAAATGAAATCAACTGTCGAGCTAAAAACTTCTGAGCAATAATATGAGCATGGTATTCTATATTAGCAGAAGAAGCAACTCTTGAACTAAGCTCAGAAATATAGACTGGGCCGCCTACCTCTTCTAATTCGCCTTCATGAGCTAACTCCTCTGTCACAGTCAGCACATCCACAGGTTTCTCATCTAAGCTCAGCTTTCTTACAGCCGCATAAATCTTCTGATTTCTGGGTTCATAGAAACTTTCAGGATAAAGAATCTCACAAACTACAGTATAAGCATCCTTATCAATAAGCAAAGCACCCAACACCGCTTTTTCGACATCCAAAGCCTGGGGCTGTAAATGTCCTAAACTAATATCCACTGGCATCTTACGTCTCTGACGAATCTGCTTATCTTTATTTCCTTGCTGTTCAGCCATGATTTTTCTGTTTTGAATTGCAAAGATAATAAAAAGTTGAGAGTAAAATCACGAAACTTCAATCTTTTTTTATACTTTTGCAACATGATTACATTTCCGATAGCAAAAATCAATTTAGGTCTCAACGTTGTAGAACGACGTTCAGATGGCTACCATAACCTTCAAACGGTATTTTATCCTATTCCAATTAAGGATACACTGGAAATATTCCCCATGGATGATAAATTCCCATCAGAATACCCATGCGATATTAAAATTACGAATATAGATATAGAAGGTGATGAACAACGCAACCTAGTTGTAAAGGCATATAACCTTTTAAATAAAGATTTCAAATTACCACGCATACATACTCATCTCTTTAAAGGAATTCCTACACAAGCAGGTATGGGTGGAGGTTCAAGTGATTGTGCATACATGTTAATTGCTTTGAATAAATTGTTTAAATTAAACCTTTCTAAAGAGCAAATGATAAACTATGCTGCTCAGTTAGGAGCAGATTGTCCGTTCTTCATTTTATCCCAAGCTGCATACGCAGAGGGCATTGGAGAAAAACTTCAGCCAATCAAACTGTCACTCAAAGGATGGTACATAGCTGTCGTACGCCCTAATATACCAGTATCAACAAAAGAGGCATTTTCCTTAATTCATCCCCATTACCCCGATGAAATATGTAAAAACGTAGTAACAAGGCCAGTTGATACATGGAAAAAATCATTGACAAATGATTTTGAAAAAAGTGTATTTGCTCTTCACCCAGAAATCAGTGCTATCAAAGAGAAGCTCTATCAATTAGGGGCTACTTATGCAGCCATGACAGGAAGTGGAAGCAGCCTTTTCGGATTATTTAAACAAAAAATAGACATCAATAATTATTTTCCTAACGATTTCAATTTTATAACTCTTCTATAGAAAAACAAGAAATAGAAAGATGATAATATTATTTACATATTAGATTCTCGTTAATTCTATTTTAATGATAAGGGGAAAATCATTCCCGACTATCATTTTTAATAAGAAACACTAGAGTTCATTACTCTCCATGCCTCAGAAAAATTATTAGCTACATAACGAAAGAAGCCCCGAAGAAAAAGAATCTTCGGGGCTTCAAGTAAAAGGAGGCGGCTTCCTACTCTCCCACATTGCATTGCAGTACCATCGGCGCAGGCGGGCTTAACTTCTCTGTTCGGAATGGGAAGAGGTGGGACCCCGCTGCAATAACCACCTGATATAGGTTATTGATATATTTTCCACACAAGACCTTCAGTATCACCTCCGTCGGAAACAATACATACATCTGAAAGTACACTTCTCCCTGCTCAGCTTTCTGAGCAAGGCAGGGGAAGAAAGTTTTCGGGCAATTAGTAGTGCTCGGCTTTGACGTCACCGTCTTTACACCTGCACCCTATCAACGTCGTAGTCTACAACGACCCTCTATGGAGTTCTCATCTTGAGGCTGGCTTCGCACTTAGATGCTTTCAGCGCTTATCCATTCCAGACTCAGCTACCCGGCGGTGCACCTGGCGGCACAACCGGCAGACCGGAGGTCTGTCCACCACGGTCCTCTCGTACTAGTGGCGGCACCACGCAAAACTCCTGCGCCCACGATAGATAGAGACCGAACTGTCTCACGACGTTCTGAACCCAG
>DAIRCP010000032.1:15694-31224 GCA_036796635.1 Prevotella sp. | reverse complement strand
TATATATAAACAATTAAACAAAAGAGTTAAGTACGAAGAGCCGTGTGATGGGAGACTGTCAAGCACGGTTCCGAGAGAAGGGCGGGGTGAAACTCCCCTCCACTTACTCGACAAGCGGCGCTCGGCATAACTTCAAGCAAGCTTGATGATTCTGCTCTCGCTTGTAATGTCTTTGCATAAGACAAAGCGGCAATGTCTAAGTAAAAACGAAGCCACACAGAGACAACTCCATCAAGAATGCATGATAACCCAATCGGCAGAAACGACAACCAATCCGGAAAGGCAAGACAACTTTTTTAATAACAACTGTAAACCTTTTCCGGCTAAAGACACAGCTTCCGTCTGCAAACAAAAAGTGCG
Organism: Prevotella sp.; assembly: GCA_036796635.1. GTDB lineage: Bacteria > Bacteroidota > Bacteroidia > Bacteroidales > Bacteroidaceae > Prevotella. The sequence continues at coordinate 30,864 of DAIRCP010000032.1, read as the reverse complement.
CAAAAGTAACACGGTAACAGGTCACAAAAATAAAAAGTGGTATTGACATGAAAAAAAAGTACCAAAAGGAATGATATTCTCAGTTTTTTTTGCTACCTTTGCCATGTCAGATGATTTCTATGTTAGTTTATTTTGCAGCACTAAAATAGGCGAATTCTGACATAGCAAAGTGTTCGTAGTTTTTTGTCCATTAAACACTTGCGCTATATACAGATAATAACGCTGCGGTGAAAAAAAAAGAAAGATGAAAACAGCAATCTCTAGATTCCTCACTTCAACTGTCATACTCTTAGCGTTGATGTTAGCTTCATGTAGCAGTAACGATGATTCAACAAATGGCGGTGATACGACAGCTACGGTGAAAAGCGTGACCTATAACTATTCGTTTAAGTTCAGCAAGGACCTCCTGTCCGTGGCTAAGATTTACGTGTCTTATCTCAATGCCACCGGTGATTCCGTAAAAGAGGAATTGACAGATACGGCTTGGGCAAAGTCTGTCACGTTTACGACCTTCCCGTCGAAAATGGCTTACCGTGTAAGCCTGGTGAGCAGAGGAAGCACACTGACAAAAAGTTCTTATTCCATAAACCGCACAATCAGCGTAAGCAGTGTGGTGACATATAGCAATGGCACAACGGAGAATAATACAGATGAAAGGACGAGTGCTACGTTGAGTGTGCCACAGGCAAATGTGGAAATCTATTTATCAAAATATAAACAATTGCTGAGCAGTGCTTATAATCTGACTCTTTCCGCAGATAAGAAGACGTTTACTGCGACATACATCTCAGCAAACTGGTAATAATCATTCCGCAGGCGGAACTGATGGGTATTACTTCTTAATCTTCAGTACGGGGATGGCCATGCCGGCAATCTTCCTGGGCAGATATACCTTCAGCTCATCGCAGCAACGCATGAATGATACCATGCCGTAGCCCTCCAGTTCCACCAGCTTCATCTTCTTGGGATAGAGCCTGCTGTCCTTGCCCAGCGCCTTGATGCAGACAATGCGGTCATCAGGCCATGTCCGGACGGAGACATAGATATATTCCGGGGTCTGCGTGATAGTGAGATCTTCGGCCGTATCCTTCGTGACAGCCGACTTTCCATTGTTGTCAGGTATCTGCGTCTGCTCCTGTGCCAGTACGCCTGTGGCAATTGCCAATACACCTAATAATAAGATTTTTTTGATGGTCATGATTGTCTTGGGTCTTGATTCAGCTGCAAATTAACAACAATTATTCGAGAAATGCAAATAAAAACTCATAAAATTAGTTTTATTCAAAAAATAGTGTTATCTTTGCACTCGAATTTGGGCCATTGTCTGTACCAAAAACAATAATATGAGGATGTTTTTGATGCAATGGGGCCTTATCAGATAACGTAACTTGATTGTGCAGGGCACTGGCAGCCCTCTTCTCCCATCATGATATTTACGCTGACTGCGGATGGATAACCTTTTTTTCATCCGTCGAGGAAGTATTATATATTAAAAAAGACATTTATGACATTTAGAGAATTGAATATCTCAGAGCCTATATTGAAGGCTCTTACTGAAAAAAAGTATGAAAATCCAACACCTATACAGGCTAAAGCGATACCTGTGGCACTACAGAAACATGACTTGATAGGCATCGCACAGACAGGTACCGGCAAAACTGCTGCTTTCGCCATACCTATCATCCAGCTGCTCACTGAAGACGCTGGCGAGAAAAAACAACATAAGATTCAGGCGCTCATCCTGACGCCTACACGCGAACTGGCTATCCAGATAGATGAATGCTTCACGGATTACGCCAGATATACTGCACTCAGACATACCGTCATCTTCGGTGGCGTAAACCAGAACCCGCAGGTGAGACAGATACAAAATGGTACTGACGTGCTGGTGGCTACTCCAGGGCGTCTGCTGGACCTCATCCACCAGGGATTCATCCATCTGGACGATATCAAGCACTTCGTGCTCGATGAGGCCGACCGTATGCTCGACATGGGTTTCATCCATGACATCAAGCGCATACTGCCGCTGCTGCCCAAGAGAAAGCACACCATGCTCTTCTCTGCTACCATGCCGGCTGCCATCGCTGAACTCTCGCGCACCATCCTCTATAAGCCCGTCAGGGTGGAGGTGGCTCCTGCTTCATCAGTGGTGGATACTATCAGACAGGGACTGTATATGGTGGAGAAACCTGAAAAATGCCAGTTGCTCGTGGAACTGCTCAAGGACAGGGGACAGACTTCCACACTGGTATTCTCACGCACTAAGCACGGCGCTGACAAGATTGCACGTATCCTCAACAAGAACGGCATTCAGTGCGATGCTATCCACGGCAACAAGTCGCAGAATGCACGTCAGCGTGCGCTCAACAATTTCAAATCAGGCAAGACACACGTCATCATCGCCACGGACATCGCTGCCCGCGGCATCGACATAGACAATCTGCAGCAGGTGATCAATTTCGACCTGCCCGACGTGGCTGAGACTTATGTACACCGCATAGGACGTACAGGACGTGCCGGACACAAGGGCAGTGCCATCACCTTCTGTTCCTCTGAGGAACGCGTGATGCTGCGCGACATACAGAAATTGACTGGCAAGAAGTTGAACATAATCTCACGTCAGTCGGCCTAAACAGATATCCTGACCAAGAATCAATAACGGAATAATAATAAATCAAAATCTATGGGAAGTAGTTTTATCGGAAACAGAAAAAAAGAAGTAGAAAAACAAAAGCAACAGAAGAAAAAGGACAAGCAGCGCCGTAAGGAAGAACGAAAGGCCAATGGTGGCAATTCGATGGACGACATGATAGCTTATGTGGACATCAACGGTAATATCGTGGATACGCCACCGGATATGACTGAAAAGAAGGAGGAGATAGACCTGGACTCCATCGAAATCGCTACGCCTAAGAAGGTGGAGGAAGACCCTACGCTGCACGGAGTGGTGGAATTCTTCAATGAGGAAAAGGGATTCGGCTTCATCAAGGACAAACTCACCGTGAACAAGTATTTCTTCCACATCAGCAATGCTCCCGACAATATCAAGACGGGCAACCTGGTGACTTACGAACTCGAACGAGGACGCAAAGATATGGTGGCCGTAAATATTACACTGGAAAAGTAATACGTTTGCCGATTTTTTTGTAATTTTGCACCATGAATCCAGAAGAAGTAAAGGATAAGCGGATAGCTGTGCTGCTCTCGGGCGGCGTGGACAGCAGTGTGGTGGTATATGAACTCGCCAAGCTGGGGCTTCATCCCGACTGTTTCTACATCAAGATAGGACCAGAGGAAAAAGAGGAGTGGGACTGCAGCAGCGAGGAGGACCTGGAGATGGCTACGGCCGTGGCTCATAAATACGGCTGCAGGCTGCAGGTGGTGGACTGCCACCGGGAATATTGGAACCAGGTGACCCGATACACCATGGATAAGGTGAAGGCGGGATTTACGCCCAACCCTGACGTGATGTGCAACAGGCTCATCAAGTTTGGTGCCTTCGATGAGAAGAAGGGTCATGACTATGACCTCATCGCTACGGGACACTATGCGCAGACGGAATGGATAGACGGACGGAAATGGCTCACTACCAGTCCTGACCCCGTGAAGGACCAGACAGACTTCCTGGCGCAGATATACGACTGGCAACTGAAGAAGGCGCTCTTCCCCATCGGCCACTACATGAAGGATGAGGTGAGGGAGATAGCTGAACGCGAACATCTGGTGAATGCACACCGAAAGGATTCGCAGGGCATCTGCTTCCTGGGTAAAATCAATTACAATGATTATATCCGCAGATATCTGGGCGACAATCCCGGCGAGGTGATAGAACTGGAGACGGGCAAGAAGATAGGTGAGCACCGCGGTCTGTGGTTTTATACCATCGGACAGCGCAAGGGACTGGGCTTCGGCGGTGGCCCCTGGTTCGTAATCAAGAAGGACATGGCTGCCAACATCCTGTATGTGGCGCATGGCTACGACCCAGACACTGCCTACAAGAGCGATTTCCCCATGCATGACTTCCATTACCTCACGTCAAGCGAACTGCCACAGCAGATTACATTCAAGATACGCCATACGCCGGAATATCATCCTGCCACGCTGGAGACTCTGGCCGACGGGAGGCTGCTGATACACAGCAAGGACCCGATACACGGCGTGGCTCCGGGACAGTTCTGCGTGGTATATGACGATGCCCACCACCGATGCTATGGCAGCGGCGAGATAACCGTCTGAGCGAATGCCGCACCGCATACAACCGATCATATCAACAAAATAAAAATATAAAGAATATGTTAGCACCCGAAATTATCTGTATGATAGCCATAGTAGTGCTTGCCTTGATAGGGCTGGGTATCGGACTGGCTAAGTACAAAGTAATGAGTTACCAGGAGAGTGACGAGGAAAAAGACGCCATGAAGCGTTTCAATGACCTGCACTTACAGAACAATGCCAAGGAGATGGACATCCACGACGTGATGCACACCATCAGCACCAAAGGCTTCAAGGCTGTGTAAAACTGAAGTTCTGGGACAATAAAAAAGGCAAAGGGAATGCAAATTCCTTCTGCCTTTTTTTTATTGTTTAAAGCGAAACACCTATTCCCTTTATTCAAACACCTTGAAAGCATAGCCCTGATCCTTGAGCCACTGTAAGGACTCCGGCAGGGCCGTGTGCAGCTTCTCTATGCTCTTGAGCGAATCGTGGAAGGTGATGATGGAGCCATTGCGCGTATAACGCTTCACATTGGCTACGATATCCTCTGCCGTAATCCACTTGGAATAGTCGCGGGTAACCAAGTCCCACATGACGATACGATATCTGCGTCCTAACCAGAAGTACTGCGAGAAACGCATGGCACCATGAGGCGGACGAAACAGGTTGGTATGCAACAGTTGGTTGGCCTGCTCTACATTGTTGGTGTAAGCGCGGACTGTATGCTTGAAACCTCCGAAGTGATTGTAGGTGTGATTGCCGATACGATGACCGGCTGCCACTACCTGCTCATAGAGTTCCGGATACTTGTGCACGTTGTCACCAACCATAAAGAATGTGGCATGAATGCCGAATTTGGCCAGTGTCTCCAGGATAAACGGTGTAGCCTGGGGAATGGGACCGTCATCGAAGGTGAGATATACCACCTTCTGCTTCCGGTCCATTCTCCAGGTTGCACGTGGGAATAACCATCGCAACCATATTGAGGGTTGTTCTATAATCATTGTCCTTGTTGTCCGAATGTTCCGCCCTTGGCACGATACTGGTCGGCAAGCATCTCCAGCTGGCGCATGCGCTGCTGTCCGCTGCCCGGCACGATATCATTGCTTATCTGGGCTATCTGCTGCATGATATAGAATTGGTACATACAATCACTCTGTGCGCTGCTGAAGCGTGAGCCGTCCAGACTCAGATACCAGTTGACATACTGGGTGGACTTGGTCCACAGTTTGCCAGCCAGTGCGGAGGCCTTGGCTTTGTTGCCGAGGGCTGCATACACGCGGGCTTCATCCAGTGAACCTGACGAGAAGTCTACCGGTACATTGTATTCCGGTATCTCCTTGTCCACCTTGGCCAATACCTGTGCTGCCTGCTGCTTCTTGCCTTCATTGAGCAGGTTGAGTGCCAGCTGGATGAAGATACGGCGGTGGGTATAGCACATGCGCATCACGGTCTCATCGATATAGAGGCCACGGGTGCTCAGACCGCCAAACTTGAAGCGGTGCATCAGATTGTCGTAAGCACGCTTGGTATCGAAGTTCTTGGCTCCTGGCTTATTGGTGGTGAATGGAGTAATACGGTTGGCAAGACCTTCCTGTACGAAGTTGTCGCCCAGGTTCATGTAGTTCTCACTTCCTACGGTGAGCGCCACATAGATAGGTCGGGTCCAGTTGCACTGGCTGATCATCTCCAGCATCATCAGGTCGCCCTTATACAGTGCGCTCTTGCCTTGCAGAGAGATAGTCATGTGGTCGGGGATGGTATCACTTGCCATCATCATACCGCTCTTCTTCACGGCGTTCTTATCGATGGTCATGAAGACGGTATCAGTAGGAATCACGTGGATATTGCCTGACTCGTCGCCGGTGAGGAGCTGCATAATCTTGCGCTGTTCGGGTGTCACTTCATTGCGTACCCAGAGCTTGATGATGTTCTTCAGCTCAAACGGCTTGTCGCCGAATATCTGGCGTGCCTGGTCAGGATAAGTCTTGTAGAGGTCGATGATATTCTGCTTGATGGCAGGATTCACCTGTACATACTCGTTGGTACCTGCACAGTAGAGCAGACGGCTCCAGTCTATCGGCACTGACGGTGACTTATAGGCAGGACGGCGCATCTGGTCGATATACCAGTCGGTTTGCAGATAAGAGAGGTTGCAGACACGTGCATCGGTGCGCACGCCTTCCACATCCTGATTGTACCAAAGTGGGAAGGTATCGTTATCGCCATTGGTGAAGATGATAGGACTGCCTTCCTTCTGGAGTGACATCAGGTAGTTCTGACCGAAGTCACGACAGGTGAAGCGGCCGCTGCGGTCGTGGTCGTCCCAGGTCTGTGAGCCCATCTGTATAGGTACGAAGAGGGCGATGAGACTGACTACGGCTGCAATCAGCACATGCTGTCCCTTGACCCTGCGGGTGAGTTCATCGATGATGGCTGCCACACCCATACCGCACCAGATGGCAAAGGCATAGAACGAACCTGCATAGGCATAGTCTCGTTCACGCGGCTGCATAGGCGTCTGATTCAGATAGATGACGATGGCAAGACCTGTCATGAAGAACAGGAAGAACACTACCCAGAACTGGCGGATGCCTGCCTGCTTGCGGCGCATGGACTGCCAGAAGAGTCCCAGGAGTCCGAGGATGAGCGGCATGCAGTAGAATACGTTGTGTCCCTTGTTGGCCTTGAGGTCATCAGGCAGCTTGTTCTGGTCGCCCAGACGCCAGTTGTCGAATCCGGAGAAACCGGTAATCCAGTTGCCGTGCTCCAGTTCGCCATTGCCCTGAAGGTCGTTCTGACGGCCGGCAAAGTTCCACATGAAGTATCGCCAGTACATGAAGTTGCACTGATAAGAGAGGAAGAAGCGGATATTCTCCAACTGTGAAGGTACTTTGACATTAATCATTTCGCCACAGCGGTCGTAAGGTACGTCGGTACCGTCTACACCACCCATCCAACTCTCGTATGCATCGGCGTGAGCCTGGTCGTACATACGTGGGAAGAGCATATTCTGCGCATACTTGTATTCGTCCTTGGTGCGGACTACGAAGTAAGAGTCTTTCTCATTCTTGGAAGCCTTGTCCTTACGCTGATATACAGGTGCACCCGTAGTCATCTGAGGACGGCACATGTCACCGTCTTTCTCCAGGGCAACCTGAGAGGTGTAAGCCTGACCGTAGAGCAACGGGCGCTGACCGTACTGTTCACGGCCCAGGTAATCGCCCAGAGTGAAGATGTCTTCAGGAGAGTTCTGGTCCATCGGAGGATTGGCAGAAGAGCGGATGACAATCAGTGCGTAACTGGAATAACCTATCATCAGCATCAACATGCAGAGGAGGGAGGTATTCTTGATACGGGCGCTGATGAGCGGCTGCTTGTTGTAACGGCGCTGCAGTACAAACCACAGGATGGCGAGTATCACCACACCGATGACTACTGAGCTCCAGCCATGACCATAGAAGGGGATACCCAACATGCCCACGGAGGTAAGGAAGGCGATATTCTCGCGCTTCTGGTTATCATCCTTATGAGTCTCGTAGATGGCCCAGATCATGCTGCTGATGAGCAGGACGATATAGACAATCTCGCCCGTATTGAACGGACAACCCAGTGTGTTGACGAAGAAAAGCTCAAACCATCCGCCTACCTGGACGATACCAGGCACGACGCCATAAAGCACTGCTGCCAATATGACGATGGAGATGGCGAGGGCGATGAGTGAACCGCGCAGGTCTTTCTTGGAATCATCGCTGGCAAACTTGCGGTAGTAATATACCAGCACGATGGCCGGCAGACACAGCAGGTTGAGCAGGTGGACACCAATGGACAGACCCGTCATATACATGATGAGCACCAGCCAGCGGTCGCTGTGAGGCTCGTCTGCATGGTCATCCCATTTCATAATCAGCCAGAACACTACTGCGGTGAATGCCGATGAATAGGCATAAACCTCACCCTCTACTGCAGAGAACCAGAAGGTATCACTGAAGGTATAGATGAGTGCACCTACAAGGGCGGAACCCTCAATGGCTATCATCTTGGTGGTAGTGAGTTCACTCCAGTCATTGATGAGCAGGCGACGTACCAAGTGGGAGATGGTCCAGAAAAGGAACAGGATGGTGGCTGCGGAAAGCAGGGCACTCATCGTGTTGACCATACGGGCTACCTGTGACGGGTCGCTGACAAACTGTGAGAACAAATTGGCTGTAAGCATAAAGAATGGTGCCCCCGGCGGGTGACCGATCTCCAACTTATAGGCCGTAGAAATAAACTCAGGACAGTCCCAGAAACTGGCTGTCGGTTCAATGGTAGAGCAATACACAAAGGCAGCTACCAGGAAGGTAAGCCAACCGAGGATATTGTCCACTAATCTAAATTGTTTCATTCTAGTGCTATAATTTTTGTTTGTATTATAATATCTCAAAAACTTAATCTGCAAAGGTAATACAAATCAAGGGAGTAATGGACGATTTCATTTTTTTTAACGCGAAATTTCCAGTGTCTCCTGAATCGTGATGATGCGCTTTGCATGCTTTTCTATATAGTCGGTGTCATGGCTGACCATGATGACCGTGGAATGCTTGGCTTCCTGCTCGATATGCTGGTAAATCTCCTCGATGTACTGCTTGTCGAAATAGGTGTTGGGCTCATCCAGTACGAGCACTTCGGGGCGACCTATCACAGCTCTGGCGAAGAGCACGCGCTGCAGTTCACCTCCGCTCAGCTGGCGGATGGCGCACGGGGCTTTGGTCTGCAGTCGGAGTTCCTCCATCAGTGCACGGCATCGCCTGCGCTGCTCGTCATTGTATCCGCCCAAGAGTGACTTCTCCTTTTGCAGTCCCTGCATAATCATCTCCTCCACAGTGATGGGAAAGGCTCTGTCTATGGCACTGAACTGAGGGAGGTATCCCATGCGGAGATACTTCACTTCCTGGCCGTCTCTGGTATAACGGATGCTGCCCTTCATTGGTTGGAGAAGTCCGAGAATCACGCGCAGCAGGGTGGTCTTTCCGCCACCGTTTGGTCCGGTGATGCCCAGAAAGTCGCCGTCGGCTATGGTGAGGTTGATATCTCGTATCTGTGGACGGTCATTGTAACCTGCAGTGACCTGGTCTAATTGTATTGTAACCATTTTACTTGAATAGATTTCCTATTTTCTTCATTTCCTGAGGCCAGTTGTAGGCAAGCGGATTGATGTCTCTGATGCTGGCTCCGGTACTCTGTTGTATGATGGATGTGTTGCGATTGGAAAACTGCTCCTGTACAAGGAGAAGCTGAATCCTGTATCTCCTGGCCTGCTGGATGAGGGTCTGCAGTTGCTGGGCTGAGGGTTCGCGTCCCTCTTCCTCGATGGCAAACTGCCTGAGGCCGTATTCTGCGGCGAAGTAGGTGAGTGCAGGATGATAGATGATGAAAGCCCTGGAATGGCTTCCTGACGTATGCTGGCGGATGCTGCTGTCCACCTCGCTGATGGTTTCGTCCAGTCTAACTAGGTTGGCTTTGTAATAGAGCGAATCCTTGGCATGCAGGCGGACGAGTGCCTGATAGATATTCCAGGCGATGACATGTGCATTGCGGCAGCTGGTCCATGTATGAGGGTCATCGTGTGGTGTGGCGATGCCTTGACTGGCATTTACGATGCGGATTTCGGGAGCATTCTGCTGGAGCCTCTTTATCCATGTGCGTTCAAATCCCAGGTTGCCCACCTTGATGAAGAGTTTGCTCTCGCTCACCTCCATCATCTGTTGGGCAGTAGGTTCATAAGTCTCAGGACTGCTGTTGCCGGGAACAAGTGTGGTGACCTTATATCGGTTGCCTGCTATCTGTTCAGTGAAATAGCGCAATGGTTCTATGGACACTGTAATCCGTGGTTTCTCACTGCTTGCTGCAGAACTGGCGGGAGTGCCCGTGATACCGCTGAAGGTGCCCGGTGCATAACCCGTGAACGAGAAACCTGTGACAGCCCCAATGAGAATCACATATCTCACCGTCTTGCTGATGGTCATACTGATAAATGAGATGGGGAAGTTGGCACGCATCAGTCCCAATGCAATGGTGATGGCATCGCCCAGTACAGGCAGGGCAGCAAAGATACCCATACATGCACCTCTTCCCGCCATGAAGCGTTCGGCCCTGTCCAGTTCCTTCTTCTTCACGTGGAGGTATTTCTCTATCCATTCCAGTTTTCCCATGCGTCCTATCCCATAGTTGAAGAGTCCGCCCAGCACATTGCCTATGGAACCGTAAATGATGAGCGGCCAGGGATGAAGACCCGCAGCCAGCAATCCCCACATCACAGCTTCGCTGCTGAAAGGAAGAATACTTCCGGCTATGAAGGCGCTGAGGAGCATGCCCCAATAACCGTAACTGATCAGAAACTGAATGAATACGTCCATAAATTATAGGCGGTGAGGATGAGTGTGGTAATAATCAGCAGATAAAATGAGATATTGGTGAAGCGGGTGTGCGTCAGGGCAATGAAATGACCTATCAGTGGTGCTGTGTTGGCAATGATGATGCGCAGCAGCATATCGTAGTGCTGGGGCTGCAATATGAGAAAGACAAACGTCACGATATCGAGCGTGATGAAACTCTCAAAGAGCAGGCGGATGCGTATCTTGTCCTGATAACTGTTGTTGAGATAATGGATGATGCCAATGAGCGCTATCACCGTGATGAACATGATGTATATCCAGATGGATGCCGGTATGGACTGATAGGTGCCGTGGAAGGAAAAGGTGATGAGTGATGAGAAATGCGACTCAAACCACTCCATCTGCTGATGATAGAACAGCCAGACGGAGACAAACCAATAGGGCAGCAGCAGTCCCAGTATCGTGGCACCAAAGGTGCGGATATTCAGGGAACGCAGATTGATGGCCATCATAATCCAAAAGAAGGGGATGTAAAACAGCATCACGGGAGAATGGATGCTGGCGATGCTGATGCACAGAAATCCATAAAAGGACAGACCCATGGCACTGCGGTTCTGATAAGTGCGGAACAACAGATAGATAGCGGCTATCATGAAGAAGGACGCTATGCCTCCCGTGAGGGAACTGAACAGAAAACAGGCTGCGGAGCAGAGAGCCAGATAGGAACAGGATACCATTCGGCTGTAGATGCGGATGAGAGCATTACTGTTGTTGAGTTCCAGCATCAGATAGGTGGATAGCGCAAAACATGCGAACTGAAGCCACCACCCGTGACTGATCAGTCCGCCTGTCAACCATATCGCCGCTGCATAGCATGCTACTATAGGCAGGGCGATACGGCTTTCAGCGATACGATTCTGTAAACGTTTCATTCTATAAATCCTGGCCGATATCGCGGCGGAAGTACTTATCCCGGAAATCTATCTTCTGAGCTTCCTGGAATGACTTCTGCAGTGCTTCCTCTTTATTGGTACCATATGAAGATACTGCAATGACGCGACCGCCATTAGTTACTGTTTTTTCGTCTTTTACTGCTGTTCCACTATGGAAGACGATGCTGCCTTCCACACGGTCGATACCATTGATGGGATAACCTTTCTGGTATGCCTGGGGATAACCACCGCTTACCAGCATGACGCATACAGCGGCACGCTCGTCAATCTCGATGTCACGCTTGTCCAGATCGCCATGGGCTACGCCTTCAAACAGGTCCACGATGTCGCTCTTCAGGCGCAGCATCACGCTCTCTGTCTCTGGGTCGCCCATACGGCAGTTGTACTCGATGACCATCGGCTCTCCGGCTACATTGATAAGGCCGAAGAAGATGAATCCTTTATAGTCGATATGCTCTTCCGCCAGTCCCTCTACGGTAGGACGAATGATGCGTTCATCCACCTTCTGCATCCATTCCTTGGTGGCAAATGGTACTGGAGATACGCTGCCCATTCCGCCGGTGTTCAGACCTGTGTCATGTTCGCCTATACGTTTGTAATCCTTAGCTTCGGGGAGTATCTTATAGTGCTTGCCGTCGGTGAGTACGAATACGGAACATTCTATGCCGCTGAGGAATTCCTCAATTACTACCTGGGCGGAAGCATTGCCGAACATACCGCTCAGCATCTCCCGGAGTTCCTTCTTGGCTTCGTCCAGCGTGGGGAGTATCAGTACACCCTTACCTGCACACAGACCATCAGCCTTGAGTACGTAAGGAGCCTGGAGTGTCTCCAGAAACTTGAGACCTTCCTCGAGGGTGGTGCCATCGAAGGTGTGATAGGCTGCTGTGGGAATATGATGACGCTGCATGAATCCTTTGGCGAAGTCCTTGGAACCTTCCAGTACCGCTCCTGCCTTGGATGGGCCAACGACTGGAATCTTTGCCGTACGACTGTCCTGCTTGAAATCATCGTAAATGCCCTTTACCAATGGGTCTTCGGGGCCTACAATGACCATGTCTACCTTCTCATCAACGCAGAATTTCTTGAGTGCCTCAAAGTCATCTGCCTTGATAGCTACATTCTTGCCGACGTTAGAAGTACCTGCATTACCAGGAGCAATAAACAGTTGGCTACATTTCTTGCTTTGTGCAATCTTCCAGGCTAGTGCATGCTCGCGTCCGCCTGAACCTAACAGTAATATCTTCATCGTTATGGTCTATATTTAATTTTTGTAAGTTGTTGTCTCTTATTTCAGATAGTCATCGAAATAGCGGGTGATTCGCTCATGCAAGTGCACACTCTGATGCCCGCGCATATTATGGGGCTCTCCGGGATATACGAAGAAGTCGGGCTGTGTACCTGCCTCGATACATGCCTTGAGGAATGACAGACAGTGCTGCGGAACTACGGTGGCATCATTATAACCGATGATGATTTGCAGACGTCCCTTCAGGTCTTTGGCCTTGCTGAGAAGGGAGGTCTTGGCATATCCCTCGGGATTGGTCTGCGGGGTATCCATATAGCGTTCGCCATACATCACTTCGTACCATTTCCAGTCGATGACAGGACCACCGGCTACGCCCACCTTGAATACATCGGGATAGTTGGTCATCAGAGAGATGGTCATGAATCCACCGAAACTCCATCCGTGTATGCCCAGACGGTTCATATCCACGTAAGGAAGTGAGCGGAGATAATCCACACCTTTCATCTGGTCCTTCATCTCTATCTGACCTAACTGGCGGAAGGTTACCTGTTCGAAGTCACGTCCGCGGTTCTCGCTTCCTCTGTTATCTATAATAAAGAGGATATATCCCTTCTGTGCCATGTAGGTTTCCCATGAGCGACTGCCGTAATGCCAGGATGCATCCACGTTGTGGGCATGAGGACCGCCATATACATAGACGATGGTGGGATATTTTTTCTTCGGGTTGAAGTCGGCTGGTTTCACCATTCTGTAATACAGGTCGGTTACGCCGTCGGCAGCTTTCAGTGTGCCGCATTCGAAGATAGGTGACACATAGTCTTTCCATGGGTTGGCAGCCTGGAGCAGCATGGTGCGCTGTCCATTGTCTGTGTTGGTCAAGGCTATGTTGCGGGGTACGGTAGGTGTGGTATAATTGTCGGCGATATACTGTCCGTCTGTGCTTATCTGGGCAGTATGCCATCCATCACCTGAATCCATGAGCGCCCGTTTGCCTGTCTGGATGTCCACTATCCAGGTGTTCTTTTGGATAGGACTGGCCTCATTGCTCTGATAGATGATGGCCTTATGCTTGGTATTGAATCCCAGGAAGTCCATCACTACCCATTTGCCAGAAGTAATCTGCTTGATTTGTTCTCCCTTTATATTAAATAGGTATAGATGGTTGTAACCATCCTTCTGACTCTGTATGATAAACTTGGTGTGGTCCCAGGGCAGAAACATGATAGGGTGGAGTGGTTCCACATATTTACTGTCGGTTTCGCGATAGAGTTCCGCTGTCTTGTTACCGTCAGCGGCATTGTAACTCACCAGTCTGCAGTCGTTCTGGTCACGATTGAGCTCGAAAATATAGATGGTCTTGCTGTCGGGACTCCACGCGATATTGGTGAAGTAACGGTCTGTAGGGTCGCCTGCCTTCAGATAAACTGTTTTTCCGGTCTGCATATCATACACGCCGACAGTCACCTTGTGGCTGGTCATGCCTGCCATCGGGTACTTGTCAGGTTCGTAAGCAGCTTCACGGGTATCAATATTCACCTGTGGATAATCAGCCACCATGCTCTGGTCCATCCGGTAGAAAGCTAACTGTTTACCGTCGGGGCTCCAAAACAGACCGCCGCTGATACCGAACTCATCACGGTGGACTGAGCGTCCATAGACTATCTCTCTGCTGCCGTCGTGAGTGAGCTGGGTGGTTTTTCCGTCCTTGTCAGTTACGTATAACTGGTTATCATTTACATAAGCCAATGCCCGTGAGGTGGCATTCCAATCAGAAGCCTGAATGGTATTCTGCAGGGACTGTTGCCAAACTATCTTTTTCTTTTTGAAATCATAGAGTACACAGTTTCTGCTGGATTCCAGTTTCACGAAGGGTTGGTCAGCATAAGGATATGTGGCATCCATCGCACTGTGCAGCGTATCACCCTTGAGTTGGGCGTTGATGTCATCGAGCGTGAATACCACTGCAGACTTACCAGTCTTCTTGTTGACGGTCAGACCCTGTTCAGCATCACACTGCATAAGATTCTTACCCCACCAAGTGAGGAACATATTCTGTGGTTTCAGTCTGAAGGCGTTTCTGCCTCCAAAATTGAGATCTTCCAGTGTGAATAGCTTATTTTGTGCGTGCATCGTCAAAAAAACGGTAGATAGTAACAAAACCAAGAGGTAGCCTACCTTACGGTGGCTACCTGTTTTAGTATGATTATTCTTTGTCATCATGTCTGTAATTTCCGTGGCTTTCCCTGCCACCTTTTGTGAATTTCTTTCCTCCACTCCGGTCGAAACGCTCATGACCACCTTTGTTTTTATCACGGAAGTCTCCTCCTTCTCTGCGGTCTCTGCTTCTGAAGTCTCCTCCTTCTCTGCGGTCTCTGC
>DAIRCP010000032.1:0-15594 GCA_036796635.1 Prevotella sp. | reverse complement strand
CCTTCTCTGCGGTCTCTACCTCTGAAGTCTCCACCTTCTCTACCTCTGGAATCGCCGTCTCTTCGACTGCGGAAATCTCCACCTCTATCTTTGTTGAGTGATAAGAATTTGAAGGAACGGATATCAGCATCCTCATTTTCTTCACGCTCATCCAGGCGTTTTTTGAAATCCCTTTCCTTCTTGAAGCGATGTTTTTCGCCCATCTGGCGTTTTTCCTCTTCTGTCTTAACAATGCCGCCTTCCTGTCTGAATTCCTTCAGCTTACCATCGAAAATTTGGTATTTGCGGAATTCGCATTCCAGAGAACCATTGTATACGGGAATCTTGATGCTTGGTTTCAGACCGATCTGTTCGAAGCATTCCTCGCGATAACTCAGTATCCATGCTTCATTATCGAGGAACTGATGCTTGAGGCGCTCGCCAATCATGCGGTAAGTACCCAGCAGGTCTGGCGTAGAGATGCGTTCGCCATAAGGAGGATTCATCACGATGATACTCTTCTGAGCAGGTTGCGTGAAATTTTTGAAGTCAGCTTCCTCAATCGTAATATCCTTGGTAAGTCCGGCAGCCTTCACATTGAGGCGAGCCGTATTAACAGCTTTGATATCTATGTCATAACCATAAATATGATGCTCGAATTCGCGTTCCTGAGACTCATCATTGTAGATGCGGTCGAACATTTCAGCATCATAGTCCGGCCATTTTTCGAAGGCATATCCCTGACGGAAGACACCCGGTGCCATATTACGTGCGATGAGCGCAGCCTCAATAAGCAGTGTACCGCTACCACACATAGGATCAATGAAATCAGTTTCTCCATGCCATCCGGTCATCATAATCATACCGGCAGCCAAGACCTCATTCAGTGGAGCTTCTACACTTTCCTGACGATAACCTCTGCGGTGCAGAGACTCGCCACTGGAATCCAGACTCAATGTACAGTCATCTTCAGCGATGTGCATATTCAGACGGATGTCCGGATTGGACACGCTGATATTCGGGCGGTTACCCGTCTTCTCGCGAAACTGATCTACGATAGCATCCTTCACTTTGTAAGATACAAACTTGGAATGGCGGAATTCTTCAGAGAATACCACAGAGTCTACCGAGAAAGTTTTGTTGAGATCCAGGTATTCGGTCCAGTCAATCTTCTTGACCTCCTCGTACACATCGTCAGCGCTGTTCGCTTTAAAATGCCGGATAGGTTTTAGAATTCGTATGGCCGTATGCAGCTGGAAATTTGCACGGTACATCATTTCCTTATCACCAGTGAACGACACCATGCGTCGTCCCATCTGTACGTTGTTTGCACCCAGTTGTGTCAGTTCTTTCGTCAAAACAGGCTCTAGGCCCATGAAGGTTTTGGCGATTAATTCAAATTCTTGTTCCATTTTATTTGTCGTTGCTGCTGCAAAGGTAGTCAAAATAGCCCGAATTTGAAAAATAATTAGGCGTTTTTTTCATTATTCCAAATTTTTTGTGTAATTTTGTAGTCAGAAGTTACCTTCTTGCCCCCGCTTATGAGTATAAAAGTTTTCTGTTTTTCTGCATTACATATACATACAGACATCCTGTTGTGGATGTTGGTCATCGTGGCTGTAGTAGTACTTACGTGGCTGTTGTTGCATTATGTCATGCAATACCGCAGCCTCTCTCAGGAGCATTTCTACCTAAATACTCAGAAGCATCATGACATTGAGCATGAATTGGTGCTAAAAACCATGCATTTGGCCACCTGGCGTATGAATCTGGCTACAGGAACCATTACATTTGAGAATGATTATCGTATCAGCGCCAATGGTGCAACACCTCCACCCGATACTCCTTTCGAAGAAATCAAACGGCATATAGCACCGTGGGACCGTGACCGCTTGGATGAAGGTATAGAGAAACTTTGTTCCAATGCACTGGATGAGTTTTTTATCCAATATCAGATTCGTGGCTGGCACAGTGACCGTATGTTTTGGGCGGAGAGTTATATGACTGTCTCTGAGCGTGATGAGACAGGGAAAGCCATGGAAATAGTGGGTACCTCATCCAGGATAGACGAGCAGAAGAAACAGGAGGATGAACTCATCAGAGCGCGCAACCGTGCCGAAGAGAGTGACCGTTTGAAAACACATTTCATTGCCAACATCAGTCATGAGGTCCGTACCCCGCTGAATGCCATTGTGGGATTCTCCCATGTGCTGCCTACCGTGATGGATGACGAGGAACGTAATAAGTTGATTGGCATCATCGATGATAATAATGAGCAGCTCCTCCATATATTTGATGATATGATGAATATCTCCAAGATAGAGGCAGGACAATCCAAAATACAGCTGGCTGACTTCAATCTGAGTGATATGCTGGATGAACTGGTGAATCACTTCAAACATGAAAATCCATCGTCAAAGTTGTCTATTCTCACAGAAATACCTGACAAGTCACTGGTGGTGCATACGGACCGTAATCGACTTTATGATATATTGAATCATTTTTTAGTCAATGCCTTTAAGTTTACCGACAGCGGCAATGTCACAGTAGGTTTCCATTTTCAAAGCGCTTCACTCGTAAGGGTATGGGTGCGGGATACTGGAAGGGGTATTCCTGAGAATGACCAGGAACGAATATTCGAGCGATTCGTGAAACTCGATGACTTTGAACAAGGTATCGGATTAGGTCTGAGTATCTGCCTTTCTTATGCACTGAGTATCGGTGCACAGATAGGTGTGGATTCTCAGGTAGGTGAAGGATCTAAATTTTGGGTAGAGTTAGGAATAAGTTAATGACTGATGCAGCAACAGGTAGTTTTAGCGATATATAGGGCACCGCGGTTTTCCCCTAACTCGGTGCAAGTGGACCGGGATATAATGGATGCGGTATGTGAGCGCCTTGAGGCGCATTCTTTTTTGATAGAAAAGTGGTTGGAAACAGAATTGGAAGATGAACCTGATTTGTTGTCAACAAGTGCCGTGCTGACTATGGGGCGACTGCCCCATACACTGCGGATGCTGGAGACGGCTCCATGCCGCGTGATAAACAGTTCGGCGAGTATTACGCTTTGCTGTCATCGCAGTGCGCTCAATGACTTGTTGCGTACCCATCACTTGCGGGTAGCTCCACAGGAAGGGTCCAATGGATATTGGCTCAAGAGAGGAGCTGGCAGTGCTGAAAGTATAGATGATGTGGTGTTCTGTGCAGATCGCCGACAATTATCCGTACAGATGCAGCGCTTCCGTGAACGTGGCATGACGGATCTGGACATCAGTGCGCACCAGTTGGGTGATGTGGTGAAATTCTATGGCGTGGCAGGCACTTCCTTTTTTCGCCATTATTATCCCAGTGACGGCGGCCGCAGCAAGTTTGGACAAGAAGGGGTGAATGGCATAGCTCATCATTATAATTTTGATGTGGCAGCCTTACAGGCAGAAACCACCAAGGTGGCGATGCTTACCGGTGCTTTGGTATATGGAGGAGATGCTGTGGTACATGCAGACGGCTCTTTCCATCTGATAGACTTCAATGACTGGCCCAGCTTCTCCCGCTGCCGTGAAGATGCAGCAGAAGCAATAGCTAGTCTGATATATAAATAAAGAAAGGATCATGACAAGAGGATACATATTTGATTATGGAGGTACACTGGATACCGGTGGACAGCATTGGGGACGATTGTTGGGACGGCTCTATCAGCAAGCGGGTGTGCCTGTAAGTGAAGAGCAGTTCCGTGAGGCTTATGTGCATGCAGAACGTACATTAGGCAAGACCCCCATCATACAGAGTTCCTATTCTTTCCGGGAGACACTGGATGCTAAGTTACGTATAGAACTGGAATATCTGGTGGATATGTTGCAGCAGCCATCACTGATGCAATATCATGACCCCCTGGTGAATTCAGCCTGGAATGTAGCTGCTGAGTATACCGCTAAGAGTGCAGTTGTTCTCAGACAGTTAGCTCAGCAGTATTCTTTGGTGCTTGTGAGCAATTTTTATGGAAACATACACGTTATATTATCAGAGTTTGGACTTGCCGACTGTTTTACATCTGTGATAGAGTCAGCAGTAGTGGGTATGCGCAAGCCCGACCCGGCCATCTTCCAGTTGGGCGTAGATGCCTTACATCTTCCCGCACACGAAGTGACCGTGGTAGGTGATAGCATATCCAAGGATATCATGCCAGCTCGGAAAATAGGTTGTCAGACTGTGTGGCTCCGCAGTGAGGGGTGGACAGATGACCCCGTGGATGAATCGGTGCCCGACAGCATCATCACCTGCCTGGAAGACCTCTTGGTGTAATGATGAAAACGAACTAAAACATAAAAGACAGAGATAACAATGAAATTTGCAATTATAGCAGCAGGTGAAGGTAGCCGACTGGCAGCAGAAGGCATAGATGCGCCCAAACCGTTGGTACAGCTTCACGGTGAGGCGCTCATCGACCGACTTATCCGCATTTTTATGCAGCACGACCCTGAAGAAATTGTAGTGATATGTAATGACCGTACTACCTTGGTAGCTCAGCATCTGAATGAATTACAGCGTGACGGTATCAAGGGGCGTCCTGTTCCACTCCGTTTCCTGGTCAAGTCAACACCCAGTTCCATGCACAGTTTCTATGAAATCAGTAAGTGGCTCAGTGATGGACCATTTATCTTGACAACCGTGGATACCATCTTCCGTGAACAGGAGTTTGCTGATTATGTGAAGGCATTCGAACAGACAACGGGCGACGGTCTCATGGGGGTTACCAGTTATGTGGACGATGAGAAACCGCTCTGGGTAGGTACAGATACCGATATGCGCATCACTGGATTCTTTGATGCTTCGGATACCTGCACCTACATTTCAGCCGGAATATACGGTCTGCACTCCAATACCATTGCCACACTTCATCAATGCATAGAGCATGGCGAAAGCAGAATGCGCAATTTCCAGCGCACCCTTATCACTGACGGCCGTACACTCCAGGCCTATTCATTCAACCAGGTTTTCGACATCGATCATGCCAGCGACCTACATAAAGCAGAACAGTATGTCTAATTTTAAGCAATTATTACAGCAATCTTTCAAATCATCAGACACAGAAGAGTGGCTTGATGTACATTTTACACGCCCCGTAGGACTCTTATTTGCCATGTTTTGGATGAAACTCAATGTGCATCCCAATGTCGTGACCATCATTGGTATGTTTCTGGGTATGGCAGCAGGTTATAATTTCTACTTCACAGACTTGGGACATAATATCCTGGCCTGCGTACTGCTAATATTTGCCGATTTGTGCGATTCTACAGACGGCCAGATGGCTCGTATTACTGGCAAGAAGACACTGATAGGACGAATGCTCGATGGATTTGCATCCGATATGTGGTTTGTCTGTATCTATCTGGCTATTATCTTCCGTCTGTGGAACCAGTTTATCCCATTCACTGATATCAATTGGGGTATCTACGGATTCCTCTTGTGTGCTGTGGCTGGTATTCTCTGTCACAGTCGTCAGAGTGCATTGGCGGATTATTACCGTCAGATACACCTCTATTTCCTCTTGGGGAAGGAAGGCAGTGAACTGGACAATTATGTCTCTCAGCGTGCCATCTATGAGGGACTACCCAAAAAGGGTGCCTTTTGGGGTCGCGCGTTCTATTATAATTATGCCAACTACTGTAAGACTCAGGAGAAGATGAGTCCTCAGTTTCAGAAACTCTCTAAAGAGTTGACAGCGAAATATGGTGGAGTGGAGAATTATCCGCAGGAGTTACGCGAGGACTTCCGTAAGGGGTCACGTCCTCTGATGAAGTATACAAATATTCTTACTTACAACGTACGTGCCATCGCACTTTATATCTCAGCGCTGCTGAATCTCCCATTTCTATATCCGCTGTTTGAGATTGTCGTGCTCACCACGTTGTTCGTTTATATGCATCGTACGCATGAGTCGCTTTGTGCCGAGATGCGTCGTAAATATATTGAATGCAAATAAAGCAGATTGTTTTCATATTGCTCTGGTTGCCGGGGGTGGTCCTGCCTACTTTTGCCCAGCAAAACAGAAGCACTGATAGGGATACCACTAAGTGGTATAATCGAACTTACAATGTGTGGGAA
This sequence comes from Prevotella sp., assembly GCA_036796635.1. Lineage (GTDB taxonomy): Bacteria > Bacteroidota > Bacteroidia > Bacteroidales > Bacteroidaceae > Prevotella. Next base: position 9,513 of record DAIRCP010000032.1, on the reverse strand, counting down.
GTCATTGTCAAGTCCAAGACGTCACACTATAGCCGAAAGAACAATCCAGCTGTGGAACTGATGAGGAAGGTGATTGCGGCCAAGAAGAAGTCGCGATTGGAAAACCATGACTATTATCAGTATAATAAATATCAGAAGATAACACTGGCTGCCAATGATATCCAGGGACCTGATTTGGAAAAGGGCATCTTTTCTAAACCATGGATGATTCAGCAGATGGAAGTATGTCCCTATAACAACAAACTCATTCTGCCTATAAATGTGAATGAGACGGTGACACAGCATGTCTACCGCAAGTCGCCTCACAGTGTGAAGGACATTATCAAGGGTGAACGTTCTGAAGGGCTGAATCATCTGTTTCAGACAGGAGAAATGCTGGATGAGGTGATGAAGGACTTCTTTACCGATGTGGACATTTATGACGATCAGATACGTCTGTTACAGCATCCCTTTACATCTCCTCTCAGCAAAGATGCTATTAACTTCTACCGATTCTATATCGTGGATACCCTGAATGTGGGTGCAGACCGATGTATACAGGTACATTTTCTTCCCAACAATCAGCAGGACTTTGGCTTCCGTGGTGATGTATATATCCTCGATGATTCTACCTATCAGGTGAAGCGATGTGAATTGACACTGCCAAAAAAGTCGGATGTGAACTTTGTGGATGGGTTGAAAGTTAATCAGGAGTATACTCGTCTGAACAATGGCGAATGGGTGCTTACTACCGATGATATGGTGATGGAACTCACCCTCTTCGATTTCTTCAGTAAGGCTATCGTCATCCGTAATACGCGTATCACTGACCATGCCTTTGATTCGCTCCCCAGCCGTCTGTTCAAGGGTAAGCGCAATCCCCAATTGGAAATGGAAGCCAAGAACCGCGACCAGGGATTCTGGCAGAAGTACAGACAGGTGGACCTGACTAGAAGCGAACAGAGTATGGACGATTTCGTGAATGGCATAGAGCAGCAGGGACATTACAAACTAATTTTACAGGGAATGAAACTGCTGGTGGAAAACTTTGTGGAGACAGGAGACAGAAATCACCCCAGTAAGGTGGATATCGGTCCAGTGAACACTCTCGTAAGCAGTAATTTTATTGATGGTATTCGTACCAGACTCAGTGCCCAGACCACTGCCAATCTCAATTCGCACCTGTTTATCAAGGGATACTATGCCCATGGGTGGAAGAGCCATAAGGATTATTATAAAGGGGAAGTTATTTACTCTTTCAATTCTAAGGAGTATCTACCTTCGGAATATCCTCTGCGCAATATCACATTCTCTAGTACGTACGATGTGTGCTCACCGTCAGACAAGTTTCTGAGTACAGATAAGGATAACGTGTTCACTGCATTCAAATGGGCAAAGGTGAACAAGATGATGTTTTATAACCGTCAACAACTAAAACTGGAACGGGAGGAGGAGTTCGGACTCCGTACCACACTCCAACTGAAAACGGAAGAGAATGAAGCCTGTGGTGAACTCCACTTCGTGCCGCTCTCCCAGCAGAACAGTATGACTGCTGGTGACCCATTGAAAATCCGCACCACCGAACTGTCTCTCACTCTGCGCTATGCACCAGGCGAGAAGTTCATCAATACCAAGCAGCACCGTCGGCCTATCAATCTCGATGCACCGGTGCTTACCCTCAGTCATACCATCGGTTTTAATGGATTTCTAGGTGGACAGTATCGCTATAATTTCACTGAAGCATCCTTCTTCAAACGCCTTTGGATGAAGAGCTGGGGTAAGTTGGATGTGAATGTGGCAGGAGGAATTCAGTGGAATCAGGTGCCTTTCCCATTGCTTATCATGCCCAATACCTGTCTATCTTATGTCATACAGGACCGCACCTTCTGTCTTATCAATAACATGGAGTTTCTGAATGACCGTTATGCATCAGCAGACGTCACATGGGACCTGAATGGAAAGATACTCAATCGCATACCGCTTGTACGCAGACTCAAGTGGCGTGAATATATAGGAGTGAAGGCACTTTGGGGCGACCTGTCAGACAAAAACAATCCTTACTTGTCCGGTAATGCGAGAAGTAATACGCTCATGGTATTCCCGGATGGTAGCAACATTATGGACCCCCATAAAGGATACGTGGAACTGATAGCCGGTTTCCATAATGTATTCCGCTTCTTCCATATAGAATATGTACGCCGACTCACTTATCTGAATCTGCCCACAGCAACCAAACAGGGCATTCGCGTCAAGTTCAGTATGAAATTCTAGTAGAATCAAACACAACACAAAAACAAAAAATAGTAGGATATGGATTACGTCATATTAGCAGATACACAGGATATCACACGGGCAGGACTGATGTTTGTCTGTGGACAGATAGCAGTGGAATGTTCTTCCGCCTCAGACAAAGCTACGCTGATGGAGATACTCCAAGAGCATAAAGAGTCAGTGGTGATACTCGACTACACACTTTTTGACATTAATGATGTGAATGAGCTGCAAATACTCTCCCTTCGTTTTCCTCGGGTACATTGGATATTGTTCAGTGTAGACTTGAGCATTGATTTCGTGCGACAGATACTGGCACTCGGAAGTCAGTTCAGTGTGATACTCAAGGAATCTCCTTTGTCAGAAATTCATGCCTGTATCAAATATGCACTTAATGGACAGCGCTTCATCGGTCAGCACATTGCAGAGATGCTACTGGCTCCTAGCATGACAGAAACCATTGAGGAGGTGAAACTCACACCCACTGAGACAGAGATACTTAAGGATATAGCCCTGGGTATGACCACAAAGGAAATAGCAGAGAAGCGTTTCTCCAGTTTTCATACCATCAATACCCACCGAAAGAATATATTCCGCAAACTGGGCGTTAATAATATTCATGAAGCCACCAAGTATGCATTAAGAGCCGGACTGGTGGATTCCGCAGAGTATTATATTTAAAAGAGAAAAGGAATAATAAGTGGAAATAAAAAAGGATTAAAAGTGTCTCCCGACAATTTTAATCCTCCGTTTTCTAACTAACTTATTATCAACTATTCATTACTCATTCTGAATTCGTAATGCAAAGATAAGCAGTATCTTCTAAGATTATTCACTTTTTTGATAAAAAACAAACGTAAACGTTTGCGCGTATCGATGATTTTCAGTACCTTTGCATCAACTTATTATTCGCTATCTTACAATTTGAAGCAATATGCCAGTAAATAAACGTACATCATTGAAGGATTTGGCTCAGCGTTTGGGCGTGAGTATCGCCACGGTGAGTCGTGCTCTGCGTAATTCTCCGGAAATAGGTCAGGAGATGCAGGCACGTGTCAAGGCATTGGCCAAAGAACTCAATTACCGTCCCAATCCTTTTGCACAGAGTCTTCGCAGGGAGTCTCCCAAAGTGATAGGTGTGGTAGTGCCCAATCTGGTTACTCACTATTACTCTTCCGTACTTGATGGTATAGAGGCTGAGGCTGAGAAAGCCGGTTATTCAGTAATCAGTGCCAATAGTCATGAGGACTTCATGGCGGAGTCCAAGGCGATAGACAACTTCATTGGCATGCATGTGGAAGGCATTATTGCCTGTCTGGCGCAAAGCACCACCGATTATTCCCATTTTCAGGAGATAGCAGATATGGGTATTCCTTTGGTATTCTTCGGTAGGACGTGTCTTACGGATATATTCTCATCTGTTACCGCCAATGGTGATGAGGCTGCCCAACTCGCTACCCAGCATCTGATAGATACGGGTAGTAGACGTATTGCCTTTGTGGGAGGGCCTAATCACTTGGATATGGTGCGTCGGCGTAAACACGGGTATCTGGAGGCTCTACGTGAGAATCGCATAGCAATTGACAGAGATTTGGTAGCATGCGGTCCCATCGATTATCAGGTGGCGTTGGAAGCTACTGTACAGATGCTCCTACGTCCTGATCGTCCGGATGCCATACTTGCCTTCAATGATATTATCACATTTGCAGCTTTTGCGGCCATCAAGCAGCTCAAGTTGCGTATACCCGATGATGTGGCACTGATTGGATTCACAGACGATGTGCATACCGAATATGTTACGCCTCGCCTTTCCGCTATTGTGGACCAAAGCAGTCTGATGGGTTCTACCGCCTGTCGCCTGTTATTAAACAATATCAATGGCGACGAGAAAATCTACAAGAAGATTGTACCGCAGCAACTTGTCATACGAGATACTTCGGCCAAATACCCCCTGTAGATGTTATCCTGATTTCTCTCTTTCACCTAATATATTTTTATCCCTTGAACCTGCCAAGGAATCTACTTTCCAAATAACTGTTGAAAGTGTCCTTGTACATATCACCTATGGGCAGATAAGTGTCTGCATCCATGATGATACGGTTTTTGTTTACTTCCTGTATCTTCTTCAGATTTACGATATATGAGCGGTGTATGCGCATAAAGTTAGCAGGCAGTCGCTCTTCCATCTTCTTCATGGACAGCAGGATGATGATGGGTTTCTTTTGATCCTCCATGAAGATACGCAGATATTCACTCATTCCCTCTATGTATCGTATTTCACTGATACTGATTCGCACCACCTTATATTCTGTCTTCACGAAGATGGAGTCTTTATCGTCCGTATTGATTCCACCACTGATTTCAGGCATGGAGGCAATGGATGGGGTAGCGTGAGAGGCTGATTCTGCCAGCTTCTCCAGATTGTAACGTTCCTTCAGTTTGTTGGCAGCCCGTTTGAAGTCATCCAGTCCAAAGGGTTTCAGCAGGTAGTCCACGGCATCCACCTTATATCCGTCCACGGCATATTCCGAGTATGCTGTGGTAAACACCACCATTGGCGGTGCAGCCAGCGACTTGATAAAGTCCATACCGTTTAGGTCGGGCATATTGATATCACAGAAGATTGCATCTATAGAGTCTTCCTCCATGATTTTTTTCGCTTCCAGTGCACTCTGACAGGCTCCGGCCAGCTCCAGGAAATCTACCTTCCCTATATAAACACTGATTTGTTGCAGTGCGAGCGGCTCATCGTCAATAGCTAGACATCTTATCATATTCTATTGTTTTATTTAGATGGGTATTGTTAATTCCACGTTGTACGTTTCCGTATTATCATTGATGTTCAGTGTATAGTTATCTCCATATATCAAGTTTAGTCGTTGTTTTACATTTTTTAGTCCCACTCCCCCGTGCTTGTCTTCATCCTTGGCTTCTTTTTTAGTGTTTCTGCAGGTGAATTTCAATTCATTCTCAGAGGTTTCAATGTTGACGCCGATGAAGGTGTCACGTTGATAACTCACTCCATGTTTGAAGGCATTCTCGATGAAAGTGATGAGCATCAGCGGAGGAATCATCTTGTCTGGTGGCAGTTCTGGTAGTGAGAGGCTTATCTTCACCTTGTCGGTGTATCGAAGTTTCATCAGGGTGATGTAAGTGTTGATGAATTCCATTTCCCTTCCCAGTGGCACCCCTCTCTTGTCGCCTTCATAGAGCATGAACCGCAGCATTTTGGATAGTTCCACAATGGTGCTTTTGGCCTTCTCTTGATCTATGTCCACCAACGCATGGATATTGTTGAGCGTATTCATGAGGAAGTGAGGGTTAATCTGATATTTTAGATATTCCAGTTGTTGTTCCAGTCCCCGTTTCTCCATATCTTTGATATGTTTGCGATCCTGTATGGATTTGATATAAAGTTTCACTCCCAGATTCATGCCAAGCATCATGATGAGAATGATAATCTTGACAATGTCATGTTGTCCGAATATGACAGGCGGGTGATGTTCCCGTGCTCCCATATCCTTTCTGTCTGGACCGGCTTTGCTCATGTCTCCAGGTCCCATACCGTCAGGCCCCATGGCATCAGGTCCCGCATCATCCATTCCGATGTCTTTAGGTTCCATTCTTTTCGGTGCTTTTCCCAGTGGAATTTTACCTCTCATAGTTATCTCATTTCTCATTGGCTTACCATAAGAAATCTTCTCAAAATCAGGTCTGGATGTGCATTGTATTACAGCAAACAGTATGATGATGGCAGCTATTAGACCCGTGTACAGAGCTCGCTTGTGCTGATAGATGAGAATGGGTGCCAATACGTAATTATGTATAATGAAGATGATGAGGAAAGGTATATATTCCCGCCAGACGAAGAATACCGGATTCCAAGAAAAAGAATCTACCATGGCCTGCTTGCTTTCTACATATAAAGTAAGTACAGGCGCGATGAACAAAATTGCCCATATCGCCAGGTAACTGATGGCTTCCGGTTTTGTTTGTCCTTTCATCCAGTTCCTACTTGTTTTCTTTCTAGAAAGCGTTTCGTTCATTGCACATTTTCTGTTAATTGGATGCAAATTTAATCTATGTCATCTCAATTCCCAAATATATTCAACGAATCGTGCGTTTCATCCTGTAAAAAAACAAAGGAGAAAAGTATTATTGTTTGCGCCAGGGCGCTCCGTACTTTTCTCCTTTAAAAAAATTCTCTCTCTCAATAAATATTATAATTCTGTCTTCTTTACAGTCCAAGCGATTTAGACACGTCACTAGCAGCTTTGTTTACAGCATCATTTGCTTTCTTCTGTGCTTTGTTGATATGCTCATTGGCTTTGTCCTTAGCTTTCTGTTTTGTTTCGCTCACCTTGTTGGCAGCATCCTGCTTAGCTTTGTTTACTGTATTGGCGGCAGCAGTTTTTGCATTGCTCACTGTGTTTTCTGCAGCGTTCTTTGCATTGGTAGCCACGTCGTTTGCAGCGTCCACTGCTGTGTTTGCAGCATCAGTAGCAGTATTGGTAGCAGTGCTCTTCAAAGAAGAAACCACTTGTTCCGGAGTAACTGAAGTCAACTGGTTCACAGCATTGTTCACATCGCTTACCACAGTTTGGTTACTACTCTTGGTGAGCTCAGTGATGCGCTGTTTGTTTTGTTTGAGATACGATTGAACTTGAGCGATATATTCCTTCGCCTGTTCCGGATGCAGTTTGATGTATTCAGCGAGTTTTTTCTTAGTCTGAGCAATTGCCTGTTGGAAAGCTACAGGGTCGCCCGTATTCAGTTTTTCATTGAGCATTTTCACTAGCTCGTTAGTACTGGCAGCAGTAGAGTCTGTCGTTTCTGCAGTAGCAGTAGAGTCAGCCACTGCCTTGTCTTTCTGAGCCTTGTTTCCACATGCTGTGAAAGTTAAGGCGGCTACAGCCATTACGCCTAAAACAATTTTCTTCATATTCTTCTGTTTAGTTTGTTGTTGTTTAAAAGGTTAAATGTTTAAAACGTATTTGTTATGTAGGTCGGCGGGGTTGCCCCCGCTCTCCCCATTAAGAACTGTACGTGCGACTTTCACCGCATACAGCTCCGATAATTCTAAATTTAATTCTCATAAAATCAAATCGGCTCATACGCCTTGCGGCGCAATCCCAATAAAGAGAGTTTAAGCCGCAGGTCTTGCGGCCCGAGTACGGCGATAGCTCGCTTTCCTCTGTTTGAAGTATTCGTCCCAAGCCGTGTCGAAGGGGTTGGCTTCACTTTTTACCTTTATGTGACGGGTAATGGGGATGCAGGCAAGTTTCATCAGTTTAAACGTGTGGGATTCCCCACCAAGTTCATAATGATAGCCAAACGTCCAGTCCATCTTCCCGTCACGGATGAAGTATTTGTCCTTCCTCCATCTTCTCGACTTGTTCGGATGCCTCCTGTAGCACCACCTGATGAGTTGTCTCGTCAGTATGTGGTCCATCTTGCTGAACACTTCCTTGCTCACTACATGGCTATAGTAGTTGCCCCACCCCCGAAGAACGGGGTTAAGGGCTGCTATCAAGGATTGCTGCGATGTTGATTTCTTAGAGAAAACAACTTCGTGCAGTTTCTCCGTGAAACGTTTCTGACTTTTCGCTGATGGCTTGATTAGCAGTGTTCCGCCATACTTCCGTATGTTGAAGCCAAGAAAGTCAAATCCACCCTTCACGTGTGTTATAACGGTCTTTTCTTCGGACAGTTCCAGTCCTCTTTCCTTAAGGAAGTCGATGAGGAGCTGCTTGATCTCTTCTAGTATCTCCTTCGATTCGCCCGTGACGATGAAGTCGTCGGCATATCTCACGAGATTGACCTTGAAGGAGTGTGCCCTTTTCATTTCCTTATTCCACCCCGAAGGGTATCTTTCCTTGAGGAGCCTCTCCATGCCGTCGAGAGTGGCATTTGCCAATGTTGGCGATATGATACCTCCCTGCGGGGTACCCTCCGTTGTCGGTTGCAGCAGTCTGTTGAACACCACGCCGCTTTTCAGCCATTTCTGCAAGATGGTCTTGTCGGTTTGTACATTACCTGACAGCCACTCGTGACTGATGTGGTCGAAGCATCCTTTTATGTCGCCCTCCAGTATCCATTCCGGAGAGTTTCCCCTGCTTAGCCAACGATGGATGGCATCCATCGCATCGGCTGTGCTGCGATACCTGCGGAAGCCGTAGGAGTTCATGTCACCCGTGGTCTCCGTGATAGGTTCCAACGCCATGAGGTAGAGCGCTTGCATCGCTCTGTCCTTGATTGTCGGTATGCCCAAAGGACGCAGCTTGCCATTCTTTTTCGGTATGAAGACTCGTTTCAGTGGTAGAGGTCTGTAGCCTCTTCGTTTCAAAGACCGCACAGCATTCTTCTTTTCGGTCAGGGTGAGCCAGGTCACCTTGTCAACACCCGCCGTGAGTTTCCCTTTATTTGTTGTCACCTTCCTCACAGCCAATACCTTGGCCGCATAGGACGTGACGAGAAGGTGTTGCAAGGCTTTCACCTTGTTGTAACGACCTTCTTTCTGAGCCTCTGCTATTCTGATTTGCAGCTTTCTTACTTTACGCTCGCATGCCGCGAAGTCAATGGTGACCCACGTTTGCTTGCGTTCCGCCGAAGACGCACACTTAGATTGCTCCACGCTCATTTGCTTTCCTTCGTTTTTTAAAGTTCTACATTCATTTTGCAGAGAATTACCCTGCGGAAGTCTGCCCGCTTTTGCGTGGGATGATGTTTCAATCCCTATCCCCGACATTACACCGTGGCATTCGCTTTTTCCGCAATCCTCTATCCGCACACCGTCTCTGCCTCCCTTGCGTTCGGCCTACCTGCTCTCATGGCAGGAGATGTACGGACTTACCAAGTTCCGCAAAAGCAACCGTTAACCGACTTAGAACCAACCCATCCACCGACAGGGCGTCATCCGTGTGGGATAGCTTAAAATACCTCCCATCCTGCCTGCTCACCTTTTGGTCAAGGCTCGTCCTGTGGTTGGGACAGACATCCGTAAGCCTTTCATTTGTTACGATGGTGCAGTTGTTCACATATGTTGTTCGTATCGGTCAGCCAAGCCTCCTTGCTGCTTGATGCTCGCAGCAGTTGAAATCACCTTACGGCTCTTTCTTCTCTCTTGAAGGTTAGCTCTTTCAGAAGGGCTCCGCACCCTGCCGTTACCAGCCACGCACGCCTTCTTAGGCTACTATTGACGGAACAATAGGCTCAAACTTTTGGTGTTGAGCAATTGCTTTTGCGACCGCTTGTCGCACTTTA
>DAIRCP010000031.1:0-31323 GCA_036796635.1 Prevotella sp. | reverse complement strand
GTTCCTATAGCACATAATACAAATGATACTGATAAGAACAGAATTGAAAATCTTTTCTTCATTGGATATAAATTTAAATAATTATTGATCGATGTAAGCTTATACTAAAATATCGCTTTAATCCTCTTCACTTTTCCTTAATTGCTGGTATCTAATAACCAGTTTGAGATTGTTATTCGTCTTTTGACAACGTACTCGATGACAAAGGTACAAATTATTTTCTTTATTAATCCTTTTTATATAATTAATAATAACGAATTAGCCGCTCATTTAACCTTTTTTATTAATTATATCATAAATATGTAAAAAAGAAGCAAAGTTACCATAGGGAAAAAATAAAAAAAAGAGCAGAAATCATCATCAGTTTTCCGCTCTTTAGAAGTTATATCACTACCGATAATTAGAATTCGGCAGTCTTTGGTGTACGTGGGAATGGTATCACGTCACGAATATTCTGCATACCTGTAATAAATAAAATCAGTCTTTCGAAACCTAAGCCGAAACCGGCATGAGGACAACTGCCATATTTACGGGTATCAAGATACCAACTGTATGAAGACATCTCCATACCACGGGCCTTAATCTCTGCCGTCAGTTTGTCATAACTCTCCTCACGGACAGAACCTCCGATAATCTCACCAATACGGGGGAAGAGTACATCTGTGCCCTGCATGGTCTTGCCATCTGTATTCTTCTTCATGTAGAAAGCCTTGATCTCACTTGGATAATCATTCATAATCACTGGCTTCTTGAAGTGCTCCTCTACGAGGAAACGCTCATGCTCACTGCTCAGGTCCATACCCCAACCAGTAATCGGGAATTCAAACTTATGACCAGCTTTTACTGCATCTTCCAGTATCTTGATTCCTTCTGTATAAGGCAGACGCACGAATTCATCCTTTACGACAGACTCCAAAGTCTGAATCAGCGTCTTGTCTATCATTTTGTTCAGGAACTCCAGGTCATCCTTGCAATTATCCAATGCCCACTGAACACAATACTTGATGAAATCTTCCTCCAAATCCATCAACTCGTCCTTGTCGATGAATGCCACTTCTGGCTCCACCATCCAGAACTCAGCCAAATGGCGGGGAGTATTGCTGTTTTCAGCACGGAAAGTAGGACCGAAAGTATAAATAGCACCCAGAGCTGTTGCACCAAGTTCGCCTTCCAGCTGTCCACTCACGGTAAGATTGGTCTTCTTACCAAAGAAATCCTTATCGTACTCTACCTTACCTTCTTTAGCTATTCTGTCAAGATCCAGCGTAGTAACCTGGAACATCTCTCCGGCACCTTCTGCATCACTGGCTGTGATAAGCGGTGTATTGAAATAATAAAATCCATGATCATGGAAATATTTATGGATGGCAATAGCCATATTATGACGAATACGCATCACGGCACCAAAAGTATTGGTACGCAGACGGAGATGGGCATTCTTACGCATAGCCTCAAAGCTCTGTCCCTTCTTCTGCATTGGATAATCATTGCCACACAGGCCATAAATTTCTATGCTTTCACACTGTATTTCACTGGACTGACCTGCCCCCTGACTTTCCACCAGTTTACCCACAGCACTGATACAGGCACCTGTGGTAATCTGCTTCAGCAGGTTTTCATCTATCTGGTCTGGAGCTACAACTATCTGTACGTTCTTAATTGTAGAGCCATCATTCAATGCAATGAAATCTACAGCCTTACTGCTACGATGAGTGCGCACCCATCCCTTTACATTTACAGTAGTACCAAAGTCTGTTCGCTTTAGCACATCTACGACTTTTGTTCTTTTAATCGTTTCCATTCTGTTATATGTATATAAAGGCTTCTTCGGTTGAGAAGAAGCCCTTGAATTAACATTTACTCGTAAGCACCCATACGGAGGCGATCTACTTCCTCCTCTGTCAGGTAACGCCAGTCACCACGGCGAAGGTTCTTCTTGGTCAGACCGGCAAATTGTACACGGTCCAGTTTTGTTACCTTGTAACCAAGACTTTCGAAGATACGACGCACGATACGGTTCTTTCCACTGTGGATTTCGATACCCACCTGTTTCTTATCCATTGCATCTGCATACTGTATATCATCTGCCTTGATTTCGCCATCTTCCAAAGTGATGCCGTCTGCTATCTGCTGCATATCATGAGCAGTAACACTCTTATCGAGATATACATGATATATCTTTTTCTTGAGGAACTTAGGATGAGTAAGTTTACTTGCCAGATCACCATCATTGGTGAGCAGCAGGACTCCTGTGGTATTACGGTCCAGACGACCTACTGGATAAATCCGCTCAGGGCATGCATTCTTCACGAGGTCCATCACAGTCTTACGCTGCTGTGGATCATCACTTGTAGTAACATAATCCTTGGGCTTATTCAGCAATACATATACCTTCTTCTCCAATGTCACAGCCTGATCATGGAATTTAACCTCATCTGAGCGCAACACCTTTGTTCCCAGTTCGCTCACTACTGTTCCATTGACAGAAACAACTCCTGCCTGGATAAACTCATCAGCCTCACGGCGACTGCATACACCCGCATTTGCCAAGAACTTATTCAAACGAATGGGTTCTGCTGGATCAAACTTTTCCTCATTATATTCTATACGCTTCTTGAAGCTATATTTTGCATTTGGATCATAGTCTGGTGTATGCTGACGATAGCCACCACCCTGCTGACCGTAGCCACCACGCTGCTGACCATAACCGCCACCACGCTGCTGATAACCGCCACGCTGCTGACCATAACCGCCACCGCGCTGCTGATAACCGCCACGCTGCTGACCATAACCGCCACCGCGCTGCTGATAGCCACCACGCTGCTGACCGTAGCCACCACCGCGCTGCTGATAACCACCACCATACTGCTGCTGACCATAGCCACCACCATACTGCTGGTCGCCATCTTCATTATTATTATTGTAACGAGGGCGATAACCACCGCCTTGCTGACCATAGCCACCACGCTGCTGACCATAGCCACCACCGCGCTGCTGATAACCACCACGCTGCTGACCATAGCCACCACGCTGCTGACCGTAGCCACCACCGCGTTGCTGATCGTAGCCACCACCATACTGCTGTGAACGCTGCGAAGAACCTGAATTACTGTTCTGCAAGCCAGCGCCGAATCCTTCTGGTCGGAAGCCACCCTCATCATTATTTCTGTTATAACTGCTTCTCTGGTCCTGATTATAAGGACGCTGGGAATGAATTCTCGGGCGTGGGGAGCGGCCCGGACGGTACCCCTGATAACCGTTAGACTGAGTAGTAGACTGAAAGCCCTCACGGTTTCCTGCGGTCTGTTCTACAGACGCCTCTTCTGATTTCTTTTCGTTTTCTAAATCCATAATCTCTAAATGTTTTTAAGCCTCACGGCTCATCGTGTTGTTGTGAATAAATTTTTGTTATTTATATTTAATTTAAATACCTGTATAATTCTGTGGTGTAATAGCCATTAGTTCTGCTTTCACAGCATCGCTTACATTCAATCCCGTAATAAACTCATGGATTGTTTCCTCGGTCATTTTCTGATTGGTACGTGTAAGTGCCTTTAATGCCTCATAAGGATGTGGGTAAGCCTCACGGCGAAGAATCGTCTGAATGGCCTCTGCCACTACTGCCCAGGTATTTTCCAAATCTGCATTCAACTTATCCTCATTGAGTATCAGTTTATGCAAACCCTTCAATGTACTCTGAAAAGCGATAATGGAATGACCCATTGGTACGCCTACATTACGCAATACAGTAGAGTCTGTCAAATCACGTTGAAGACGACTTACCGGCAACTTCTGAGCCAGGAACTGCAAGATTGCATTAGCAATACCCAAGTTACCCTCGCTGTTTTCATAATCGATAGGATTTACCTTATGGGGCATTGCACTAGATCCCACCTCACCAGCTTTAATCTTCTGCTTGAAGTATTCCATGGAAATATACATCCAGAAATCACGGTCCAAGTCTATTACAATCGTATTTATCCGACGCATGGCATCAAAGAGAGCACCAAGAAAATCATAATTACTGATCTGTGTGGTATACTGCTCACGCTGCAAACCGAGCTTCTCACTTACGAAGCGATTGCCGAATGCCTTCCAGTCATAGTCAGGATAAGCCACATGATGAGCATTATAATTACCTGTAGCACCACCAAACTTTGCTGTGACGGGCACCTGCTTGAGGGATTCCAGCTGTTGTTCCAAACGATATACAAATACCATAATTTCCTTACCCAGACGGGTTGGAGACGCTGGCTGCCCATGAGTCTTAGCCAGCATTGGAATGTCTTTCCATTCCTCTGCATAAGAACGGAGCAAGGCAATAAGTTCTTCTACCTGCGGGATATACACATTCGCAAGTGCATCCTTGATGGAAAGAGGAACACTAGTGTTATTGATGTCCTGAGAAGTCAATCCAAAATGAATGAATTCCTTGTAAGCATCAAAACTTCCTATTTTATCAAGTTCCTCCTTAATAAAATACTCTACTGCTTTTACATCGTGATTGGTGGTTTTCTCTATTTCCTTCACTCTACGTGCATTGTCTATCGTAAAGTTACGATAGATATCTCGCAGTTTTTCGAAAAGAGAATGATCGAAATCCTGAAGTTGCGGCAAAGGCAATTCACAGAGTGTGATAAAATACTCTATTTCTACTCGCACACGATAACGGATAAGGGCATATTCTGAAAAGTAATCTGCTAATGCCTCCGATTTTCCTCTGTAACGGCCATCTATTGGTGAGATGGCGGTCAATACGTCTAATTCCATGTCAGTCTGAATCAATTAGGTGGCAAAGTTACGAAAAAAATAGGATTTATCCTTTCGTTTTCTCAAAGATTTTTTGCCCTAATCCTATTTTTTTTGATATTTAACTAAAAATCCCGCAACACAATGTGATGCGGGATTTTCTTGTGGGCGTTGACGGATTCGAACCGCCGACCCTCTGCTTGTAAGGCAGATGCTCTAAACCAGCTGAGCTAAACGCCCTTACTTCTGAAAAGCGAGTGCAAAGGTAAGAAGAATGTTTGTAACTTCCAAACTTTTGCACCGCTTTTTTAATTCTTTTAACAAATAAGGATGTTTCCTTATTACAAAAGATATAGGTCACTGGCTGCCATCAGTTCTACTTTCTTTTCAGAAAGTACCTTCTCGCAAGCTTCTAAATCTGTAGGACGAATTACCACATGTGCTACATCGCCATTGGCGAAAGAATACATATACTCAATGAATATACCATTATCTGAGAGAAATTTAAGCACCACTGCCAATGAACCGCTGGTATTCGGACATACGAAACCAATCACATTCGTGATTTTTACAGCGAAATGCGCATCTTTCAACACCTGATAGGCCTTATCAGGATCGGACACGACACAGCGCAGGATACCGAAATCTGAATTGTCTGCGATACTCATGGCAGACAGATTAACACCCGCAGTTCCCAGCACTTCAGTTACCTCAGTAAGTCTTCCTGACTTATTCTCGAGGAATATTGATAATTGTTTGGCTAACATGTTATGATATATTTAATGATTAATTCTGTTCTGGATATCTAGATATTCACTATTTGAATTGTCTATGATCTATCACTCGTTTGGCTTTTCCCGTAGAACGCTCAATTCCTTTGGGTTCCACCAGTTTCACCTTGAAGCCCAAACCAATTACACTTCGCAGTTCACCTTCCAGTTTGCGCTGAAGTGCTACCATCTGAGACATCTCATCAGTAAAGTACTCTTCACGCACCTCTACCTTCAGTTCACAAGTATCCGTATTGTTCACGCGATCCACTTCCAATAGATAATGTGGTTCAAATTCCTTCAGGCTCAATATTACAGCCTCTATCTGGGTCGGGAACACATTGACACCACGGATAATCAGCATATCATCGCAACGACCCAATATACGATCCATACGTACTGATGTCCTTCCGCATGCACACTTATCATAATGCAGCGCTGTCAGGTCATGTGTGCGATAGCGCATGAGTGGCATTCCCTCTTTGGTAAGATGGGTGAAGCACAATTCGCCCAAGGTACCTTCCGGCAATTGCTCGCCCGTATTAGGATCCACGATTTCAGGATAATAATAGTCTTCATTCAGGTGTGTACCATGCTGATACTGACATTCGTAACCTACGCCAGGTCCTGCCACTTCACTCAGGCCATAAATATCATATGCCTTAATACCGAGGCTTTCCTGCAATTTCTTTCGCATATTCTCAGTCCAAGGTTCTGCGCCGAAGGCTCCTACGCGCAATTTAAATTCATCGCGAGCCCACCCAGACTCATTCATTGCCTCACCGAGGAACATTGCATAAGATGGTGTGCAGCAAAGAATAGTGGAGCCGAAATCATGCATCAAGGTAATCTGCTTCTGCGTATTGCCTGAGGACATAGGTATTACGCTGGCACCTACATTCTGAGCACCTGCATGAGCACCGAGTCCTCCAGTGAAAAGTCCATAGCCATAGGACACCTGGAAGATATCTTCCTTCGTAGCGCCAAAAGACGTAAATGCGCGAGAAAGACACTCTGTCCATTGAGCCAAGTCCTTACGGGTATAAAGCACAACTACGGGTTTGCCGGTTGTACCAGATGATGCGTGTATGCGCACTATCTGACTCATAGGGACAGCTGAAAGTCCATATGGATAGTTGTCACGTAGGTCGAGCTTGTTGGTAAATGGAAGTTTCACGATATCATCTATGTCCTTAATATCTTCAGGAACCAAACCCATTTCCTGGAATTTTTTCCTATAGAAAGGCGTATTGTGATAGACATAATCTACTATCTTTCGAAGTCGTGCACTCTGGAGTTCGCGAAGTTGTTCACGGTCCATACATTCCATTGTTTCATTCCAAATCATAATCTAGTTTTAAATTTTGTGTTGAGTTGATGATGCAAATATACATCAAATAAAGGAGATAGCCAAGAAAAGAGACAAAAAAAAATCCTTCAAACTAAAAGTCTGAAGGATTCTGTATCTGTGGGCGTTGACGGATTCGAACCGCCGACCCTCTGCTTGTAAGGCAGATGCTCTAAACCAGCTGAGCTAAACGCCCTTACTTCTTGTAAGCGGTTGCAAAGGTACGGATAATAAATGAAACTGCCAAACAATTTCAGAATTATTTTTCAAAAACAAGTAAATTGATTCATTTTCCGTTTATATCAGAAACAACAATCGCAGATATTCCGCCATCTTAATCAACAAAAATCCCGGGCACTGAAACAGCACCCGGGACTATTACTTATTATGAAATAAATTATTTCAAAGAAACAGTAGCACGACGGTTGTAAGATACTGGAGTGAGAGTATTAACGCCACCAGCAGATACTACCTCTATGTTATCGCGGCTTACGCCCATGTTAACCAACTGGTCAGCAACAGTCTCAGCACGCTTCTGACTCAACTTCTGGTTGAAGTCTGCGCTACCAGTTTTGCTATCTGCATAACCAGTAACAACAATCTTAGAACCATTGTCCTTAGCTACATTAGCAAGGTCCTTAACATTCTGCAGATCCTTCTTTGAAGCTACAGTAGACTTGCCGATATTGAAGAACACTGATACAGGAGATGCAACGACTTCCTTAACAGTCTTTGACTCAGATGGTTTCTGGTTAGCCAGCTTATTGCGGAGATCAGAATTCTCACGCTGTGCATCAGACAACTGAGCATTCAGTGCATCAATCTGGCTCTGGCTCATAGCCTTCAATGCCTCTACATCAGGAACTTTGTTCCAAGTAGCCTTACCCAAGTTGTAGGTCAAACCGAGCTCGAGGTTGACAACCTGATCTCTTGAACTAAAACCGTGAGCAGCCTCGTTGGAAGCAGAAAAACCGTCCATACATGGCTCGTAGATACCATAGCTAGCCTCTAGGTTGATAGCAACCTTCTTGCTCACGCGGAATTCATTCAAGATACCGATACTTTCACCCATTGCATAAGTATCATAACTCATGCTACGGGCAACACCAAAACCTACGAATGGAATAAAATTCCATACACGAGTATCGCTATAGCCACAGAGCATATTGCTCAGGTTGAACAATGCCTGCTCCTGAAGAGTCCAATACTTGTTAGCATTAGTTTTCTTGTCAGCAGAAATTACTGAACGCCCCCAAATGCCATTGAATTTAGTACGAAGACCGAGACCTGGTGTAAACCACTTACCTACTGCCACAGAGAAACCAAGATTATTACGGAAGCCTTTGAAAGGACTCTTAGAATAACCTAAGCCCTTTTCCTCATTGCTGTAGAAAGCTGATCCTGCAACATTAGCCTGAATAAACCAATTACTCCAGAATGAATTTGTAGCAACACTGTATTTCTCTACAGGTGTTTCTGTCTGTGCCATACCAGCAACAGATACGCCAGCCAAAGCCAGCACCATTAATAACTTTTTCATAACTATTCTTTTTTAATGTAAACGATATATACTATACACACATTTTTAATTTGTTTGCAAAAGTAATAATAAAATTTGAATCACAAAGTGATTTTGATATATTTCAACGACCGAAATGCAAAACATTGTTAAATTGCTTTGTTTTTAAACAAATCATACGCCAACACAAGTCATTTCCGCCTATTTAGCCCAGCAAATGCTCAATATCTTGTTGAGGAAGAATACATATAATTACTTTACCGTCTGGAGTGTAATTCACATTACTACAAGTAAACAATTCATTGACTATATTCTCCATCTCTTCATTAGTCAATATTTCTCCATAAGTGATTGCTGCATGGCGCGCCATACTCAATGACAAGGCACGATTGATATCTTCAAGAGATGTACTACCCTTCTCTATCGCATCTGATACCATACTAGAAACAAGTTGAACTGGATTCAGCGACTCTGTACCTGCAGGCACTCCATTGATTGCATAACTAAACTGCCCCATATCACTCAAGTCGAAACCCATCATCTCCAGTTCAGGCAGTATCTTTTCAAGAATAATAGCATCGGACGGCGAGAACTGGACACATTCAGGAAACAATACCCGTTGTGCATGACCAGAGTGCTGCGCCATAAGTTTAATATATCGTTCATAACGGATACGGATATCTGCACGCACCTGATCTATAATCATCAGACCAGACTTGACTGCGGTCATAATATACCTGCCCTTATACTGATAATGAGCAGGTGACTTCTCTGCGATAATCTGTGCATTCTCTTCTAGGGTAGCTACATCGTCACCAGATGTTTCATTCTCTGTTGTCTCAAACATGTTTTTTGGTTGCTGAGCCATCGGCTGGCGACGGGTTACATCATAAAGCTGCTCCCATTCATGATCCACCTTTGGTGATGGACTGCTACTCTGCTTGAATGGATTATAACTGCTACTGAACTCGGTGGTAGGAGGAGTTACATTGCGAGTTGGGTCGAACACTGGAATATCCGGTTTCCCCTCCGTATCGAAATCGATAGAGGGTATCTCACAGAATTTCCCTATCGAATCTTTCACGCCTGCTGCTAATATCTGCCAGATAGACTGTTCATTCTCAAACTTGATTTCCGTCTTAGTCGGATGGATATTTACATCTATATCAGAGGGCGACACCTCTACATATAAAAAATAAGGTATCTGCATACCAATAGGCACCAATCGTTCATACGCATTCATCACGGCTTTATGGAAATAGGGATGCTTCATAAATCTGCCATTGACAAAGAAATACTGATTGGCTCCTTTTTTCTTAGCCGACTCTGGTTTACCCACGAATCCGGTAATCTTGCACAGGGACGTATCAACCATAACCGGCAATAAATCAACATCCAGACGTTTGCCAAACACGTCGACAATGCGTTGACGCAGTGTACCCGCACGAAGATTGAGCATTTCCACACCATTACTGTGCAAAGTAAAAGCTATAGATGGGTAGACCAACACAATACGTTGGAATGCGGTAAGGATATTACTGAGTTCGGTCGCATTGGATTTAAGAAATTTACGACGTGCGGGGACATTAAAAAACAGATTCTCGATATTAAAATTACTTCCTACTGGACAGGACGTAGCTTCCTGTCCGGTAATCTGTGAACTAGAAATAGACAGATGGGTACCTACTTCCTGATCTGCCATACGAGTTTTCAATTCCACTTGGGCAACAGCAGCAATTGATGCCAATGCTTCACCTCGGAATCCCATCGTATGGAGAGCAAACAAGTCATCTGCCTGCCGGATTTTTGACGTGGCATGGCGCTCAAAAGAAAGCCGCGCATCCGTTTCTGACATGCCCTTCCCGTTGTCTATGACCTGAATAGAGGTCCGACCTGCATCTGCTACGACCACATGTATGATAGTAGCACCTGCATCAACTGAATTTTCTACCAACTCCTTGATAACAGAAGCCGGACGTTGAATAACTTCTCCCGCAGCTATCTGATTAGCTACGGAATCTGGAAGCAGTTGGATAATATCACTCATATTTTAATAATTGATACTAATTAAAACCTAATGACTCACTATCTAGCGAGTAAATAATACAGGACAGTTACTAGCAATACCAATATGATAATCATCAGAACATGATTGGATGCCAGATGATTTATCTTTCGGTTGTTAGACCGCGGATGATGCACTGCATCTGAGAAAGCCTTCTGAAACTGGCTCTCATCCACATCTTTGTTATTTACATCCATCCCCAGTTCTTTGCGGCAACGCTGCTCCAAGGCATTCAGTCGGTCGCGGCGCTCATCTATATAAATAGGTGTGTGCTGGAAATGACGTGGTTTGCGTGAATTGAACAACATAACTAACGAGTTGGCTTTCGGACTGTTTTGTTACCTGGATTGTCTCCTAGTTTTATAACTGGTTTGGCACTGGGCTTGTTGTCAGATTTATTACTAGGTGCTGGACGTCGCTTTTGTATCTTCAGTTCTGTACCGTTCTTCTTTCCGCGCCAATTGAATATATCATCCTTGTTCAACGGACGAATGTAATCAAACCATGCATAATTAGAGAGGAATTTCTTTTCTGGCGGAATCTGAGTCAACGGATAAATAGTACCCGTCGACTTGGATGCCCATACTTTCTGCAGTTTTTTCTGCTGCATATAGGCTTTCATCAGCGGTGTCTCCACATAATTGAGTCCTATCAATGAACTGTCAGCATCATCCACAGGATAATAAACTGATTGCACATTATCTATCGCATCACTTTCGTAGATATCTCCATGACGGAAATAAGCCATCATCTCACGAGATGTAATCTGATTGTAATGGATGGTATCTTTCATCTGTTCGATAGAAAGCGCCTGACCTATCACCTGAGCGCGATTGATGGTGGAGTCCTTCATATATACATTGATAACCTCTCCCAAGAGTTGTTGACTGTTGTTCCAAACTATAGGGTCTTTATACATAGAAAGGCAGGAATCCTTGGTATTATAGACAAGTGAATCGCAGACCGCCTGCACGTCTATTCGATAGGCACGTACCTTGTGATAAGCATGAATCTTACGGTAAACGGAATCTGTATTGATATGATATGTGAATATCTTGAATGTATCAGCATGCATGAAGAGAGAATCTTTCTGAGAATAATCTATAGCCATGGCATGATTGGTGGCGAGGGCAAAACCTGTTTTCTCATTATAATAACAATAATTGCCTGTTATCTTATTCTTGTTTCGCTTATCCGTATAGACCACATTACGATATGCCTGGCTCACACGCTTCTTACTGTCATAATACACGCTGTCGCCCACCATGGTACGGTCACCATCCACTAATGTGGAACGCCCGAAGAGACGGGCTTTCTCTGTATGGGTATTATAATATCCATCATTAGTCTTAATATTGCTCTTGTCTGACTGAATATGTGTGGGACCTACAGCATGCGCCAATGATGTACGGGTATCATAATATAAGGTGTCGGTAGTAAGATAAAACTTCTTGTTACGCAAACGGACATCGAAATTGAAGGCTGCCATACGAGTGGCAGTATTGTACTCACCCCAGTCAGAAGTCAGTTTACTACCCTTGTCCAACAGTTTTCCGCCTTCAAAGAAATAGCCCACATTATACAGACGGTCGTAATCCAATGAATCGGTATAAAGTGTAGTCTTGCGATGCTTGAGCACCACATTCTTCCGGGCACGGGCCAACTGTTCATTGCCGTCATAGAAAGCATAGTCACTGAAGAGCGACAATGTATCGCCTTCAAACATTTTAACATGTCCGAAGGCTTCAAAAGAATTAGAAGCCTCATAGAAATAAGCACTGTCACATGTCAACCGGGCACCCTGATGGATGAATTTCACATGTCCGTTGAGTATCTGTGCATCTGGATTACGAAATTGGTCATAATGCAGTACATCCGCATGTACGAGGTACACACGTTTGTCAACAGGTTTACGATATGCACGTTTTCTGGCCGAAAAAGAGTATTGGGCTAGACATAACCCAAACAGGCATAGAATCATAGTTAGGATGATTCCATGCCCGCTAAATCTATATTTAGGAGTGGCGTTATTTGTCATTTAATCCAACCCTGATATTCAAACTTACAATTTTTGTATGCATCATTCACTCTCACATAAGTAGACTTAATCTTATCTGATACCCACTTATGGATTTTATCTTCCTTCATCTTACTTTCCACGATATCTTTCATCGCCTGGAAATCTTCAGTGATGGTCGCCTTATGACCTTCTACCCTACTTTTCAATTTGGCGATGGCACACACAGTCTTACCTCTTTGGTTAATCATCTGAAAAGGTTTAGAAACCTCACCTACCTTCAGACCATCCACAGCACTAGCCACTTCTGATGGTAAATCCTGCATACGGAATTTGGATGTACGGGAATTCTCTGTAGAATTGGCCATCAGCCCTTTATTGTATCTTGTATCCTTATCATCAGATATTACGGATGCACCATCATCAAAAGTAAACTTCCCTGCTACAATATCATTACGAATAGAATCCAGACGTGACAAAGAAGCATTGATTGCCTCCGTAGAAACGGTAGGTTTCAGTAGAATATGGCGTACATTCACCTTATCACCACGCTTGTCTATCAACTGGATGATATGGTAACCGAATTCAGATTCTACAATCTTTGATACCTTTGTCGGATCCGTGAGATTAAAGGCCACTGCAGCAAAAGCAGGATCAAGGACACCTCGACCCATATAACCTAGTTCACCACCACGACGGGCTGAACCAGGATCTTCAGAATACAGTCGCGCCAATGTAGCAAACGAGGCATCGCCCTTATTTATTCGGTCTGTATAACCACGCAGTTCATCTTTTATACGGTTTATTTCTTCCTGCGATATCTTTGGCGTATTGGTAATAACCTGCACCTCTACCTCTGTAGGGACAAAGGGTATACTATCTTTGGGTAAATCCTTAAAATACTTACGCACATCAGCCGGAGTGACAGCCACGTCAGAAACGATTTTCTCACGCATACGCTGTACCAACTGACGGTCGCGTAAAGCATCACGCAACTGTTCTCTCAGTTGGGAAATAGGTTGTTTCTTGTATTCCTCCAATTTTTCACGAGAGCCACCTGCCATCTGTATCCAAGCTTCCAACTGCTCATCTACTCTGGCTGTCAGTTCTGACTCAGTTACCTCCAGACTGTCTATTGCAGCCTGATGGAGAAAGAGTTTCTGAACAGCCAACTGCTCTGGAATAGCACAGTCAGGATCTCCTTTCCATTGCATGCCGGATTGAGCAGCATCGAGGCGAGCTACCTCCACATCAGAGCGCAGAATCGGTTCATCACCTACAACCCAGATTACCTCATCTACAACAGTTCCCTTATTAACAGATTGCTTGGTAGAGTCCTTAGCCACCTGCTGCTGGGCAAATATACTCACGCTCCAAAGAGCGAGACAGGCGAATAAGCCCAAACGTATCTTAAAGTTTCTCTTCATTTTATTCTAATTAATGCTTGTTTACCGTTTTCAGAATTTCTTTGTTGACTGTTACAGGATATCTCTGTCGCAACTGAGCCACCCATTCCTTTTCCAAGGCATCTTGATAATCAGCGGTAACAAGTCCGCGGACATCGGTGAAGTCCTCTGGATTTTTCTTCAGCACTTTACCATATACGGCATCATAAGGATAATCTTTCATAGGCTTTACGACCGTATCAGTCTTGAACACTTCATGATCGACAAGCGCATTGTCACCTTTCTTGAAGATTCCTTTCTCCACACGGATTCTGATGATGGAATCGTTGTTGAACGTCTTACGTAAAGCCTCTGCCCACTGGTCAAACTTCAGTTTCTTCACACAGTCTTTCACGCCTTTGATGTCTGCCTCATTTTTTACATGATAAGCAATACCCTTGAAGCGTGGTGCTGCCCATGCATATTTCTTCCTGTTCTTCTTGAAAAATTGTGCGAGTGCTGCATCATCCTTAGCTGCTTTATCCCATACAGTACGATTGCTTATCTCGTAAAGCAACAAGCCATCATGATACTCTCTAATCAGATTCTTCAGTTCGGGATTCAGTGCCGAGAGCGAATCAGCCTTCTGGTCCATGATTTCCTTCTTGGTCAATTTGCCTTTAGACTGCTCACACATGAGATCTAGTTTGTGATCTACGATTGACTCACGGATATTACGCTGTTCCAAGTAACGCATGATACTTGTACGCAGTGAATCGTATGGGTCCAGAGGTTTGCGGTCTTTCATCAGTATGATATGATAGCCGATAGGAGAAAGGACTGGTTTGCTCATTTCGCCTTTTTTCAGGGCAAATGCAGCATCCTCCATTTCCTTCAGTAACTGATGTCGACCCAACCAAGGTAATTCTCCACCATGCTGTGCCGTACTGGGATCTTGTGAATATTTTTTAGCCATAGCAGCGAAATCAGCTCCACCCTTAAGTGCTTTATAGATGGAGTCGATACGCTGTTTGGTAGCATCCTGCTCTGCCTGAGTGGCCTTCTGAGCAAGTTGCAGGAATATATGTGCAGGCTTAATCAAGCCATCTGCACCGATATTTTTCTTTGTTTCCTCATACACTCGATGAGCCTCAGCTTCCACATCTGCATTGGTAACCAAAGTAGGTCTTATCTGCTGATCACGGTACTGGTCGAACTCTTTCTGAAAAGATACGAGTGTATCAAGGTGTGCATCCAGGGCAGCCTGGACCTTGAGTTTATAATTAATGAAAAGGTCTACGTATTCATCTACGCTTTTCTTGTCTATCACACCGTCAGAATTATTCTTATTATAAGAATATTCAAATTCTGAACGCTGAACAGGTTGACCGTTGACAGTCATAATGACAGGATCATCAGTCTGGGCTGATGCAAAACACGCAGAGCAAAGCGCTACCGCCAATAGATATCTTCTCATTCTTTAATACTTGATTATTTAGATTGATTAATCGTTAGGACGACTGTAATTAGGAGCCTCACTGGTAATCTGGATATCATGTGGATGGCTCTCCAATACGCCGGCATTGGTAATACGGGTGAATTTGGCATCATGAAGATGACTGATATCCTTGGCACCACAGTAACCCATACCGGAGCGAAGACCACCAACCAACTGATAGACCACCTCCTGAACAGTTCCTTTATAAGGTACGCGACCGGCAATGCCCTCTGGCACGAGCTTCTTCACATCCTTGGTTCCACTCTGGAAATAGCGGTCTTTAGAACCGTTCTCCATTGCTTCCAAAGAACCCATACCACGATAACTCTTAAACTTACGGCCATTCATAATGATGGTATCGCCAGGACTTTCCTCTGTACCAGCTACCAAGGAGCCAATCATCACACAACTGCCACCAGCTGCCAATGCCTTGACCACATCACCAGAATAGCGCAAACCGCCATCAGCTATCAAGGGAACGCCTGTGCCCTGAAGAGCTGAATATACATCATAGACGGCACTCAACTGAGGTACACCTACACCAGCCACAACACGGGTGGTACAGATAGAACCCGGACCGATACCCACCTTGATGGCATCAGCACCATTGTCAACAAGTAACCTGGCAGCAGCACCTGTAGCCACATTACCTACTACAATATCTACTTTCGGGAAGGCAGCCTTAGCCTCAACAAGTTTCTCAATTACATATTTAGAATGGCCATGGGCTGTATCAATGACGATAGCATCAGCACCAGCATCAACCAAAGCCTGCATACGGTCAAGTGTATCTACAGTTACACCTACACCCGCAGCCACACGAAGGCGACCTTTTTCATCCTTGCAAGCCATAGGTTTGTCTTTGGCCTTGGTGATATCTTTATAAGTAATAAGACCTACCAGATGGTTGTCCTTATCCACTACAGGCAGCTTTTCTATCTTGTGTTCCTGAAGTATTTGGGCAGCAGCGATCAAGTCTGTCTGCTGATGTGTGGTAACCAAATTCTCATGGGTCATCACATCATCTATCTTCTTGTCAAATCTGCGTTCAAAACGGAGATCACGATTAGTCACAATACCCACTAAATGATTATCTTCATCCACTACGGGGATACCACCGATATGGTATTCGGCCATCATATCAAGGGCATCCTTTACGGTAGAACCACGACGGATAGTTACCGGGTCATAGATCATACCATTCTCGGCGCGCTTTACTATAGCAACTTGACGGGCCTGTTCCTCGATAGACATGTTCTTGTGAATTACACCTATACCTCCTTCACGGGCAATAGCAATGGCCATCTGTGACTCAGTCACAGTATCCATTGCAGCTGTGACAAAAGGCACGTTCAATACAATGTTACGAGAAAACTTGGTTTTCAATTCGACTGTCTTCGGAAGTACCTCTGAATAAGCAGGGATCAAGAGAACGTCGTCGAATGTTAAACCGTCCATTACAATTTTATCTGCAATAAATGATGACATAAAATAAACTTTTTAATTTTTATTGCGTGCAAATTTACATCAAAAAATCCACAAATACTACATCTTTCTTCATTTTCTTGTTTAATTAATACGATTTAACTCATATACAGGTTGTATGAGATAAAAATGAGAACATGTGGTTCTGACTACACTTTCATAAGATAGACAACGCGAATAAAGACTGTCTCCACTTTGATGTAGAAAAACCTTTATTCGCGCAATATGAAGACTGATCTATGTGGCATTTTTCTCCTCCATAGTATGGTCTTCTTCAGGATATTTACCTGTTAGTTGGCCATCTCGGAGATAAATTTGATTCTGACCAGACGAATCTCGTCTTCACTGTAGTCATCACCTAATTCCTCGATTGCCTTTTCCATATCGTCTGTTTCACTTTCACTGAAGTAGTCATAGATGTCGTCTATATGGTCTTCATCCATCACATCTTCCAGGAAATAATCAATATTTAATTTGGTTCCACTATAAACGATTGCATCTATCTCGTCCAACAATTCGTCGAAATCAATGTTCTCTGAATTTGCTATTTCATCCAGAGGTATCTGCCTGTCGATATTCTTGATAATTTTTACTTTCAGTATTGACCCCTTAGCCACTGTACGAACGCGCAAATCTGCCTGACGGGTGATGTCATTCTCCTCACAATAACGTTTGATAAGGCTTACAAACTCTTTTGCATAAGGTTGCTTTACCTTACCCTCACCTACACCTTGGATATTCTTCAGTTCCTCCAGTGTCACAGGATAGTCTGTTGCCATCTGCTCCAGGGATACATCCTGGAATATGACATAAGGTGGACGCTGCATACGCTTACTTACTTTCTTGCGAAGATCATGCAACATGGCATTCAAATTAGGATCCAATGCGCTTGTCATTCCATCACCGGAATCCGCACTGTCGTCATCGTTGAATTCCTTATCCTCCACAATCATGAATGAGGTAGGATGCTTCATAAACCGCTTTCCTGCTGCGGTAATCTTGAGCAGGCCGTAGTTCTCCACATCTTTCTTCAGATAACCGGCAATTAGTGCCTGACGGATTACAGGATTCCATATTTTTTCATCCTCATCCTCTCCAGAACCGAACTCGTCCAGCTCCTGATGCTTATGGGCTGTAATTTCATCAGTTTCCTTACCAGTGATAAAATCTATCACATAGTCACTGCGGAAATTTTCCTTGATGGCAGTAATCGCATTGAGTGCAATAAGCAACTGTGATTCACCTTCTATCTTCTTCTTGGGATGCAGACAATTATCACAGTTGTGGCAGTTGTCTTTATCATAAGTTTCGCCAAAATAATGGAGCAGCATTTTACGGCGACATACAGAAGTCTCAGCATAAGCGGCCGTCTCCTGAAGTAGTTGTCGGCCTATATCTTGTTCAGACACAGGTTTCCCCTCCATAAACTTATCCAACTTCTGCAGGTCTTTATAGGAATAAAAAGCCACACAGAGACCTTCTCCGCCATCACGGCCGGCACGACCAGTCTCCTGATAATAGCCTTCCAGACTCTTCGGTATATCATAATGGATAACGAAACGCACATCCGGTTTATCAATACCCATACCAAAGGCAATGGTAGCCACGATTACATCTATCTTTTCCATCAGGAAATCATCCTGAGTCTGCGAACGGGTAGTAGAATCCAGGCCTGCGTGATAAGGAGCTGCTTTGATTTCATTGGCACACAAGATTGCAGCAAGTTCCTCCACCTTCTTACGGGAAAGACAATAGATAATGCCGCTCTTACCTGGATGCTGTTTGATAAATTTAATGATATCCTTATCCACATCCTTCGTCTTCGGGCGTACCTCATAATATAGGTTAGGACGGTTGAAAGAACTTTTGAATTCCTTAGCATCCACGATGCCTAAATTTTTCTTGATATCCGTGCGCACCTTGTCTGTGGCAGTGGCCGTGAGTGCGATGATAGGAGCCTTACCTATCTCATTGACAATAGGGCGGATACGACGGTATTCCGGACGGAAGTCATGCCCCCACTCAGAGATACAGTGCGCTTCATCCACAGCATAGAATGATATCTTGACAGACTTCAGAAAATCTACATTTTCTTCCTTTGTCAGTGACTCAGGAGCTACGAAGAGCAGTTTAGTATGTCCTGCCCGAATATCAGACTTTACCTGGTCGATTGCGGCCTTATTCAGTGAGGAGTTCAAGTAATGGGCTGTGCCCTCCACCTCACTTAGATTACTGATTACATCTACCTGATTCTTCATCAGTGCAATCAATGGAGATATTACAATTGCCGTTCCATCCATCAAGAGTGAAGGCAACTGATAACACAAAGACTTACCACCGCCGGTAGGCATCAGTACAAAGGTATCATTACCATCCAATACATTACGGATGATTGCTTCCTGATCGCCCTTGAACTTGTCAAAGCCAAAATACTTTTTCAGTGCTGCTGATAAATTCACCTGTTCTGTCATATATCATATATAGATATTAAGATTCCAACTTCTGTAAATGCGATTTTTCCAATTGTTTCTGGGCATATTCCAGAGATACCTCGAAGTGCTTAGTACGCTTGGAGGGAACTTCAAACATAGCATCCATCATGATATTCTCCACGATGGAGCGTAAACCACGGGCGCCCAACTTATATTCGACGGCCTTGTCCACGATGAGTGACAGGGCATCATCAGCAAAGGTCAGTTCTATACCATCCATTTCGAACAGCTTTTGATATTGCTTGATGATAGAGTTCTTGGGTTCCACCAATATTTTCGCGAGTGCATCGCGGTCCAAAGGATTCAGATAGGTGAGCACCGGCAGTCGACCGATAATCTCAGGTATCAGTCCGAATGACTTAAGATCCTGTGGTAACACGTACTTCATCAAATCACCCTTGTCTATCTTGCGTACATTCTGTACCGA
The DNA here is from genome assembly GCA_036796635.1 of Prevotella sp. GTDB lineage: Bacteria > Bacteroidota > Bacteroidia > Bacteroidales > Bacteroidaceae > Prevotella. The sequence continues at coordinate 11,568 of DAIRCP010000031.1, read as the reverse complement.
GTTATAACCCACTACATGCGTATTCATACGCTGGGCTATTTTCTGCTCTATTCCGTCGAATGCGCCACCACAGATAAACAGTATATTGCGGGTATCCACATGGATATACTCCTGATCCGGATGCTTGCGTCCACCCTGTGGCGGTACATTCACCATCGTACCCTCAAGCAACTTAAGCAATCCCTGCTGCACACCTTCGCCACTTACATCACGAGTGATGGAAGGATTGTCGCTCTTACGGGCTATTTTGTCTATTTCATCTATAAATACGATACCTCGTTCCGCAGCCGGTACATTATAGTCAGCCACCTGCAGAAGTCTGGACAGGATACTTTCCACATCCTCGCCCACATAACCTGCTTCAGTAAATACGGTAGCATCCACTATGGTAAAAGGTACCTCCAAAAGTTTGGCAATGGTACGGGCCAATAAGGTCTTACCCGTACCAGTGCTTCCCACCATAATTATATTACTCTTCTCAATCTCCACACCATTGTCATCCACCGTCTGCTGCAATCTCTTATAGTGATTGTATACGGCTACAGAAAGATAGCGTTTTGCCTCATCCTGTCCAATGATGTAATCATCCAGATATGTTTTGATTTCTTTGGGCTTCGGTACCTTTTTTATCTTAAACGATTTATCATCGTCCTTGGTATTCATAATGCCTGTCTGTTGGACTATCTGATAAGCCTGCTTGGCACAGTCCTCACAGATGCAGCCAGTGATGCCGTTAATCAGCAGTTTTACATCTTTTTCGCCTCGGCCACAAAAACTACAAACTTTTTTCATTTATTTCTTACGTATCAAAACATTATCAATCATACCATATTCCTTGGCCTCTTCTGCTGTCATCCAGTAGTTACGGTCTGAATCCTGCCATACCTTGTCATAAGGAGTATGAGAATGATCGGAAATAATGGTATAGAGTTCTTTCTTGAACTTCATAATCTCCTTGGCCTCAATTTCAATATCAGAAGCCTGCCCCTGAACGCCACCTAAAGGCTGATGAATCATCACGCGACTGTGGGTCAGTCCTGAGCGTTTTCCTTCAGCACCTGACACAAGCAGCACGGCTGCCATGGAAGCGGCCATACCTGTACAGATGGTAGCCACATCGCTGGAGATAAACTGCATGGTATCATAGATACCCAGTCCGGCTGTTACGCTACCACCAGGGGAATTCAGATAAATCGAGATGTCTTTACCTGAATCTACAGAGTCCAGATACAATAATTGTGCCTGCAGTGTATTTGCAGTATAGTCATCTATCTGTGTGCCCAGGAAAATGATTCTGTCCATCATCAGACGGGAGAACACATCCATCTGAGTAACGTTCAACTGACGTTCCTCTAGAATATAGGGATTCAGATACTGATTCTGGGCGCTAACCACTTCATCCAGCACAAGACCATTGATACCTAAATGCTTAGTAGCATATTTTCTAAAATCGTTGTTCATTTTGTCCTTTCTTTCTTATTATTATACGACACAAAAGAGAGGTTATCGACCTTTATCTTTTGTTTCATTGGAACAAAGTTAATAAAAAAAGTCGATAACCTCTCTATCTTTGAGGTTTTTTTTCGAAAATTCTATTATTTTTCCTGCATCATCTTCTGGAATTCATCAAATGAGATAGTTTTCTCATTCAATTTCACTACCTTCTTCAATGCGTCAATCAGCTTCACATCTACTGCACGGTCAACGAGACTGTCAGTATTTTCACGCTTCTTCAGCATCTCTGTTGCATAGTTATCCAGATATTCCTCAGGTACATTACTCATACCATACTGAGCGAACTGTGCACGTGCAGCCTCCTTAGCCACATTCTTCACGTCATTGTCGTCTATCTTGATATTCTGAGCATTTACGAGCTGCTCCTTAATGAGGTGCCACTCCAGTTCCTTGATGCTTGCCTCGTAGTTGTCATCCACGAACTTCTCGCCCTTGTCCTTATTGTTGTTGAGCATGATTTTCTTCAGCAGTGCATCCGGAAATTCCAGTTTGCCAACTTTCTTCTCCATGTGAGCACGAACATCCAGCAAGAACTTATAGTCCTGGTCTGAAGTCAACTGAGTTTTGATGGTCTCTGCAATCTTTGCGCGGAATTCTTCCTCGCTCTTCACGTTACCCTCGCCGAAGATCTGGTCGAAGAGTTCCTGATTTACTTCACCCTTAACAAAACGTGAAACTTCAGTTACGAGGTAAGAAAAATCTGAATTGAGATCAGCTACCTTATCTTTTTCTATCTTCAACAGAGAAGCGATTTCTGCTTCACTCTTTGGGTAAGCCTTTTTAGGGTTAAACTTGATAAGGCTACCGACTTTAGCTCCATCGAAGAGTTTCTTCTCATCGTCAACCTTAATGTATTCTGGCATCATCACAGCATCTACTACAGTGATTCCGTCTTCCTTGGTGTTACCTTCAGCATCCAATTCGCGGATTTCGCCCTTCAACATATCATTCTGAGCTGGATCGTAATCCTGTACTTTGTCATAGTGACCAGTACGAGACTGATACATCTCGACCTGCTTGTTTACGAGATCATCGTTTACATCGATAGTATAATAATCTACTTTATCCTTACCTGAAAGTTCAGCCTTGAATTCTGGAGCAACGGCGATATCAAACACGAATGTAAGAGGTGCGTCACCTTCGAAATCCAGTTCACCTTGTTTCTCGCTTGGCAATGGTTCACCCAGCATCTGAATTTTGTTCTCGCGAACGTATTCATAAAGTTTTTCGCCTAACAGTTTGTTTACAACATCTACTTTTACGGATGTTCCAAACTGGCGCTTAATCATGCCCATTGGCACCTGACCTGGACGGAATCCAGGAACATTAGCCTTTTTACGATAATCTTTCAAGGTCTTCTCAACCTCTGGCTGATAGTCTTCCTTCTCGAATGTCAAGGTCATTACGCCATTGACCTTCTCAGGATTTTCAAATAAAATGTTCATCTTTTATTTTTATTATTAATATTATATTCGCAATTGAGGTGCAAAATTACTGATAAAAGGCGGAATTTCGGCACATTTACCAATTTTTAACTATCCTACGAGGTGTTCTTCTTGTGCCTCCTTGGCCTTTCGCTCCTCTTCCAGCAACTGGAAATCTTTTTTTCGTAGTACGAAACTGTTACTCAGATACTTCTCTCTCACAATCTTGTTTTCGGCCAATTCCTCTGGTTTACCCTGGAACAGGATTCTTCCTTCAAACAGCAGATAGGCTCGGTCGGTAATAGACAATGTTTCCTGCACATTATGGTCGGTTATCAGAATACCGATATTACGATATTTCAATTTCCATACAATCTGCTGGATATCCTCCACAGCGATTGGATCCACACCAGCAAATGGTTCATCAAGCATAATAAACTTCGGGTCGATGGCTAGACAGCGGGCTATTTCAGTACGCCTGCGCTCACCTCCTGACAACTGGTCGCCCTTATTTTTGCGAACCTTGTTCAATCGGAATTCCTTAATCAGACTTTCCAGTTTTTCTAATTGATAGTCACGAGGCTTTCCCGTCATCTCTAGTACAGAAAGAATATTATCTTCTACACTCATTTTTCGGAATACCGAAGCCTCCTGCGCCAGATATCCGATACCTGCACGGGCACGCTTATATACTGGGAATTTAGTAATATCCAGATTATCCAGATAGATATGACCGGCATTCGGAACAATCAGTCCGGTTGTCATATAGAAAGATGTGGTTTTACCAGCACCATTAGGTCCCAGCAGTCCAACGATTTCCCCTTGTCGCACATTGATGGAAACATTATTCACCACAGTACGACTGCCATATTGCTTCACAAGTCCTTCCGTGCGAAGTACCATTTGTTTGGGTTGCTCCATAGCAGCGGGTTTGGATATTTCTTTATTATCGTCCATTGATTGACATATTTGGGTGCAAAGTTATATAAAAGTACTTAAAAAGGCGAATATTATGCCCGATAATTCATAAAACTTTTCAGAAATTTAGGGTTTTATGAGGATTTTAATTAACTTTGCAGGCAAGTTAACAAATGCAGACTTATGTTATTAGAAAAATGGCTTACCACTTTAGGGAAGTACCTGATGCTTATGGGACGCACATTTTCCCGTCCTGAGAAAATGCGTATGTTTCTTAAGGAGTACGTCAAGGAGATGGCACAATTGGGTGTCAACTCTATTGGTATTGTCCTGTTGATTTCGTTTTTCATCGGTGCGGTTATCTGTATCCAGATGAAACTGAATATTCAGAGTCCCTGGATGCCTCGCTGGGTGTCTGGCTATACCACACGTGAGATTATGCTCCTTGAGTTTTCTTCGTCTATTATGTGTCTGATTCTCGCCGGCAAAGTGGGTTCAAATATCGCCTCTGAAATAGGTACAATGCGCGTAACCCAACAGATTGATGCGCTGGAAATCATGGGTGTCAATTCAGCCTGTTATTTAATTCTTCCTAAGATTCTCGGTATGATTACACTCATGCCTATCTTGGTTATTTTCAGTTCAGCCACAGGCATCCTGGGTGCTTACGGTACAGCCTACATCGGACATGTACTGTCACCGGACGACCTCACATTGGGTATCCAGCATTCCTTCAATGCCTGGTTTGTCTGGATGAGCATCATCAAGAGTCTGTTCTTCGCCTTTATCATTTCCAGTGTACCTTCTTATTTCGGCTATACCGTGGAGGGTGGGTCCGTGAATGTGGGCAAAGCATCTACTGATGCCGTAGTATCTTCGAGTGTTCTCATTCTCTGTTCAGATGTATTCTTAACACAATTATTGTCATGATAGAAATTAAGCATCTCTGTAAATCATTCGATACTAAGGACGTTCTCAAGGATATAAGTACGGTCTTCGAGAATGGCAAAACTAACCTGATTATTGGTCAGAGTGGCAGTGGCAAGACGGTATTGATGAAAAACCTGGTGGGACTGTTAGAACCTACAAGCGGTGAAGTGCTCTATGACGGTCGCGATTTCGTGGCGATGTCCAAGAAAGACAAGATTCTTCTCCGGAGGGAGATGGGTATGATTTTCCAGAGTGCAGCCCTGTTCGATTCTCTCACAGTGATGGAAAACGTCATGTTTCCGCTAGATATGTTTTCTGGCATGACACTCCGCGACCGAACCAAACGTGCTATGGAATGTCTGGACCGTGTAAACTTGAAAGATGCAGGTGAGAAGTATCCGTCAGAGATATCCGGTGGTATGCAGAAGCGTGTCGCCATTGCCCGTGCTATCGCGCTCAATCCACAATATCTGTTCTGTGATGAACCGAATTCCGGCCTGGACCCTAAGACATCTCTTGTCATAGATGATCTACTTCACTCTATTACTCAGGAATACAATATGACCACTATCATCAATACACATGATATGAATTCAGTAATGGGTATCGGAGAGAATATTATCTTTATTTATGAAGGTAACAAGGAATGGCAGGGAGTAAGTTCCGATATTATGCATTCCACCAATCAGAAACTCACCGATTTCATTTTCGCCAGCGACCTACTGAAAAATATGCGTAGCGTAGTGCTAAAAAATGGTTTGCAAGTGTAATGTATGAACATCAAATAAAAAAAGAGGCTCACTTGAGTCTCTTTTTTATTTGATATATATAGAATCCACATATGGACTCACGCCTCTAGTTATTTCATCAGCCACTGTTTATTCTTCAGCACCATAGGCACCACCACCTCCTCATTGGTGGCATCACCATAACATAATACGAGAAAAACATTGGTATAATGCTGCAGAGAGTCTGTCTTCGCATTGACGAATCTCACCTCTTTTATACCCTGATGTACCTCATTCTGTTCTGCCATAAACTGTTTGGCATTAACAAGCAATTGGTCTTGGTATTGCTGTGGTAGTTCATCCATATTGGCAAATCCTTTCAGATAGTCCTCATATTCACCAGCCACAAGATGATCATAATACGTTTTAGCGGCCTTGCCGGCCAGATTCTCCTGTACAGGCTGCTCCTTACAACCCGGCATGAGCATCAATACAAGAACAGCAATTACCGATAGACGTTTCATTATTTCTGACGGATAAATATATTAATAGGTGTACCTGTTAGACTCCAGTTCTCACGTAACTTATTCTCCAGGAATCTGCGATAAGGTTCCTTGATGTACTGTGGTAGATTGGCATAAAACACAAATGAAGGTATCTGTGTATTAGGTATCTGCGATACATATTTTATTTTGATATACTTACCCTTGATAGAAGGAGGAGGAGTCATTTCTATAATAGGCAGCATCACCTCGTTCAGTTTGGAGGTACCAATCTTCGCCTTTCGGTTGATATACACCTGTTTGGCAGTTTCCAGCACCTTGAAGATACGCTGTTTTGTTAGCGCAGAACCGAAAATTATAGGGAAGTCCACAAATGGGGCCATACGCTGGCGGATAGCCGATTCAAAGGTATCAATCACCTTCTGACTCTTGTCCTCCACCAAATCCCACTTGTTCACTACCACTACCAGTGATTTGTTATTCTTCTGTATCAGTTGGAAGATATTCATATCCTGTGCCTCTATACCGCGGGTTGCATCCAACATCAGAATACACACATCTGAATTTTCTATAGAGCGGATGCTGCGCATCACACTATAGAATTCCAGGTCCTCACTCACCTTGTTCTTTCTTCTGATACCAGCAGTATCCACCAGATAGAAGTCAAACCCGAACTTATCATATTTAGTATATATACTGTCACGTGTCGTACCGGCTATCTCCGTCACGATGTTACGGTCCTCGCCGATAAATGCATTGATGATGCTGCTCTTGCCTGCATTAGGTCTACCCACCACGGCAAAGCGCGGCGTACCGTCCTCCACATCATCCACCACGTCAGTATCCAATTTGGACAATACCATATCCAGCAAGTCACCTGTACCGCTACCGGTTGCAGCACTGATACAGAAAGGTTCGCCCAGACCTAGTTTATAGAATTCAGCAGCATAATACTGTTGTTCGTTATTGTCAGTCTTATTGGCGACGAGAATCACCGGCACTTTGGCGCGTCTTAATATCGCAGCCACGTCCTGATCCCAGTCAGTCACGCCGTTCATCACATCCACCAGGAAGAGCACCATGTCAGCCTCTTCCGTTGCAATAATCACCTGTTTGCGAATCTCCTCTTCGAAGATATCATCACTTTTTACAACCCATCCTCCCGTATCAACGATAGAGAATTCTCGTCCGTTCCATTCACATTTACCGTATTGACGGTCACGTGTGGTACCAGCCTCGTCGCTAACGATAGCCTTACGAGTCTTGGTCAATCTATTGAAAAGAGTGGATTTACCTACATTCGGTCTACCCACGATTGCTACTAAATTTGCCATACGTTTATCTATTTGTTTTTTATCGGAACACCCATTATTTATTATTATTCCGGATTATATCCGAAACTATCTAATTCGCGCTGACTAGAACGCCAGTCTTTGTCTACTTTCACGAACACCTCCAGGAAGATCGGTTTTCCGAAGAATTTCTCCAGTGCCTTTCTGCTTTCAGTACTCACTTTTTTCAGTGCTACTCCCTGATGACCAATGATGATTCCTTTCTGCGAGTCACGTTCCACATAGATAATCGCATTGATATGGATATTTTTATCGGTCTCCTTAAATCGCTCTACACACACTTCCACACTGTAAGGTATCTCCTTGTCATAGTAGAGCAGTATTTTTTCGCGAATGATTTCGCTCACAAAAAATCGGGCAGGTTTGTCTGTCAACTGCTCCTTATCGAAATAAGGCGGGGAATCAGGAAGCAACTCTTTGATTCTATGAAGCAGTACATCCACTCCAAACTTATTCTTGGCCGATATCGGAAGTATCTCTGCTTTAGGCAACAGAGCGTGCCATTTGTCAACGATGTCACCCAGTTTCTCCTGATTGCTCTCATCTATCTTGTTGATAAGCAACAGCACAGGAATTTCCATTTTTTGAACCTTCTCCAGAAAGTCCATGTTTTTTTCAGGACTTTCCACCACATCCGTCACATACAGCAACACGTCAGCATCCTGCAAAGCTGATTCAGAGAAAGCCAACATCGACTCCTGCAATTTATAATTAGGTTTCAGCACGCCCGGAGTATCCGAGAATACAATCTGACAGTCATCAGAATTCACGATACCCATTATGCGGTGACGCGTAGTCTGCGCCTTAAAAGTGGCGATAGAGATACGCTCTCCTATTAATTGGTTCATCAGCGTAGACTTACCCACATTCGGGTTGCCCACAATATTTACAAATCCTGCCTTGTGCATGGTTATTTATCTATAACGAATAATGATTTGAAGCTATTTCTAAATTCTAAAAAAAGCGCATCTTATTAATGTAATAATAGGATGCGCTTGTATTGTATCCGAGATGAATAATCTATTTGTCGCCGTCATAAGCCCACTTATAGTAGGAAGCTCCATGAACGAAACCTGCGCCAAAGGCAGTAAAGATGATATTATCACCCTTCTTCAGTTTCTTTTCATAGTCCCACAATGCAAGTGGAATAGTAGCAGCGCTGGTATTGCCATAATGGTCGATATTAACCATCACCTTGTCCATAGGTACCTCTATGCGCTTGGTCACTGCCTCAATAATACGCAGGTTAGCCTCATGAGGAGCAATCCATGTTACGTCATCTTTAGTCAAGTTATTACGCTTGATGATTTCCTCGCAGTCATTACTCATGTCAGTCACTGCATAGCGGAACACTGTGCGGCCCTCCTGATAGATATAATGCAGACGATGATCTACTGTAAAGTGTGAAGGAGGACAGACACTGCCACCAGCCTTCATGTGCAGGAATGGAAGTCCCTGACCATCAGTACGCAGGAAAGAATCTCTTACTCCGATATTCTCTTCTGTAGTACCTTCTATGAGTACGGCTCCAGCGCCATCACCGAAGAGCACACATGTCTGACGGTCGGTATAATCCACCATCGATGACATCTTATCTGCACCGATCACGATGACTTTCTTGTAACGTCCGCTTTGAATCATCGAAGCAGCCATATCAAGACTATACAGGAAACCGCAGCAAGCAGCCGAGATATCAAATGCGAAAGCATTCTTAAGTCCCAGTTTACCCAACACGATAGAAGCTGTAGATGGGAAATGGTAGTCAGGCGTCGTAGTGGTTACAATCAAGGCATCAATTTCGTCAGGATTTACTCCGGTCTTTCTCATCAGCTGTTTGGCAGCTTTACGTGCCATATAACTGGTTCCCAGACCCTCCTCAGTGAGGATGTGACGTTCCTTGATACCCACACGCGTCGTAATCCACTCATCGGTAGTGTCCACAATTCTTGACAGTTCCTCGTTGTTGAGGATGTAGTCAGGAACGTAACCTCCGATGCCGGTGATGATCGCGTTGATCTTCTCCATGATTATTCAGCTACCTCTGCTTCCTTTACGACAGCAATTTTACCTCTATAGTAACCGCAAGATGGGCATACAGTGTGATATACGTGATAAGCACCACAGTTTGGGCATACTGCCAATGTAGGAGCTACTGCCTTATCATGAGTTCTTCTTTTGAGTGTACGAGTCTTTGACTGTCTTCTTTTAGGATGTGCCATAATTCAATAACTTTTATTTAATTTTAAATTTTGATTTTTATTCTTTCAGTTTTAAAAGAGCGCTCCATCTTGGATCTATTACCTGCTCTTCATCGTCGCTTCGGGCGGCGCTAGCATGCTCATTGAGCTTTGCTATCATCGCACTGTTGCATTTTCCAGGTGCATGAACGTGCTTGATCGGAATAGCAAGAGCTATAAATTCATAGATGAACCATGCTACATCAATGATGCCCTCATTCTCGTCTACGGTAATCAAGTCATCATCTTCTGCATATTCTGGCCCTAGCTTAGCCACGAGACGGTCGTCCGTCTCAATGGGTTGGTCCATGTCATCCAGACACAAATCGCAAGCCACGGTCACTGTGCCTTCAGTATGGAATAACAATTCATAGAAGCCGGTTATCTTGCGTACAGATAACGACACATGCAACGAACCGTGTTCCACCTCTGAGCCGTCTAGAGCCTCAAAGTATGAGTCATCTAAATCATATTCAAAGCGATTTTCACCGTCTTTCAATGACTTCAAATCTATCTTAAAGTTCTCTAAGCTACACATTTATTCGCTATTTGGGGTGCAAAGTTACAAATATTTTTCGAGATAAAATAATTTCTGAGGTATTTTTTATGCTAAATCGCTTTAAATCACACTATTATTGCACACAATCCGCTTATTTGCGCAATTCTATACGGAAGGTAGTACCCTTTCCTATCTCTGAACTTTTCACAAATATTTTACCATGATGATATTCTTCCACAATTCTGCGGGCCAGTGACAGCCCCAATCCCCACCCTCGTTTCTTGGTAGTAAATCCGGGGGTAAACACACTGTTCAGGTTCTTCTTTCTGATGCCTTTTCCATTATCTGCCACTTCTATGATTACCCTGTTGGACTCATCATAGAGTGACAGTACAATTTTACCGGCACCTTCCATCGCATCCACTGCGTTCTTGCAAAGATTCTCTATCACCCATTCAAAGAGAGAGGCATTCATCTTTACGATAACGTCATGTTCAGGGAAGTCTTTCAGTATCTGCACCTTGCTCGAAGTACGTCTGTCCATATAATCGATAACATGCTCCAGCACCTCGTTCATACTAGAGTCCACTGGCTCCGGCAGTGATCCTATCTTACTGAATCTATCAGCTATGCGCTGCAGCCGTTCCACATCCTTGTTCATCTCAGGAATCAAGTCATCATCTGGGTAATTTTCCTTTAAAATTTCTATCCAAGCCATCAGGCTGGAGATAGGCGTACCCAACTGGTGGGCAGTTTCCTTACTCAATCCCACCCAAACCTTGTTTTGTTCCGCGCGCTTGGAAGAAAGGAGGGCAAAGATAGCCACTACCACAAATATCAAAACAATACCCAACTGCACATATGGCCATGCGGAAAGACGCTTCAGCATGGTAGAATCTTCATAGCAAACAAGTTGATAATCCTTCACATTTGCAGAATCGTCCAAATTAATCTTAATGAAATCACCATTCTGATACATTTTTTTTCCTAGATTTGCCAGATAAGTGAGTGAATCATTCTGATTGTTGGCTGATATCTTCACATTGCGATAATCCATGACATTTCCCGAAGGATCCAACACAATAACGGGTATGGTATTGTTACCCTGAATCACACTCAATACCAATGACAAGTCCGTATTTTCATCCGCCTTATTAAGAGCATGCAACGCCTGTGCCCACACCTTCATGTTGTTTTGTTCACCTCGTGAGAGGTCAGCAACAAGAAAGTGTGATACCAGCAAAGAGATTACAGCTATGACAATTGCTGTAATAACCAGGATAATTTTCACCTGTCTGATACGGTCAATCCACTGCATATAATGAAATAAACGAGAAAAGTCAAAAGATATTGTATGGGAGGCTCGAGACTTTGATAGTCACGCTGAATCAAATAAAAGATGAGAGTAAATTACATAACGAAAGAAGCCCCGAAGAAAAAGGATCTTCGGGGCTTCAAGTAA
>DAIRCP010000030.1:0-31661 GCA_036796635.1 Prevotella sp. | reverse complement strand
ATGCTTCATGTTCTCCGTTCCGCGTACCTATCGCAAGATTGGCAGCGGCTCAGGCAGCAGTTGAAGAATAAAAAAATAGTAGATAATAAATATTTAGGCGGATTTACCATTGCAGGTAAGTCCGCCTAATTTTTTATCTTATGTTAGCGACGTGCACGGCGCCTGATAGAGCGGATATGATGCCATTGATGATTTTAGTGATAACTGATAATTAACCTTTAGAGATCCGATCTTATTCCAGCTAGGTGTTAATCAATTGGCTTTTTATTTGGATATTTTTTACAATTACGATATTACATAAAAATGGTTTTAGAATGATTCCAAAAGAGACAGCATGGTGTTTCTAAATCCTGTTAACGACTCACTGTTTTCATGCTGACGTAAAAAAGGTATCAATGGCTACTCTGTTTGGAGATAAAAATGTTTAAAAACGACAAACTGTCCGTAATAATAATTTACTACGGATAGTTTTTTTGAGGAGATATGGTTTTTCTATTTTCTCTTATGGCAATTCAAGGACTGCAGATAATACATTTTTAGTCAAACCTAAAAATTATAACTTCTTGTTTTTTAGTTTTTATATTCCAAGTAAGGCAGTGCAAAGCACCACCTTCTCTAGCTACATTGCTCATCTCGATTGGATGAATAGAACAATAGGGAAATACTTCTTTCATTTGATTCGTAGCTTGTTCATCTTCTTTCACATCGAATACTGGAATGATTATTTTGTTGCCTACCTGTAGGAAGTTTATATATGCCCAATTGAATTTCTTGTTTTGATTAAAATGAAGATGCAATACCTCATATCCATTTTGCTCTAGAAACTTTTGAATACCTATTGCTTCTTCTGGATACTCATCATTTAGGTTTGACATCAGTATTTTGTTACCACCAGTATATTTGAGATATCCATCGGCATGTCCATAAATGTCATCCTCATGTTCTACCCATGGTATCATTAGTATCTTTTTCCCGAAAATTTGATTCAGTTTAGTGATAAAATGGCTACATGATGATGATAGTGAATAACCGTTTCAGTAATGACTTTATCTGTCATCAGGATATTTCCTCCACAAGGTACTACATTTCCACCATCAATGATTATGTCAGTTTGTTCATATTGTATGCCTATAGATTTACATGCTCTTGAACAATTTATGATAGTTTCATTATCTTTTTTCCCCTAATAGATAATTAGGGTAGTAACGATATTTGAGAAACCTATCTTTACTCAATTGAACAGGCCTATAATCTCTACACCAAAAGTCATTTGTATATTTCAAAATATCATATTTGATATCAAATGTATCGAATAAAGTTATTAGTCTGTTATATAATTCTTCATGACTTTTCTTGAGCCATTTGGATATATAGACGATATTGGTATCTTTATCTTCAATCATAAATAAAATCTGTATTTTGATTTTTATTTTTTTTAAAACTTGTATATAAGATATCTTTCTCTATATTGTATTCACCGTAATTGCTAGACAAAAGTCCGTCAACTTTTTATTTAATGTTTTTATCCTTAATTAAGTTTATACGGGCAGATGACTTAATCTCATGTTGAAGACAATGCTCTTTCAAAATGAGTTTAGGAAAGTCTTTGGCATTTCCAAATGCATCAAACTTGTCAAACAGCTCTTCACAAGCTAACATTGGACCAGTATAAAGTATTGTTTAATCTTCAACTATATCATTTTTTGCTGATTGAATACCTCGAATGAGAATACCTCCAAAGACAGATGTATCTGTGAGGCATGCTTTTCTTCTTTTGGGTTCTCTTCATTACTTTTGTATCTACATTACTTTCAAATGAAATGTCCACACCACTGGAATGAAAAAAACATTGACCAGCTTCTGAATTCCGAGGATAGGTGATGATGTCCTTATGGCTGGATGTATATAGATAAAATTCTATATCAGTCATCCATATTCTTTGTCGCCTTTCTGTATGGCAACATGTTTAATAAGAAATTCTGCTATTGTTTCGAATTTCTTATTGATATTCGTGCAATCCAATAGATATTTTTGGCTAAGTTGATTCCTTAAATCGCATAAATCCATTATATTCCCATTTATTCTTTGTCCCATAGTCTTATGTTAGATTATTAAATTTGAAATTCTCGACAAATTTACATAAAAACTGGATCAAAGATATGGAGATGCTAGGATATGCTTTTTATTTAAACATACTTAACTATCGTTTTTAGGAAAACAACATTGGTGAGCTTCAGTATGTATGTCAGTAATTGTCTATTGTGGCTACTTCTGTTTCTTCTTCAGTTTTTTGATGCGCCTCTGGGCTTCTTGGGCATCCGGGCAGAGGGCGAGGGCTTTCTCATAATTGCGGATGGCAGCTTCGGGCATGTGCTCGGCTTCACATTCTTTGCCTAGTACGATGTATTCTACGGCTAACTTCTTGAGATACTCGTCTTTCTCCTGCATCTGCTGACGTAGGGTCTCATTCTCGGTCTGCAACTGATTGATGACATTCAGTTTGCGGCGGATGAAGCGTTTGGCAGCAGGTTTCTCTATGTCGTAACGGCTGTGGATGGCAAGAAAGAAGGACTGGAGGAAGTCATCGAAATCATGGCGGTCGTATGCTGCTACGGCATCATGGTATTCCTTGTCGGCCTTGCTCTCACTCATGGCTGTATTGATGAGCTGCTGGTCATTGTATCGCTTGGCGAAATTCACCACGTCCTGACGGACGAAGATGTCGGTGGGTTTGATGGGTTCATGCAGGGAGATACCTTCGATGGATGTGCAGCGGCTTAAGGCCACGTAGGTCTGACCGCCAGCAAAGACGCCTCCGGAGAAGTCGATGTCAACTTGCTTGAAGGTGAGTCCCTGGCTCTTATGCACAGTGATGGCCCATGCCAGACGGATGGGAAACTGGGTATAAGTGCCCAGCAGGTCTTCTTCTATCTTCTGCTCTTTGTCATTGAATGTGTATCGCACATTCTCCCACACTTCGCGCTCTACGTCCAATTCATCTCCGCTGTCTGTGACTACGCCGATGATGCCTTCTTCCTCATCAATCTCTGCGATGCGCCCCAGAGTGCCATTCAACCATCGCTTGTCTTTGTCGTTCTTGATGAAGATGACCTGTGCGCCTACTTTGAGTTCCAGTTCTATCGGGGTTGGGAGGGAACTGACGGGGAAGTCGCCCTTAATCCTTCCGGTGAAGGTGCTCGCCTTACCCTCTATGCGGTCCAGTTCCTGCTGATTGATGTAGTCTACGGTGTCGCGGCGTGCTGCCAGTGTGATGGTCAGGGCATGCGCATCTGCATCTGATGGGGTGATGGGGCTGCCTACGCGGGTGTTGAGCGCCTGCAAATCCTGTTTGCCGGCTGTATTGTTGCGGATGCGGTCCAGTATGTTGATGAAGTCCAGGTCGGTCTGTCGGTATACTTTCCTCAGTTCGATGCTGACCGGCTCTATCTGTTGGAACACTTTGGCTGCGAAGAAGTAGGCGGAGGTGTAAAAGGGCTGGAGAAGCTGCCATTCATCCTGCTTGACGACAGGTTCCAACTGATAGACATCGCCTACCAGCAGCAACTGCTTTCCGCCGAATGGTTCGCGCATGTTGCGACAATATACGCGTAATACCTTATCTATGAAATCGATGATGTCTGCACGCACCATACTGATCTCATCGATGATGATGAGGTCCAGTTCCCTAATCAGCTTGCATTGGTTGCTGCTGTATTTGAGCGTGTTACGGATGTTGCGGATGTTGTACCGGCTGTCGGTGGGCAACATGGGATGGAAGGGGATGCGGAAGAAACTGTGGAGGGTGGAGCCTCCTGCATTGATGGCGGCAATACCCGTAGGTGCCAGAATGACGTGTTTCTTCTTGGTATGCTGAGACACATACCTCAGAAAAGTAGATTTACCCGTGCCCGCTTTGCCGGTGAGGAAAAGCGAACGACGGGTAAAATTAATGATTTGAAGGGCCTCTTGCCACTCTTTATTGTCAAGATCCAACTCCATATTTTATAGGGTTACATCCTCCCATTGCTGTTTCTTCTTCTTCTTTTCGGGTGCAGGTGCTTCTGACTTGCCTGTGCCTTCATGTGTGGCTGCACCTTCTGCAGGTACGGCTGTCTCGGAAGAGGAGTGATGCGTGGTGGTTGTAACGGGATTACCATTCTCATCCAGTTCTATCATCTCGTCATCATGGGTGACGGTGTCTATACGGGTGGAATCTACTTTGCGCTTGGGGGCAAAATAGCCGCTACAGTTATACATGGATGAACGTATGTCTTCATCTTTTGCCTTGGCAAACTTAGCATGGTACTGCCTGAAGTTCGGGTCGTTAAGCACTGACTGCAGGAAGTAACCGCATATAGGCAGTGCCGTTCGGTTACCTTGACCCAATGCTCCTGTACGGAAGTGGATACAACGATACTCACCGCCTACCCAGGCTCCACATACCAGTTTCGGGGTTACTCCCACAAACCAGGCATCAGAGTGGTTGTTGGTGGTTCCGGTCTTGCCACCGAAGTCGGTGTCACGGAAACTGCCTACCCATGAATTGAGTCGCTGACTGGTACCACTCATACCGCCCATCAGCATCTGCTGCATCAGGTAGGCACTCTTGTAGGGTACTGCCTGCTTCTGTTCGCTTGGCGCTACGTATATCTCATTGCCTTCGCTGTCGACGATACGGGTAACGAGCACTGGCTCATGCATCTTACCGTCATTGACGATGGTGGAGTAGGCGTTTACCATTTCCAGCAGGTTCACGTCACTGGAACCTAATGCCAGTGAAGGCGTATTATCCAGCGGACTGGCTATACCCATGGCATGGGCTGTATTGATGATGTTGGTGATACCTACTTCCTGTCCCATCTTGACGGCGATGGAATTGATACTCTGGGCAAAAGCTGCCTTGAGGGTTACGGAATCTCCAGTGAATCGGCCATTGGCATTAGACGGTGTCCATGTCACTTCCTGCTGCTTAATCTTATCGTATACCTGCATTGATATGAATTCATCCCGGCGCTTGTCGCATGGGGTGATGCCTTGGTTCATGGCTTCTGTATAGACAAAGAGCTTGAAGGTGGAGCCCGGTTGGCGCATGGAGGTGACTTTGTCGTATTTCCATGTGTCGAAGTCAACATCTCCCACCCATGCCTTGACATAACCGGAACCTGGTTCCATGGCTACAAAACCGCAGTGCATGAAGTGCTCCATATATCTGATGGAGTCCATGGTGCTTATATCCTTCTCAATGCTGCCCTTGCCATAATCGAAGAGTTTCACCTTATGAGGCTTGTTTAGATAATAAGATACGGAATCAGGATTGTTGGGGAAGCGCTGCACCAATAATTTATATACTGGCAGCTTTTGGGCAATACCTTCTATAAAGTTGGGTATCTCCACGTGGTTCTCATCCTGCCATGGGTTGGTGTTGCCCCAATGGCTCTTGAAGGATGCCTGTACCTGTTTCATCTGCTTGAAGGCTGACTCTTCGGCGTACTTCTGCATACGGGTATCAATGGTGGTATATATCTTCAGACCGCTGTTGTAGAGATCGTAGTTGTTGTCACGGCACCAGTCTTTGAGATAGTTGGCCACGGCTTCACGGAAGTACTTAGCCTGTCCGTCATAATTGGTCTCTACGCTGTAATCCAGTTTGATAGGCTTCTGGCTGAGTGAGTCATAAGCAGCCTGGTCGATGTCTTTATGGGCCAACAGGTTTCCTAAAACCGTATTACGGCGCTTGATACAATTATCAGGATTGGTAAGCGGATTATAGAATGTTGTGGCTTTGAGCATACCCACAAGGATAGCAGCCTGGTCGGTGGTCATATCCTTAGGAGAATTGCCGAAATAGGTCTTACATCCAGTCTTGATTCCGTAAGCATTGGAACCGAAGTCCACGGTGTTGGCATACATGGTGATGATTTCATCCTTGTTGTAGCAAATTTCCAGTTTGGTGGCAATAATCCATTCCTTGCTCTTCATGATGAGGATACGCAGACCAGGAATCATTCCCAGCAGTCCTGTGGAATATTGTGTGCGGACTCTGAACATGTTCTTGGCCAACTGCTGCGTGATGGTGGAAGCTCCACGGGCATCATGATGCAGCAGTGCATCCTTGGCTGCGGCAAACATACCAATGATATCAATAGCCATGCCTCTTGGACGGGTGTAGAAACGCTCATCCTCTGTATCCACAAGTGTCTTCCAGAAGATAGGATTTACTTCACTGTATTTCACAGGGGTACGGTTCTCATTGAAATATTTGCCAATCAGAACACCGTCGGCACTGTATATCTCAGAAGCCTGACTAGTCTGTGGGTTCAGAAGTCCGGAGAAATAGCCAGGTGACTTTCCGAAAAGCCATAGAAAGTTGCAATCCACAGCTCCGAGATACAGAAAGAATGAAACGATAAGCGTACAGATGACTGCAATCGTCTTAGTGTACCAAGGTCGACCAATGTACAAGTGCTTATACCATGTCCAAAACTGCTGTGCTTTATCCTTACAGAGGTCTAGGTAGTATCCTATCTTACCTCTTTTCATGTCGGAATTTTTTTTCATTTTATATATTTGATACAATATAATTCATTATCTTGTCTTCTTCATCCGCTTGAAACCACTTCATCGCCGGGTCGCGCTTGTACCATGTGAGTTGCTTTCGGGCATATCTGCGTGTGTTGCCTTTGATGCGTTCTATGGCCTCTTCTAATGTGAAATTTCCTCTAAAATACTCGAATATTTCTTTGTAACCTACTGTGTTGAGCGCATTTAAATGCTGAAATGGATACAAATTCCTTGCTTCTTCCTCCAGTCCTAGACTCATCATTTGATCCACTCTCTGATTGATGCGCTGATAAAGTTGCTCCCGCTCCCTGTTCAGTCCTATCCTGATGATGTGGAAAGGGCGCTCTTTCCTGGTACTCGTACGAAAGGAGGTGTAAGTCTTTCCCGTCATATAGCAGATTTCCAGGGCATGTACCACTCTCCGCGTATTCCGTAAGTCTACTATTTTATAGTGTTCGGGGTCAAGTAACTTCAGTTCTTCGCAGAGACGGTTCAGACCTTCTGTCTCCAGTTTCTTCTTGAGTGTATCACGTGTAAAGTTATCCACAGTGGGGATGTTATCTATGCCGTTGCATACCGCATCTATATACATCATGCTACCTCCGCTCAACAGGGCAATGTCGCTTTTGGGAAACAGTTCCTCATCTAGCAGTTTCAGCACGTCCTGTTCATACATGGATGCATTGTAATAGGCATCCATACTGAGTGTACCTACAAAATAGTGCTTTGCCATGCTCATCTCCTGGGCTGTGGGCTGGGCGGTACCGATGCGCATGTCACGGTATATCTGCCGCGAATCTGCATTGATGATCGGAATTCCGTAGTGTTGTGCCAGACGAATACATAATTGTGTCTTGCCAACTGCCGTGGGGCCTGTGATGACTAAGAGTGTCTTCATCGGAAATGTCTGAATACGAATCTTGTATTAGCGGATTACTCCTCGCTTGGATGATTCGATGAATGAGCAGATATATTCCACTTCCTTGATGTCGGGATATTTTGCTCTCGCCTCTGCAATACCATCTTTCATGATGCCCTGGGCATAGATAGTGCGATAGGTGTCGTGTATGATATCAATGAGTTCGTTGCTGAATCCGTGACGGCGCAAACCGATGATGTTGACACCGCAGAATCGGGTAGGCTCCTTGCCGGCAATCACGTATGGCGGAATGTCCAGACTGAAACGGCTTCCGCCCTGTATCATCACATATCCACCTATACGGCAGAACTGATGGCAGAGCACTACTGCACTGATGATGGCATTGTCATCTACGGTGACTTCACCGGCAAACTTGGTGGAGTTGCCGATGATGAGGTTGCTGCCCAGTACACAGTCGTGGGCAATATGCATATTCTCCATCAGCAAGTTATGCGAACCTACAATGGTGGTATTCTTGCTTGCCGTACCACGACTGATGGTGACACTTTCCCGAATGCTGTTGAAATCGCCTATCTGACAGGTGGTTTCCTCTCCTTTGAACTTCAGGTCCTGCGGTTTGGTACTGATACTCGACCCAGGGAAGAATTCATTGTTACTACCGATACGTGCACCTGTGTGTATGGTGACGCTATTATAGAATTTGTTGTTGTTGCCAATCTCTACATTCTTGTCGATATAGCAGAAGGGACCGATGATATTGTTATCGCCCAACTTTGCCTCTGGATCGACGAATGCCATAGGACTGATTTGGTTCATACTTATCTTATTTATTCTTAACTATCTGAGCTGTAAATGATGCTTCGGCTACGACTTGGTCGCCTACGAATATATATCCCTTCATGGATGAGATTCCATGACGTACGGGAGCCAGCAGGTCCACTTTGAAGATGAGCGTATCGCCCGGCACTACTTTCTTGCGAAATTTTACATCATCAATCTTCATGAAGTAGGTGCTCCATCGTTCGGGGTCTTCCAAGGTGTTGAGTATCAACAGACCGCCACACTGTGCCATTGCCTCTACCTGGAGTACACCCGGCATAACCGGTTCCTGTGGGAAGTGTCCCTGGAAGAAGGGCTCATTGCTGGTGATGTTCTTCAGACCGACAATACTGGTGGCACCCAGTGATATCACTTTGTCGACCAACTGCATAGGGTAGCGGTGAGGAAGCAATTCACGGATGCGGTTTACGTCCATCACGGGTTCCTCATTGGGATCATATATTGGTGCCTGAATCTCATGCTTGCGGATTTCTCTGCGCATTTGGCGCGCAAACTTATTGTTGACTGTGTGGCCCGGACGTGTAGCAATAATACGTCCCTTGATGGGTTTGCCTATCAGTGCCATGTCACCGATGATATCGAGTAACTTATGACGGGTACACTCATTCTCCCAGACAAGTGGCTTGTGCTGGATATATCCCAGTTCTGTGGCATCGCGATGCTCTACATGTAGCATATCGGCCAACTGGTTAAGTTGTTCCTGAGAGATTTCTCTTTCATAAATGACTACGGCATTATCCAAGTCGCCGCCTTTGATTAGGTTGGCTTTGAGCAATGGCTGGATGTCGCGTACAAACACGAAAGTGCGTGCTGGAGCGATTTCTTCTGGGAATGCTTCAGCCTTGTCGAGTGAGGCAAATTGGCTGTTGATGAACTTGGAATTGAATGAGCACATAGCTGTGATGCTGAATTCATCATCAGGTAAAATGGTGATGCATGAACCGGTCTCTTCATCCTTAACCTCTATCTTCTTGCGAATGACATACCAGTCTTTGGGTGCATTCTGCTCCTCAAGTCCTACTTCTTTGATTTTATCCACGTACTGGATGGCACTGCCATCAAGGATTGGGAATTCAGGACCGTTTACTTGTATCAGGCAGTTATCAATGCCCATGGCATAAAGTGCTGCAAGTCCATGCTCTACAGTGGAAACACGCATTGTCTCGTCACCAAGTACTGTGCCACGCTGCGTATCAATTACTTTTTCCGCTATTGCTTCTATGACAGGCATACCGTCAAGGTCGATACGCTGTATCTTATAACCTGTGTTTTCAGGTGCAGGGTTGAATGTCACGGTAAGGCTCAAACCCGTATGGAGACCTTTTCCACAAAGGGAAAAACTTCCTTTCAGTGTCTTTTGCTTCATCATAATTATGATTTTTTCTTTTTCAGTTCTTCTATTTCTTTTTGAAGTTCATTAATCTGCTTGTACATTTCTGGTAACCTGCGGAATATTGCTTGTGACTTAAAGTAAGCCTTTGGCTCCATTGGTGGTGTGCCAATCAGGGTGTTGTTACTTTTGATATTGCCTGGTACACCGGACTGGGCACCTAAGAATACTTTGTCGCCGATGGTGATATGACCAGCCAGACCTACCTGACCTCCGAACATGCACCACTGACCAACCTTGGTACTGCCTGCCAAACCAACCTGAGCACTCATTACTGTATTCTCACCGATTTCACAGTTGTGTGCTATCTGGATGAGGTTATCCAGTTTCACTCCCTTATGGAGTATGGTGGCACCCATGGTAGAACGGTCAACACATGTGTTGGCGCCAATTTCCACGTTATCTTCTATGATGACAATTCCTATCTGAGGAATCTTGTCGTATCCTTCTGTATTAGGTGCAAAACCAAATCCGTCTGCACCGATAACACTGCCAGCATGTATTGTCACATTATTTCCAAGTCTGCATCCCTGGTAGATAGTTACATTAGGATATATCAGACAGTTACTGCTTAACTGCACTCCATCACCAATAGTGGCATGGGGATATATCTGGCAACCATCGCCGACAACAGCTCCATCTCCAATATATGCAAAAGCACCGATGTAGACATTCTCACCTACTTTCGCACTCGGTGAAATGAAAGCCAGTGAATCTAT
Source organism: Prevotella sp. (assembly GCA_036796635.1). Lineage (GTDB taxonomy): Bacteria > Bacteroidota > Bacteroidia > Bacteroidales > Bacteroidaceae > Prevotella. Next base: position 21,271 of record DAIRCP010000030.1, on the reverse strand, counting down.
ACCTTGTTTTTTCGGTTTGCTTGCTTCGTACATCTGCAGCAACTTAGCTACACATTCATAAGCATTCTTTACACGTATAAGCGTAGTGGAAACTGGCTTTTCCAGCTCTACATCCTCATTAATCAGTACAATGGTAGACTTTGTATCGTAAATAAAATGCGTATATTTGGGGTTTGATAGAAATGAGATGGCACCTTCCGTACCTTCTTCAATCTTTGCAAATGTATGGACTGTAGCTTGCTCGTTACCCTCCACTTTGCCGCCGATAAAATCAGCAATTTGCTTAGCTGTAAATTCCATTTTTGTTTACTTAGTTATATTTATTCTGCAAATATAGCTAAAAATTATGAGAAACGTTGATAACAAAGATAATATTTTCTTATTTTTTTAGAAAGCAATTGTACATTGAGTAATTCGGATGCTTCTGCAATGTCTTTGATGGTGCCGTCTTTGTAAAGTATTCCGATGCTATCATCACTTGTGTTGTACATATCTTTCTGAATGGTATTGATGCTCATCATGTAGTGGGCATCTGCCATATCTATCTGCATTTCCTGCGCTATACTTGCCTGTAATTCATTGATTCTTTCCTGACTGATAGGATCATTATGTACCTCAACTTTAAACAGATTGCGATTAATCATATCTGTTGCCAGTGTAGACAGAATCTTATCTGAATGATGCATCCAAACTTTCAAGGTGCTCCAGATGTCGCTGTCATCCAGTTCTTCATAATACTGAAGGGCTTCATTGTGGGTGCGAAACCATAGTTGGTCTACATCATGATACAGAAAATAGTGGAGTGCGGGTGGAGCAAACAGCGTCTCACCTTGTTTGGCGAGGTATTTTGCGCGGTTCAGCGTGTTGATGAGCACCTTCTCATAAGCCACTGCCGTCTTATGGAGATACACTTGCCAATACATCAGACGGCGGGAGGTGAGATAGTTTTCGATGGAATAGATGCCTTTGGATTCGATGACAAGTTTATCATCTGCTACATCGAGCATCTTGATGATACGCGCACTGCCAATATTTCCTTCTGTCACTCCGGTGAAGAAGGAATCACGTCGCAGATAATCCAGACGGTCCATATCCAGTTGACTGGAGATGAGCTGGTGGAAAATCTTGTTGGGGTATTCATCTTTGAAGATGGAGATGGCCAGATTGAGTTTTCCTCCCATATCCTTATTGATCTGTTCCATCATCAGCAGGGATATGTCTTCATGGGAGATGCCGTGAATCAGGGTATCTTCTAGTACGTGTGAGAATGGTCCGTGTCCGATGTCATGCATGAGGATTGCTGCCTCTACGGCTTCCGCTTCACTGTCAAAAATGAATACACCTTTCTGTTGGAGTGAAACGATGGCTTCGCTCATCAGATGAAAGGCTCCTAGTGAATGTTGGAATCGGGTATGGCGCGCACCCGGATATACCACAGATGCAAGCCCCAACTGATTGATACGGTTGAGACGCTGCATCAATGGATGGCGCACTATATCATAAAGTAATCCTTTGGGAATTTTGATAAATCCGAATACAGGATCATTGATGATTTTGCAATCGTTCATAAGCTATTTTCTTAGCAGAAAGACGCTCCTATTTGCAGGCCTTGAGTTCATCAGCCATTTCTGACTGGAGTTTCTGTGCTGCCTCAGCTGCTTTCTCCGCATAGTCCTCATCATGTCCGGCATAGATGATGCCTCTGCTGGAATTGACGAGTAGACCGCAGTCTGCTGTCATGCCATATTTGCATACTTCATGCAGTGAACCGCCCTGAGCACCAACACCTGGTACGAGGAGGAAATGGTGAGGAGCTACTTTGCGGATATCCTTAAACATTTCGCCCTGTGTAGCGCCTACAACGTACATCATCTGTTCGTCATTGGCCCATTCCTGACTTTTCTTCAGCACCTTTTCAAACAGTCGTTCTCCCAGTTTGTCTTCCATGAGTTGGAAGTCATGGCTGCCTTTATTGCTGGTGAGTGCTAACAAGATGACCCATTTGTCCTGATAGGTGAGGAATGGGGTGACACTGTCTTCACCCATATAAGGGGCGACTGTCAATGCATCCACATTGTACTCTTCGAAGAATGTACGGGCATACATGGCAGAGGTATTGCCAATATCACCTCGTTTGGCATCTGCAATGATGAAGTGGTGGGGATATTGTTCCTTCAGATACTTCACTGTCTTCTCGAAAGCCATGACACCTTTCACACCGAAGGCTTCATAGAAAGCCAAATTGGGTTTGTAAGCCACACAGTAGGGTGCTGTTGCATCAATGATAGACTTGTTGAAGTCGAAGATGGGATCTTCGTGAGTCAACAGGTGTTCCGGTACCTTCTTCAAATCTACATCCAGTCCTACGCAGAGGAAAGATTGTTTGGAGAATATCTGCTTGATGAGTTCTTCTCTGTTCATTGTTGTTTCTTATTTGTCTGTTTCTGTGAGCGGCAATTCCTTCTTCTCGTTCGTCTTCTTGCGGAAGGATGTCATGAGGTTGACGAATTCTTCTGCCTGTACGGTACGTTCGTCTTCCTTTTTGTCGTCATTCTTTTTGGTATATTTGATGCCCATGACAGAAGGATTTATAGTTCGCTTTCTTTCATGCGTTCCGCATTCTCAGCTACGGTCAGTGCATCTATCATATCCTGAATATTGCCCGCCATGAATCCATTGAGGTCATGTGTAGTGTAACCGATACGATGGTCTGTGACACGACCCTGAGGGTAATTGTATGTACGAATCTTGGCACTGCGGTCACCGGTGGAAACCAATGACTTGCGGCGACTTGCGATGTCATCCATGTACTTTTGATGTTCGCGATCATGGATGAATGTATACAGTCTGCTTAAGGCGCGTTCCTTATTCTTAGGCTGGTCACGCGTCTCAGTACATTCGATGAGGATTTCTTCCACTTCGCCTGTATTCGGATTCTTCCACGGATAGCGCAGACGAACGCCAGATTCTACCTTGTTGACATTCTGACCACCAGCACCACTGGAGCGGAAGGTATCCCACTTGATATCACCCTCATTGATGTTGACTTCGAACTTGTCGGCTTCTGGCAGTACGGCAACTGTTGCAGCACTGGTGTGCATTCTGCCCTGGGTCTCAGTGGCAGGCACTCGCTGTACGCGATGGACACCTGACTCGTATTTCAATACGCCATACACATTGTCGCCACTGACAGCAAAGTCTATCTCTTTGAAACCGCCTACGGCACCTTCACTGACACTGGTAATGGAAACATTCCATCCTTTGGAGTCGCAAAACCGCTTGTACATATTAAAGAGGTCACCGGCAAAGAGGGCAGCTTCATCACCACCGGCTCCGGCTCTGATTTCCATCTGTACATTTTTGGCATCCTCTGGATCTTTAGGTACCAGTGCTATCTTGATTTCTTCCTCCAGTTTGGGTTGAAGTTCCTCATTTTCTGCCAACTGTTCGCGTGCCATATCCTTCATTTCAGGATCATCCTCATTGGCCAATATGTCTTTTGCCTCGCTGATACCTTCCAGGCAGGCAACATAGCGCTTACGGGCATCCATAATGTCGCTGAGTTCTTTGTACTCTCTTGTCAGTTTGACAAATCGCGGTTGGTCGGCTATTACTTCCGGGTCCGTAATAAGAGTTGACACCTCTTCAAATCTGCTTTCGAGGCCATCAAGTTTCTCTAATATGCTATTATTTTCCGGCATACTTTAATTTTATATGTTTGAATTATCTTATCTATTAATAATCAAATGTTCCATATTCACTCTTGATGGTGAGCGAACGTTTTCCTTCTTCGATATGGCCCACTATCTGTGCATCGATATGGAAGCGCTTGGAGATTTCTATTACTTTGTCTGCTATTTCGGGCTTCACATAGATTTCCATACGGTGACCCATATTGAATACTTGATACATCTCCTTCCAGTCTGTGCCTGAGCAATCGTGAATGGCCTTGAACAATGGCGGTACAGAGAACATATTATCCTTGATGACTTTGCAATCATCGTCTACAAAATGGAGAACCTTGGTCTGTGCGCCACCTGTACAGTGTACCATACCGTGGATTTCAGGGCGGAGTTCATCCAGCAACACTTTGATGACTGGTGCATAAGTGCGGGTAGGGGACAGAACTAACTGACCGGCATTGATGGGTGAACCTTCCACATCATCCGTGAGTTTGTATTTGCCGCTATATACCAGTTCCTCAGGTACGGCATGGTCATAACTTTCGGGATACTTTGCTGCCAGATACTTTGCAAATACGTCATGTCTGGCAGATGTGAGGCCATTGCTGCCCATTCCGCCGTTGTATTTCTCTTCGTAAGTGGAAGTGCCGGTAGATGATAATCCCACGATGACATCACCGGGACGAATGTTTGCATTGTTGATGACATCAGCGCGTTTCATGCGACAGGTGACGGTGGAATCTACGATAATAGTACGCACCAAATCACCTACATCAGCTGTCTCACCGCCTGTAGGCCAGATACCGATACCCATCTTGCGCATATCAGCGAGAAGTTCGTCTGTACCATTGATGATGGCAGAAATCACTTCACCTGGAACAAGCATCTTATTACGGCCTATCGTGCTGCTTACCAATATGTTGTCGACAGCTCCGATACACAGTAAATCATCTGTGTTCATGACGATGGCATCCTGTGCAATACCTTTCCATACGCTTAAATCTCCAGTCTCTTTCCAATACATGTAGGCCAGACTTGACTTGGTGCCAGCACCGTCAGCATGCATGATATTGCAGTAATCCGGGTCACCACCCAAAATATCAGGGATGACTTTGCAGAAAGCCTGCGGGAAGATACCTTTATCTATATTCTTGATGGCGTTGTGTACGTCTTCTTTTGCGGCACTTACGCCACGCATCATATATCTATTGTCCATTTTTACAATTTGTTAGATGTCTTTATTCTAGTAAATGTTTAATTTTTATTTGTGCCAGAATTCCCAACTGGCAAAGGCTTGGAGTAGTAGCATCTCAAGCCCGTTTTTTACATTGGCTCCGTGCTCAGCTCCACGCTGCATGAATAGGGTGTTGTCTGGATTGTAGATGAGATCGTAAAGTATGGTGTGACTGTCCATGGCTTCATAAGGGAGTTGTGGACATTCCTCTGTATGTGGATACATACCGATGGGGGTACAATTCACAATGACATTATATTCGTGTACGATATCCGGAGTGATATCCTTGTACTGGATTGTGCCAGGGCGCTCAAAGCGACTGACGAAGACAGTTTCCAGGCCGAGGGACTTGAGACCGAAGTTGATGGCTTTGGATGCACCTCCTGTTCCCAGGATAAGTGCTTTCTTATGGCATTTCTCCAGCATCGGTGAGATACTCTTTGTAAAACCGATGACATCAGAATTATATCCTTTGAGTTTTACACTTTTTCCCTCGTGTGTTACTTTAATAACATTGACGGCTCCTATGGCACGTGCTTCAGGACTGATACTGTCAAGGAATGATATAACCTTCTCTTTGTAGGGTATGGTTACATTGAGTCCTTGGAGGTTTGGATTGGAGTCCAGTACTTCTGGAAGTGAATCGATGCTTGGTATTTCAAAGTTTTCATATTTGGCATCAATGCCTTCATCTTCAAACTTCTGATTGAAGAAACTCATGGAGAATGAGTGTCCCAAAGGATAACCTATCAGTCCGTATTTGTCCATAGTGCGTTTTGTTTTTTTATATGTGGATTTATTTTGTTGCGAAATACATCGTGCAGATTCCAAAAGTGAATCGCCTGAAATGCGCATCACTGAAACCGGCTTTCTTGAGAATTTCCATCATACGCTCTCCTTGTGGAAAGGCTTCTATAGTGGCAGTGAGATAACTGTAGGCTGTCTGGTCTTTGGATATCATCCTGCCATAAAAGGGGAGGAAGGTGTGCGAGTAAATCTTAAACAACTGCTTCATGGGGAATGATATGGGCGTAGTCAGTTCTACGATGCTCATGTGACCGCCTTTTTTGAGAACCCTGCAGATTTCACTGAGGCCCTTGTCTAAATTCTGGAAGTTGCGGATACCAAAAGCAGCCGTCACTGCATCAAACGTTTCATCCTCAAAGCTCAGGTCCATACAATCTTCCTTGGCAAAACTGATTGTGGAGTCAAGTTGCAGCTGCTTCACTTTCTTCTTGCCTATTTCCATCATTCCTTCGCTAAAGTCAGCACCCACGATTTGACGGGGGTGGAGCATATTAGCTGCGAGAATGGCAAAATCACCCGTGCCAGTGGCAATATCGAGTATGGATTGTGGTGCGTATGGAGCTAGTTGCTTGATAGCTTTACGGCGCCACCCCTTGTCGATATTCCATGACAGGTCGTGATTGAGTTTGTCGTAAGTAGGGGCAATCTGGTCGAACATCTGTTCCACCTGTTCCCCCTTCTCACGATTATCGTATGGACGTATGTTTTCTTGCTCGTACATCTATATTATGATTCTGATTATTTCTTGCTGAGATAATTGCTCACGTTCTTTTCGATACGTTTTGCAATGTCTTCAGTGCTGGTAGCCTTTTGGAATGTTTCACCTGTAATATGCTCGAACAGTTCGATATAGCGGTCGCTAACGCTTTCTGCATATTCATCTGTGATTTCCGGCATGGTCTGTCCAGGTTCATTCATGAAGTTATGCTCTATCAGCCACTGACGGACGAACTCTTTAGAGAGCTGGCGCTGTGGCTCGCCTTTAGCAAACTTCTCCTCATATCCATCTGCATAGAAGTAGCGGCTGGAGTCTGGTGTGTGAATCTCATCAATGAGATAAACTTTACCGTCACGTTTACCGAATTCATACTTGGTGTCAACCAGGATAAGTCCCTGCTTGGCAGCAATTTCCTGTCCACGGGCAAACAGTTTGCGTGTGTAGTCTTCCATGACAGCATAGTCTTCGGCAGCTACGATACCCTGTTTGATAATCTCCTCTTTGGAGATGTTCAGGTCGTGTCCTTCGTCAGCCTTTGTGGTAGGCGTGATGATTGGCTCTGGGAAACGCTGGTTTTCCTTCATTCCCTCAGGAAGTTTTACACCACAAAGTTCGCGACATCCCTTCTGATATTCTCTCCAGGCAGAACCTGTGAGGATAGAACGGATAATCATTTCTACTCGGAATCCCTCACACTTGAGTCCTACTGTAACCATTGGGTCAGGAGTAGCCAGTTTCCAGTTGGGGCAAATGTCGCTTGTAGCATCAAGGAACTTAGCAGCAATCTGATTGAGAACCTGTCCTTTGAATGGTATACCTTTTGGCAGTATCACATCGAAGGCGGAAATTCTGTCTGTTGCTACCATGACGATGAGATCGTCGTTGATGTCATACACGTCGCGTACCTTACCATGGTAAACGTTCTTCTGTCCATTGAAATGGAAATCAGTTTTGGTCAAAGCTTTCATATAGATATTCTTTAATTAAGAGTTTATTTCTTTTTGTTTGTCGTATTTCTCATAAGCATTGACGATGCGAGTCACCAGCTTATGTCTTACGATATCCTTACGGTCCAGTTCTACGATACTGATACCCTCCACATGCTGAAGTATATTCAAGGCCTCACGCAGACCGCTTTTCTGCTCGCGTGGCAGGTCTATCTGCGTCATATCACCTGTGATAATCATTTTGGTGTTCCATCCCATGCGGGTAAGAAACATACGAATCTGTGCTGGGGTAGTGTTCTGTGCCTCATCCAATATGACGACAGCATCGCTCAGCGTACGTCCGCGCATAAAAGCGAGTGGGGCTATCTGGATTACATGCTTTTCCATCATATCCTGCAATTTCACAGCAGGTATCATGTCTTCAAGTGCATCGTACAGAGGCTGGAGATATGGGTCTATTTTATCTTTCATATCACCGGGAAGAAATCCCAGTTTCTCACCGGCTTCAACTGCAGGTCTGGATAATATGATTTTTTTGGCTGTTTTCTCTTTGAGCGCTTTCACTGCCAATGCAATGCTCAGATAAGTCTTTCCTGTTCCAGCAGGTCCTACCGCAAATACCATGTCGTTTTTGAGGTAGGCATCGATTAATTTCTGTTGATTTTCCGAGCGTGCCTTAATCGGTCTTCCGCTCATACTATAGACCAGGACATCGTTAGGTACGTTTTCTTTGTTTCTTTTGCCTTTTATAATGTCGAGGATATCTTCTTCTTTGAGCGAATTGAATCTGAGTACGTGTTTGCGCATCGTCTCTGCATCCTCTTCAAAAGAAGCCATTTGCTCTTCATCGCCAAGCACGCGTATCACATTATCCCGGGCAACAATTCTCAACTTAGGGAAAAGCGATTTTACCATCTGCAAATTCGTATTACCTACGCCATAGAAAATCACCGGGTCGATGTCTTCTAGTATAATATGTTTCTCTATCAATTGATATAAAATTTTGAATTCGAGCGCAAAGTTACTAAAAAGTTTAGAGTTATAGGCGAGGAGTTGCTAGTTTTTTTGTATCTTTGCGCCAAAATTAATCATTTTATTGTGAAACTGGATAAAAATACATACCTCCATGGTTTTGTTATCGTGGTATTTTTCCTCGCTTTAGTGCGACTTATCATTCCTAGTGTGGCTGAATCTAAGTTGTCTACAACTGATCAAAAGGTTGCGGATGCAGCAGACAGTTCTTCAGTTAATTCTGCTGAACCAAAAGAGAGTGTCCCAAAGAATAAACCTGTAGATATAGCGCCTGCTCCAGATACGAGTAAACCTACTAAATGGACTGCTGCTGACGGATCCATGAATATCCATAAAGTGATGAGTGTACCAGGATTCAGTAAGTCATTCCCTGACAGCAATAGTGTCCAACTGATATCTGCACAACGTTTTGGTGTGCCTCCCGTAATGAATAGGGCTGATGCGGGAGCGAGAAAGAAAGAACTGGTATATATAGGTAGTAATCCTTATTATTATATAGACAAATTGCATAACAGTATCCCTTATCTAGTGCCGCGTGCTGCTGTATTGCTGCAGGATATAGGAAAAAACTTCTTCGACAGTCTTGTGATTAAGGGTATACCTCTGCATAAGATTATCGTGACGAGTGTATTGCGTACTCAGGAAGATGTGTCACACTTGCGCACACGTAATGGAAATGCTACCCAGAATAGTTGTCACCTGTACGGTACAACATTCGATGTTTGCTATAATCGCTACAGAACGGTCGAGGATCCCGAGGGGCCTGCTCGCCGTAAGGTACGCAATGATACCCTTAAATGGGTATTGAGTGAAGTGTTACGTGATATGCGGGTACAAAACAGATGCTACATCAAGTATGAAGTTCATCAGGGATGTTTCCACTTGACCGTGAGATAGGTTTATTGATTCTGATAAGCTATTGCTCTTAGATTGTTTATTGATCAAAGTCTTTGGCCAGGCCTCCTTCGCTGGTTTCTTTATATAATGAAGGTAGGTCGTGTCCGGTCTGTTTCATGACATTTACTACCCGGTCGAAGGATACGGCATGATGACCGTCAGAAAATGATGCATAGATATTGGCATCAATAGCTCTGGTGGCTGCAAATGCATTTCTCTCTATACACGGTATCTGCACAAGACCGCAGACGGGGTCGCACGTCATGCCAAGGTGATGTTCCAGTCCCATCTCTGCAGCATACTCTATCTGTGACGGACTGCCACCAAACAACTGGCATGCTGCTGCAGATGCCATAGCGCAGGCTACGCCTACCTCTCCCTGACATCCTACCTCTGCACCGCTGATGGAAGCATTCTGCTTGACAATATTACCAAACAGACCACCTGTGGCTAGTGCTCTGATGATGCGCTGGTCGCTGAATTTATGGGTGCGCGATAATTGATATAGTACTGCTGGAATTACACCGCAGGAACCGCAAGTGGGGGCTGTTACTATTGTCCCTCCAGAAGCATTCTGTTCGCTTACCGCGAGTGCGTAAGCATATACTAGACCTCTGTTTTGTACCGAGTTACGGTAACTTTGGGCCTTTACATAATAGGTGGCAGCCTTCCGTGGTAATTTAAGAGGACCAGGCAGTACGCCTTCCATGTCGAGGCCTGCTTCCACAGACTCCTGCATCATTTTCCATACATACGACAGATAGTCCCAGATATCTGGCTGTTCACACATTTCCACATATTCCCAGTAATTTCGGCCGTTGGTATAACACCATGATGTGATTTCTTCCATGGATTTCATGGCATAAGTATCACATTTGTCAAATCGGTCTCCCTGCTTCTTTCCTTCAGACAATGCACCTCCACCAACACTGTAAACAGTCCATTTGTCTGTTATCTGTTTGTTTCCGTCTAATGCCCGGAAGGTCATGCCGTTGGGATGGAACGGCAGAAAAGTCTGAGGTTCCCACAGTATGGTGAGGGGTGCTATGGGTGACAGTATTTCCTCGATAGCTACGTCTGTCATGTGTCCCTTGCCGGTGGCAGCTAAACTGCCATAAAGGGTTACTTCATAGAATTTTGCATCAGTATGTTCTTCTGCAAATATTTTTGCGGCATGTTGCGGACCCATCGTATGACTACTCGACGGTCCTTTACCTACTCTGTATAATTCTTTCAATGACTTCATGTCTGTACTTTTATTTTATTGTCTCTTCCCTGAGAAACTTTTCAAATTGGCTGTGATGGCCGTTGAATACATTGATGTCTACGGCTCCATGTATTCCCCTTACGTTTCCGTCAGGGCATAATTGCCAGTATACCAGTCGTACATCAGGTTTATATTCACCATAACGGGCAATCCATATATTATAATTCTGTTTGATATCAGGTGCAGAAGATAAATATCTGTTCACAAATATCTGGCTGATATATAAGACGGGTTTTACGCCGGTGTGTGCTTTGACGATATTCATCCATGTGCGTATGCTGCGGAACATGGCACTTACACCTCCCATTTTTCGTATTTGCGACGGCAGAGGTTCTACGTCAAGTACAGGAGGTAGGTCTCCTCTGCTGAATTTACTGTTTCTCAAGAAAAAATGAGCCTGAACGGCACCGGATGTCCTGGTGGAGAAAAAGTGGTATGCACCTACATGAAAACCGTGCTTACGTGCCTGATTATAATCTGCACGATAGAATATATTCCTCATGGAAATACCTTCCGTGGATTTGATGTAAATGAATGATATCGGATAGTTCACGGTGCCGCTGATATGTTTTTTGCTGATATTTCCCAAATGAGTAATGCGCAGTTTGCTCCAATTGATGGAAAGTGGTCTGCGCTTGTTGCGTCCATGTTGGTAACGTGAAATATCTATTCCGTATATACGTTCGGAAGTGTAATTGATGCGTTCGCCACACCAACGGTCAGCTTTCCATTCGCCTACTCGTAATTTATCTTTAGTGATACACATTCCGAAACCGCTTCTTGCCCCATTCACCCAATGGCCTTCATAACGACTTTCCTTGTAGTCAGATGAATAGCCATGTCCTGCCGGACAACCACATGGAGCAATTTGACCTGTATAGGATTCTGTGGAATCGGTCCATGCAGCAGTCACCAGTGTATCAGCATCCCATTCCCCGGATATCATGCGATGGTGGTGGTCTTCACTGAGACCTCGTCCTTGGCGTTTCCTATACATCCAGATGCCATTCTTCCATGTACCGCCATGCATGCCCACAAAAATGTTCCAGTTTTGGTATCCTTTGCGCGTAAGGTGCTTAAAGTCTATTCGCATACTGTCTATGCTGTCTATAAGTACCAGTATGCGCTTATAATTGGCAAGTCTTTTCTTGATTATTTCACTTTCTGATGCCACGATGTCGAATCCCTCATCCTGTACATCGTGTACATTCATGTAATAATCCACCTCGGCCAACTTGCACTTTAATGTTTTGATTTCCTTTCTTACATAATTTCCAGTCTTTACAATGATACGGTTTGTAATCGGTGAAGACATGATGATACGTGGGGCATAATGTATGCTGTCAGCATCAGTGGTGATATCTGTAAGTATGGAATCAGATGTCAGTTCTGAGAAATAGAGTATGTTATGGCCGTTGGCTTTTACTGCATTCTGAGAATTGACGACAATGAGTTCCGGCTTTGGGGAAGTGTGGAGCTTGAAGGGGTCCCAAAACCATAATAGGATACTGATGGCCATTAGAAGGCACATCAGTATCCCATCAATAATATGTTGATTTCTGAATGTCAATGTTGCAAATTAGTCATTCATTGAGAGAAGAAATTCTTCGTTACTTGAAGTTCGTACCAGTCGGTCACGAACGGTATTCATAGCCTCTACAGGATTCATCTCTGCGATATACTTACGCATAATCCACATACGGTTAAGTGTAGTAGTATCAAGCAGCAAATCGTCGCGGCGAGTGCTGGAAAGTACCAGGTTGATGGCTGGGAAGATACGCTTGTTGGAAAGACTGCGGTCCAATTGCAGTTCCATGTTACCAGTACCCTTAAATTCCTCAAAGATTACCTCATCCATCTTGCTGCCAGTATCAATTAGGGCTGTAGCTATGATAGTAAGAGAACCGCCGTTTTCTATGTTACGTGCTGCTCCGAAGAATCTTTTCGGCTTCTGTAGCGCATTGGCATCCACACCACCGGTAAGTACCTTACCACTGGCAGGGCTCACTGTGTTGTAAGCACGGGCCAGACGGGTGATGGAATCCAGAAAGATAACCACATCGTGTCCACATTCAACCATTCTCTTGGCTTTTTCCAATACGATACCAGCAATTTTGACATGGCGGTCGGCCGGCTCATCAAAGGTAGAAGCAATAACTTCAGCATTTACTGTACGGCTCATATCTGTCACTTCCTCAGGTCGCTCATCGATTAGGAGCATCATCAGATAAGCTTCAGGATGATTAGCGGCAATGGCATTGGCGATATCTTTCATCAATACAGTCTTACCAGTCTTTGGCTGTGCCACAATCAGTGCTCGTTGTCCTTTTCCGATAGGAGAGAAGAGGTCTACCATTCGTACACTGGGATTGGTTGTGGCATGGTCGCCACAGAGTTTGAACTTCTCATCAGGGAAGAGTGGCGTAAGATGCTCGAAAGCCACTCGGTCACGCACTTCTGCAGGTTTGCGACCATTAATCAATTCTACATTATTGAGCGCAAAGTACTTCTCGTTCTCGTGAGGTGGACGTACAGTACATTCCAGTACATCGCCTGTTTTTAGACCATATTTCTTAATCTGCTGGGGTGATACATATATATCATCAGGAGATGACAGATAATTATAGTCGCTGCTGCGTAGGAATCCATAACCGTCACTCAGCATTTCCAATACACCGTTTCCTTTGATGATATCATCAAAATCATATTGTTGTACCTTGTTGACTGGTGCTACAGGTGTATTTCTGACAAACTCCTCTTCATGCTGAGGAGTGGCAGGACGGTCAAAGATATCTAGGGTAGGCAGTGCTGCCTGGTCTTCAATGGGTAAATCCTCTACGATGATAAAGTCTGTACCATCGCCGGGATCTCCAGCCCAAACTCCAGATGCACTGGCAGAATCAGTTGGTCCATTTTCCCCATTCTGATTATGTTCAGCCACTTTCTGTTGCAGTTTGGCGATAAGTGCACTGTCAGGTGCCTCTGTGTTATTTTGTTCGAATGCTGCTTCCGGAATCACATCAGTTGCTGCAGGTTCATTGGTCTCTGCCTCTGCTGCAGGTATGGGTTCTTCTTTTTGGGGTTCTTCAGTAATAGGAGCATTCGCCTTTTCCTCTTTCTGGTCAGTTGTCGCATCAGCAGTCTCTGCAGCTGCTATGGCAGCCAATTCTGCTTTGCTCTTGCGTCCTCTGTGTTTAACTACCGGAGCCTCTGGATTCGCTGGGCTGTCTGTAGCCTCTGCTTTTACTGTATCTGCTTTTGCGGTGTCTGCTTTGGCTTCTTTACCTGCTGGTAAATCAGCAAAGAGAGATTTGGTCTCAGTCTTTGTACGCTTATTCTTTACGTCAAAGTTTTCGCCATCACTGCCATTTACGGTATAAACCTTATTTGTATCTTTTTTTGTGATTCGTGTTCTTTTTCTTTTCGGTGCTGTTGCGGCATTAGTAGCTGCATTATCTGCTGCCTTGTCTAAGATAGCGTAAATCACGTCCTCCATGTTGTCATTAGGAGAAACTTTCACGCCTACTTCTTCTGCGATACCCATTAATTGTGGGATATCCATAGATTCTAAGTCTTCTTTTGTATACATACTTTGAACAAGTAAAATTGCTTGTAAATGTTTATATTTGTGGAGAAAGCGTTTCACGAACGGAAACGCCTGTCTTTTTCAAAACGGTGCAAAGGTACTGCTTTAATTTTGATTGACCAAATTAATCCAAACGTTTTTTTTATTTTTCTTCGCCCACGGTTGTATCTGGTCCATGCCCACATAAAATATGTGTCTCTGCTGGAAGTACAGACTGGATTTTGACCAGACTGTCCATCATATCTTCATAACTGCCACCTTCTAAATCAGTCCTTCCGTAACTGTGGCGGAATATGGTATCACCGGAAAATGCCAGTTTCTCTGCTTCGCAATAATAGATGACAGAACCAGGACTGTGACCTGGTGTATGGATAATGGAAAACTGATGTATACCGAATGTAATCACGTCATCTTCCGTCAGATAGCGGAGAACGGGAGGCATTTGGTACGGGAGGTTATAACCCATGTATGTCTTGCATTGCCAGGCAATCCTGTCCATTAATGACTCATCAGCGCTATGGACTTCCGGTTGCAAATGGAATTCATCATACATCGTGTTGTTGCCGAAGTTATGATCCATGTGCCCATGGGTAACCAGCAGATGTTTTATGTTTAACTTGTTGTTACGGATATAATTGACGATGGCTTTGCGTTCTTCCGGATAGAAAGCGCCGCAGTCTATGACGACGGCTTCTTGCGTCTCATCACTTACAACATAGCAATTTTCCTGGAGTGGATTGCATTCAAATCTCTGTATATTCATCATACGGGTACATATATTAGATGTTTCTCCTGAAACCATTCCTCCTCAAACCAAGTGCTGAGTTCTGTGATTTCTGCTACTTTGTGGAAGGGCTGAGTCTCTGCTTCCACATTGCCGCCTTTCAGACAGATGATGCCGTTGGGTAGGGCATTGTGCTGCTTGTTGGAGATGTTTTTCTTCACAATCTTCATCAGGTCGGGCAACTGCATCACGGCTCTGCTTACCACAAAGTCATATTTGCCCTTCTCGTCTTCACCTCTCAGCTGTTCCGGCGCACAGTTTTTCAGTCCCAAGGCTTTGGCAACTTCTTGAGCTACCAATATTTTTTTGCCTGTGCCGTCTATCAATTTGAAGTGGCATTTGGGGAATAATATAGCCAGTGGAATACCGGGGAAGCCACCGCCTGTTCCGAAATCAAGTATCTGGGTATTCTCCTTGAATCTGATTGCTTTGGCGATTGCAAGTGAGTGGAGTACATGATGTTCGTACAGATTGTCTATATCCTTGCGAGAGATGACGTTGATCTTCGCGTTCCAGTCATGATAGAGCGAGTCCAGCATGTCCAACTGTCGCTTCTGCTCTTCGGATAAATCCGTAAAGTACTTTGTGATGATATCTATCATTGTATTTCTATTGTCGTTTATATTTTTATTAATCTTCTTTTTTCATAATCTGCTCCAAATCGTTGTAACTGAGATGGAGTTCTATGATACTTTTATCAGCCGGTGCTATCTCAGATGCATTATAGATAAAGGTGATATCGTTGTCGCCCAGTATGAAATTATCTGATGCGTACATATCCATACCATACAGATATCCCTGTTGCCTGAGTGCAGCTATATCTTTACAGCCCGTTTTACTCAGCAGTGCTTGAAGAATTTTATCGTGCAGTAGTTGCTCATATCCAGGTACAAAGTAGTCAGCTGCCGTATGCAGTACTTTCCCAGTGCGTGCATCGATGTTGATGGAGAGTATCTGTTTTACCTCATCCTCATCACCTTCCTTACTGTTTATCGTCATGAGATAATTATAGTAACCGTCCTTGGCGCGTGTCGCTTCGGTGGAAATGCTGTATTGGTATTCATACCAACTGCGTTTGCCAGGAGCATGTCTGTCGGCTATATAAAGAGGTGTAAGTTGCTGTCGGTAATCATTGATGTATTTGTTCATAAAAGACTGCACGGCTTGTCTTGCAGAACGACCAGCGGAACCAAACAGCTTTTGCTCGATGGCGTCATTGATGGCTTTTGCCTTTTTGACGTTTGCATCCGTACAGTAATCCATATCGATGATGATGTGGCATCTTGGACTGGCGGCATCATTTATCAGTTTTACCTCTTTATTTATGTGCAATTGACTGAATTGTATATCAGTCCCTTCCTCGTGAGTGCATGCAGAAAGTATCACCAGGAGGCTTACGAATAGATGAAAAGGTATCAAAAACCGTGATTTCATTGTGTTTATTGTGATTTCGTTTGCAAAAGTACAGATTTCTTTGTAATTTTGCAAGCAAATTACAAAAAAATGAAAGCAGCTTTATTTGATTTAGATGGTGTAGTGTTTAATACAGAACCTCAATACACCATATTTTGGGGAGAACAATGCAGGGAATTTCACCCGGAACATCCAGGACTGGAACATGAGATAAAAGGTCAGACCCTCGTGCAGATTTACGATAAATACTTTTCTGGAGCACTTATGGATAAGCGTGCGATTATTA
The DNA here is from genome assembly GCA_036796635.1 of Prevotella sp. GTDB lineage: Bacteria > Bacteroidota > Bacteroidia > Bacteroidales > Bacteroidaceae > Prevotella. The sequence continues at coordinate 4,617 of DAIRCP010000030.1, read as the reverse complement.
CTGAGCGTCTCAATGAATATGAACAGAATATGAATTACGATTATATTCCTGGCTTTGAAGAATTTATTACCAGTCTTCGCACTAATGACGTTAAGACAGCTGTGGTAACCAGCAGCAATCAGGCTAAGATGAATGTGGTTTATCAGCGTAAGCCTTCTTTTCTGTCACTTTTTGATGCCATTCTGACATCTGAGGATTTCCAGCGCAGCAAACCTGATCCGGACTGTTATCAGAAGGCATCTGTCAGATTGGATGCAGAATCTGACGAATGTATTGTATTCGAGGATAGTTTCAATGGATTAAAGTCCGGCAGGGCTGCAAGAATGGCCGTTGTAGGACTAGCCACCACGAATACACCTGAGGCTATCAAGCCCTATTCAGATGCCGTGATTTGTAACTATATCGGACAAAACTATGAGAAAATGACGCAAATATTAGCCCAGTTCAATAAAAAACAGTAACTTTGCGCAATTTTAAAAAATTACAAATAAGAACTAATAGAAAATTATGGCAGGTTATTTAATAAGCGATACGCGCAAAGTAACTACGCATCGTCTCAGAGAGATGAAGCAGAAGGGTGAGAAAATCTCTATGCTTACATCTTATGATTTTACTACTGCAGGTATTGTAGACAAAGCAGGAATTGATGTTATATTAATAGGTGACAGTGCCTCCAATGTGATGGCGGGCAATGGCACTACACTCCCGATAACTGTAGATCAGATGATTTACCATGCCCGCAGCGTAGTGCGTGCGGTCAACAGGGCACTCGTCATTTGCGATATGCCTTTCGGCTCCTATCAGGTAAGTTGTACTGATGGTGTGAAGAATGCTATCCGCATTATGAAGGAAAGCGGTTGTGATGCTGTCAAGATGGAAGGTGGCGTGGAGATTGTGGATACCATCAAGCGCATACTCGATGCTGGCATCCCTGTGATGGGACATCTGGGGCTTACACCGCAGAGCATCAATAAGTTTGGTACTTATGCCGTGCGTGCCAAGGAAGAAGCTGAGGCAGAAAAACTGATATCCGATGCTAAGGCTCTGGATGAAGTAGGGTGCTTCGGCATTACTTTGGAGAAGGTCCCTGCTACATTGGCAGCCAAGGTCACAAATGAGGTCAGTTGTCCTACCATCGGTATCGGTGCAGGCAATGGCACAGACGGACAGGTATTGGTCGTAGCAGATATGCTTGGCATGTCTCAGGGCTTCAGTCCTAGATTCCTCCGCCGTTATGCAGATTTGAACTCCATTATGAATGAGGCCATAGGTCACTATATAGAAGATGTGAAGAATGGCGATTTCCCCAACGAGAAAGAGTCTTATTGATGTACACACAGAACACTCAGATAAATATCCATCACTGGCATAAGGGATTTTGGTTGATGGCCATAGCCAATATGTTATTGTCTATGTCCAGTTATATGCTGATTCCTGTATTGCCGGGCTGGCTGATGGGGATAGAGAAGTTCACACCTGTTCAGGTAGGTATGCTCTTTGTATCTTTCGGCCTGGGACTTTATATGCTGGGTGGATTTTGTACATGGCTTGTTCAGCGCTATCGTCGTAACTGGGTCTGCATGATATCAGTGTCGGCGGTGGCGCTGAGTATCTTTTTTCTATATTACATCAACCTGAAGCAAGGTTCGTTACAGGGAGTCTCCCTGATGCTGGTCCAGGCATTGATATTCGGTGCAGCTTACGGTTTGGCACAGATGGTATTGGCCAGTACGCTGATAATAGACAAGTGTGATTCTTTCCTTCGCACAGAGGCCAACTATGCTGATGCATGGTTCAGCCGGTTTGCCTTGTCTCTCGGTCCACTTGTGGGAATCCTCGTACTGAGATTAACTGATTATAATATGGCTATCAATTGTGCTTGCGGTTGTGCTATCTTATCTTTAGTGCTCATCAAGTTGGTACATTTCCCATTTCGCTCTCCGGAGGAGACAGCACATGTCTTTAGTAGCGACCGATTCTTCCTGCTGAAGGGATTTCCTATTTATATCAATCTGCTTCTGTATTCCATGTCAGTAGGAATGTTGTTCTCAATGTCTCACAGTCATCTGTTTTATGCCATGTTGATGACAGGCTTCCTGTTGGCTTTGTTAGGAATTCGGTTTGTGTTTATCAATGCTGATATGCGCAGTGAGGTCATCACAGGCTCAGTGTTGCTCATTGCCGCCTTTCTGATGATGGCACTTCGCAGAGATGTAACCGTGAATTATTTGGCTCCTATGTTTGTAGGATGTGGCATCGGAATTATCGGGTCACGCTTTCTTTTGTTTTTCATCAAACTGAGTCGTCATTGTCAGCGTGGCACATCGCAAAGCACCTTTATGCTAGCCTGGGAAACAGGTTTGGCTTTAGGACTTGGCATTGGTTTCTCTGCCTTTTATCCCCATAACTATAGACTGCTGATTGTTGCTTTGGTCATAACAGTGGTAGCACTGCTGATGTATCATTTCTATACGCATAATTGGTATATGAAACATAAAAATCGCTAGAACAATGAACAAAAGAAATGTATTGGTTGCTATTGCTTTTGCAATGCTGTTCATCTCTGTACCTTCTATGGCACAGACTGTAGTGTCTTCTGGTTGCCCTCCTTATTATACTAGGGCATATCATGACTGTAAACTTCAGAGGGAGGCCAGACAATGGCTTAAACATGGCGATTGGCGCCAGGGATTTACAAAGGCAAATCCAGATGAAAGTGTGAATGTCACTGAGTTCTATCTGCAATATCAGAAGAATCCCGAACAATGGAAAGCCCTGTTCAGTTGGATTGCGCAGAATGATCTTCTTGCTCTCTCTCCTGGCAGACATGCCATACCTGGCACGTCATTGGCTGTGAGTGTGGAAGATTCGGAAAATGGTCCATTGGAGGCCAGACAGAGCGAAAGTCATTACCATCACATCGATTTTCAGTATGCAGTGAAGGGAACAGAACGCTTCGGCATCATAGATCATGTCACATCAGTTGCCAATACGAAGTATAAGTCGGATGTGATTCACTATCAGTATGATGTGAAACGCGCCATCTTCCGCGATTCCCGCCCAGATAAGTTCTTTATCTTTTTCCCTTGTGACTGGCATATAGCTAAAGTCATCTCTCCGATGGTAAAAGATCAGAACATCCGTGTCATAGTCATCAAGGTGGACTATAAAGATTAATTTTTTCTGATAAGAATAATAGAATGGCATATTTTTTGCTGCTTCATAAATAGATAAAATAACAAATAAAAGTATAATTGAGGAGGCAAAGAATATGTCATTTATTGATTATTACAAAATTTTAGGCGTTCAAAAGGACATACCGCAAAAGGATGTCAAACGCGCATACTTGAAACGTGCTAAGCAGTTTCATCCGGATCTTCATCCCGATGACCCTAAAGCCAAAGCAAAGTTTCAGGCATTGAATGAGGCATACGATGTGATTGGCGACCCGAACAAACGTGCTAAATATGACCAATATGGTCAACAATGGAAACAAGCCGATGCTTTCGGTCAAGGCGGTGGCGGTGGAACTTATTCAGCCGGAGGTAATCCGTTTGAAGGTTTCGACTTCAGTGGCTTCAGCGGAGGAGGTGGTGCCGGTGGAGGTTTTAGTAGTTTCTTTGAACAGCTGTTTGGTGGTGGCGGTCGTCGTCGCACATCAGGCAGTAATCCTTTTGGTGGTTTCGGCGGTTTCGGTGGTGGAAATCATGAGGCTCATTCCGGTGAAATGCAGGCCTCTGTATCCATCGACTTGTATACTGCTATGCTGGGAGGTGAAGTAATGATACAGTTGAGCAGTGGTCAGAAACTTCGGCTGAAGGTGAAACCAGAGACACAACCAGATACTAAGGTGCGCTTGCGTGGTAAAGGCTATGACAGGGGTGATGGCACCATGGGTGATTTGATTATCACTTTCCAGGTGAAGCTGCCTACTAATCTTTCACCCCGTCAGCGAGAGTTGATGGAGCAGATGCGCCAAGGGTAAAAACTGTCATTGTGTATCGTTCATCTAATTTCATGTTTCACCATAAAATCCCGTATTTAAGGCGTTTTACGGTGAAACATACTTTGAGAAAATTATTCATTGTAATGAAGAAGTTACTTATCGTAAGTAGCTATGCTAGTTATGCAATCGACAATCTTCATTCCACATGATAATCATTCATCAAGATTATTTTGTGACATACTATCACATTTTATCCAGAAAACTTTTTGTATTCCGCTTTTTTTTGTAACTTTGTAAACTACAAAAGCTAACATAATCAGAAATGAGGAGATACGTAAGTTTAATTATTATACTTTTGACATGTATCTGTTCGTCAGATGCATATACAAATCGTCCGTCAAGAGAACTTGATTCCCTGTATGATAAAGCATATGATTCTTATACGACACCGAAAGGTATCATTATTATCAATAAGTTGTATGCCAAGGCAACACAGGAAGGAAATCTGAAACTACAGTCAAAATCAAAATTGATTGCTGCTAAATATTATGCGCATTTTTTATCATCCAATCAGTTTGAAAAGAAAGTAATACCTCTTAAGGCATGGTTGCGTGAACACCAATCTTATCAGGACTATTATCATGTGTGTATCTACCAGATCAATAAACTTA
>DAIRCP010000029.1:14602-31814 GCA_036796635.1 Prevotella sp. | reverse complement strand
ATGAGCGACAACTCATGGAGCGCCATGGTACGGGTGTATTACAACACACTCACGTGCGGAACGCCCGTGGCCGTACACCGCTATTATAATGACATAGAGGGCGGACTGGTGAGTCGCGTATGCTTTGCGCAGCTGCCCGACATGCTGGGCGCTCAGATACCCATCTTCGGCAATCTCACCGCCGATGAGAAGGCGGAAGTGAAGACGTGGGCGAAGACTCTGATGGGAATAGGACGGACGGAATCGGCTACGGCATCTTCATCGGCAGAATCGGCAGAATCGGCAGAGAAAAAGTATCCTGAGACATCGCCCGTGGTGTATGACCTGCCCCGTGTGAAAGAAGCCATCTGGAGCTGGATGGAGGACCGCCGACTGGAGTACCTGGATACACAGGAGAACCCGGCTCTGGACATCTTCCGCCGCCGCTCGGCAGTGATAGGATTCCGCGCAGGACTGCTGGGCACCATCCTCTGCGACGGGAAGGATACGGATGAGGCAGTGAACTTTGCCACCTGGGTGGCCGACTATGTGCTGTCGCAGCAGCTGGATATGTTTGGTGAGGAGATGAACCGCTTGATGCAGGAGGGCGAGTGCATAGCGCAAGGCAAGAAGCCAACCGGCAATTACAAGTCGCTGCTGAGCAGTCTGCCCACCGAGTTCACGATGGAGGATCTCATGGCCAAGCGCATGGAACAGGGCTACAAGACGAGCATCAAAATGGTGGTTTACCGCTGGACCCACAACAACATCATCATGAAACTGAGCAAAAACAAATTCAGAAAGATAGGATAAAAACCATATCTACCCCCCCCTAACAGGCATCCGGGCAATCTCGCTCAGATGCCTGTGCGGATTATAAGCATGATTTATTTCTTTTCGCATGAACAGACAATAACACCGAACAAGTTGAAAACAAGCAATCCATACCACGTTCATGGTAGGATGGATGACACAAGTGTGCGACCCATTTTACCACATCGATGCGATTGTGGCTATCGGAATTTCGCCATACCTTTGCACTTATAAAATTATAAAACAGAAACATTTATTAATAGAAAGGATATTGCAGTATGAAAATGAAGAATTGGATAACAGTATTGACACTGGCTTTTGCTATCGCAGCAAATGCTGAGACAGGTAGCAACAGTACCATCACTATCAAAACGGACAGAGAGAGCAAACAACTGGTGGAACAATGGATTCAGGCTTACAGACAGATTCACCCGGAGGTGAGCTTTATCATTGTGGGCAAAGCTCAGGAGGCTAACCTCACCTATATCAATAATAAGGTGGACAATCATGCTGCTACTTATGTGGGCAGGTATGCACTGCTCCCCGTTACCACCAAAGAGAACCCGCTGCTGGGAGAACTCCAAAAGAAAAACTGGGGCAAGGAGGATATCAAGAAACTCTATTTCGCTCATATCGATGAAGATATCGACCCGGATGATGTGGCTAACAGCGGTAAGGCCGGCAAACTCCGCAAAAAACTGAATGTGTATTCAGGTGCCAACGCTACGAGCGCATCTGCTATCTTCGCCCGTTACTTTGGATTCCAGAATTCTGAATTCCGCGGCACGAGACTCTCAGGAGATGATTCTTTCCTGCTCAATGCCATCGAGGACGACAAAGAAAGTATTACTTTCAACAACCTGGCTTATCTGTTTGATACTCAATCGGGTAAACTGAAAGCTAATCTCGCCATCCTTCCACTCAATACCAACAAGGAACTGGAGGAAACACTCCAACACGGAACTCTGGAGAATATCATCCGGGCACTGGAAACGCATACTTCTGATGTGGTGCCTGTGGGTGACTTCGGATTTGTGAACGACGGACAGAATCCACGGGCAGAACAGTTTCTGAAGTGGATAGTCAAGGACGGACAGCAATACAACAACAAGGCCGGTTACCTGAAAATAGACCATGAGACAACCAACCAACAACCTCAACTCATAGCAAACAGATAAAAAAAACAATGAGCAAAAAAATATTATTCTTATTCATATTGGCAGTGAGTCACACGGTATGGACTGATGCACAAAACATCAAAGGCACTGTAGTGGACGCCCATTCGGGTGAAGCCGTGATTGGTGCAAATATCATGACGGCTGACCGCAAAAACGGCGTGGCAACCAACGGCCTGGGCGAATTTACCATCCACGTGAAGAAACTGCCTGCGACACTGAACATCACGGCGACGGGATACAAAACGCAATCACTCAAAGTCTATGATGACGAGAATGAGGTGAACATATCGCTCAGTGAGCGCCGCTCCCTGCTGGAAGAGGTGGTGGTGGTGGGCTATGGCACGCAGAAGAAAACGCAGTTGACGGGTTCTGTTGCTACGGTGAAGGCCGACATCTTCGAGAAAAGTGTGGCTCCTACGCTGGACGGAGCACTGAGTGGACAGGTGGCCGGACTGAATGTCACGGCTGCCAGCGGTCAGCCCGGTGCGGCAAGCAGTATCCGTATACGTGGCGGCAACTCTGTGAATGCCAGCAATGAACCGCTATACGTGATAGACGGTTTTATCTATTTCAAGGATGCATCCAACAGCGGAACGGGGCTAGGTGCCATAGAGAGCAGCCTGAATCCGCTTTCTACCATCAATCCCAATGACATAGAGAGCATAGAAGTGCTGAAAGACGTGTCTGCCACGGCTATCTATGGCAGTCGCGGTGCCAACGGCGTGATTATCGTGACAACCAAGCAAGGAAAACTGGGTGATAAGAAGGCACATATCAATTATCGCTACGGCATCGGATTCTCTGCCGTAAGCAAGAAACTGTCGCTGATGAATGCTACCCAATGGGCACAATACCAGAAGACTTACTTTGGCAATAAGGCGGGATATACCGATGAACAGATTGCCGCACTCGGCAGTGGAACTGACTGGCAGGATGCCGTACTGCGAACCGCTGCCCAGCAGAGTCATGAACTGAGCATCACAGGCGCTACGGAAAACAGCAGATACTCCTTCTCTGGCAGTTACACTGATCAGGACGGTATCATCCTCAACTCCGGATTTAAGCGGTACAACTTCCATACAAACGTGGAATGGAATCTCCAGAAAAATCTGAAATTCGGAATCAATGCCACGTATGGACGCAGCAAACAGGAGGGGCTCACGACAACGGAGGAACAGGTATACAATTCATCTCCCTACTCTGCCGGCATCACCAACAGCTTCGTGTATGCACTGCTCATGCCTCCCACGGTGAGCGTTTACAAGGCTGACGGTTCATACAACTTCGCCAACCCTTATGAATACGCTTACTTTGCCATAGGCGACCACACGGCCAACCCGGTATATGACCTGAAGGAAAGCGTGGCTGAGAATATCAACAACTATCTGCTCTCCAACGTGTGGGCAAGTTACCGTCTGGGCGATTTCCTCCTGAAGGCGACAATCGGTTACAACAGTGAGAAACTGACGCAGAACTACTTCTCCGGTGCCTATACTTCATTGGGACTTGCCACGCAGGGCGTGGGCGGCATAGGCAACAGGCAGACGGATATCTGGCAACAGGAATACACGGTGACTTATGACAAGAACCTGAATGACATACATCAGCTGGAGGTGATGGCCGGATACACCAAACAGTCGACTAACTCCTCATACAGTTCGATACGCACCAACCACTTCACGAATGAGACACTGAAGGTGTACAATCTGGGAGACGGGTCAGGGGTATATACGCCACAGACCGGCAACAGTGAATCTACACTGAACTCACTCATTGCCCGCGTGAATTATTCACTGCTGAACCGCTACAATGCCACTGCCACTGTACGTGCCGACAACTCCAGCAGATTTTCCAAAGACCACCGATGGGGGTATTTCCCTTCACTCGGTCTGTCATGGAACCTGGACAAAGAGGCCTTTCTGCAAGGCAAGCGCAACCTCAGTTATCTGAAACTGCGACTGTCTGGCGGTGTGGTAGGCAATCAGGAGATACCCGACTATGCATTCAGCACTTCATACAGTACAGGGTCGTATGCGGGTTCATCGAGTTATTCCAAGTCAACGACTGCCAATGACAATCTCAAATGGGAGACGACTGCCAGTTACAATATCGGCATAGATGCCGGATTCTTTGACAACAGACTGAACATCGTATGGGATGCCTATTACAAGAAGACTTCTGACCTGCTGCTCAATGTGCCTACGGGATTCTCTTCCGGGGTAACCAGTCAGCTGCAGAATGTGGGCAATGTGGTGAACAAGGGTGTGGAACTATCCATAGACGGAACGCTCATACAGCGGCGCAGGCTGTCATGGACGGCATCTGCCAACATAGCCGTGAACAGCAACAAAATCACCGATATGGGTACAGCCAACAATATCATCCTGGGGGCAGACAACCAGCAGATACTGCGCAAGGGAGAAGCTTTAGGTTCATTCTACGGTATGGAATTCCTGGGTATCGTACAGACAGGTGAGGATGTGAGCAAACTGCCTACCGTGAACGGGCTGGTTCCTAAGGCGGGCGACATCAAATACGAAGATACTAACCATGACAACAAAATAGACGGCAATGACCGCCAGGTACTGGGGAGCATCCAACCGAAATTCACTTACGGACTCTCCTCACAATGGACCTACAAGTACATAGACGTATCGCTGAACTTTGCCGGCAGCTACGGCAACAAGCTGTACAATGCCCTGGGCAGAAGACTGGAACTGACCGGTGACTCATACAATGTACTGACTACCGTTCTGAACAGTTGGACGGCAGAAAACAGCAGCAACACCCTACCGCTCGCCAGCAATGCACGGACCATATCCTATATAGACAGCAGATATATACAGTCTGCTTCCTATCTGAAACTGAGGAACCTCACCATCGGTTACCGACTCCCCCTGCAGAAGTCGTTCCCGGTAGGTGTACGTCTCTACTTCACTGCCTCCAACCTCTTCACCATCACTCCCTACAAGGGGTATGACCCTGAGGTATCAGGCGGTACAGACAGCGGCGCCTATCCAGCATCAAGAAGTTTTGTATTCGGGCTCAATTTATCATTGTAGCATTTCAATAAAATATTTACTTTAAAAGAAAGGAAAAGAAGTATGAAAAAAAACAGTTTTTACGCAATTTTCATCGCAGTGTCACTCATTTCAGGATTAACACTTTCATCTTGCTCCAGCAGCGACAGTGCCAGCAGCGACAACATCACCAATGACAACGTGGTGGCTGATGATGCCAGTGCACTCTCACTCGTCAACGGTGTGTATGCACACTGGCAACCACTGAGTTCATCATTCTCATTCATCATTGAACTGAACTCCAACAAGCTCATCTCCTTCGAGGGTGAGGAGAGTGAACCCGGACCGGTCAACTCACGCTTTGAACAGACGGCCAACACGTGGTATCAGATAAAGGTATTCAACCATCTGCTTCTGGGTATTTCGCAGGACAATGAGGCTATCACGACGATAACCAACTCGCTCAAAGCCGGCAAAGTGACTCAGGCCGGATATAATGCGGCTGTGGGTAAAGCCAAATTCCTGCGCGGTCTGGCCTATCTGAAACTGGCACAGCTATGGGGCGAAGTGCCTGTCTATACAGAAGAAGGAGGCAGCACAACCGAACGTAAATCCATTGATACCGTATTCGCACAGATTGTGAGCGATCTGACTGAGGCTGAAACGCTGCTGAAAGACTACGACGGCGACCCGCGTACTCCATCCAAGCAGGCGGCAGAAGGTATTCTGGCTCGTGCTTACCTCGTATGGGGCGACAATCCGCTCTCTGAATCGGAAGTGGCTGCCATTGCCAATACACAGACTGACCCGGCATTCACCACGACGCCCAGCAGACTGGAAAAGGCCGTGGAGTATGCTGACAAGGTAATCAACAGCGGGAAACTGGCTCTGGACCCTGACTACAGTAAACTGTGGGGTCGCGATTATGAATCCAACAAGCGTGGTACGAATGAGCACCTCTTCACCATCGCTCATGACGGCGACGAATATGATGCTCAGGGCAACCACCAGACTCACTGTGGATGGACTTTCCCATTCCAGAATGGTGAGAACGGCAAGGGATACAGTCAGAACCACCTGGAAGTGGCTGACGACAATCTCTACGATGACTGGAAAGCCGAACAGCCCAATGACAAGCGCCTGGCGAAGACTTACTTCACGAGCATCGTAAACCCGGAAACCGGTAAGACTCACACCTACTACACCCCGGTTTACACTCCTATCAACGGTAAAGCCGTGGACCAGAGTTATGATGACGCAGAGAATCTGGAAATAACCCACAATTCAGTGGACCGCATAGAAATGCGCTATGCTGAAGTATTGCTGATTAAGGCTGAGGCACTGGTCCAACTGGGAAGAGCATCAGAGGCTGTGGAACCGTTCAACAAATTACGCACCCGCGCCGGCATCTCCACTGTCACCGCATCTGAACTGAATCTCAAGACCATACAACGTGAATGGGACTATGAATTCACTTACGAGCAATTCTCACTGTACAATTCTTACCGATGGAAAAACCTCATCTCCAGCGTGAAACAAGTGGCCAACTACAAGCACTTTGCTGATGACTGGAAATCAAAGGATACCTATACATCAGACGAGGCTGCCTTCTTCACGAAGATACATAACCACCTGGTGGCCAAATACAACAACGTGAAAGGTCGCAATTATCGCCAACCTATCCCGACAGGACTCTCCGGTGAAGATCTGGGTATCGCTCAGAATCCTGGTTATTAAAGAATAAAAAAGACGCAGCGTATGAATAAAATATATGTATTGTTTATCCTAGCCCTGGCTACACTGGGATTGTCATCATGCAACAGCAATGACGACGCAACTGACAGCAGCACGCTGGAAGGTACGGGAATCACCATCAGTGACGACGTGGACTGCTGCTCTGCGGAGGAAGCACTGCAAGTGTATAAATTCCTGCAGACGGTAAAAATCATACCGGAACTGTCGACCGTGGTCAACAACAAATACAATCTGTTTGCGTACAGCAAGACGGGGAAGTTTCATACGGGTTACAACGATATCTATTTTGTAGCAACCAAGAAGGTGTCAGGTAACTATGTGAAGGACTTTGACGTGACCAACATCACCCCGCTGATGTACATGCAGAAGATGAATATGCACCACAGTACGCCGATATCCGATAGCATTGCAAGCTTCAACAGCAGTTATCGGGCCGTGAAGCACGGATGGATTTCATTTCTGATGAATTCCACAGCACAGAACACTTGGTCGCTTTCTTACGATGCCAGGGTTCTGAGCAGCAAGGGTGGCATAGACAGCATTCCATTCAATGTGGATTCTCTGTCAAGCGGACAGTCCTGGCTGAAGTCTTTCAAGGTGAACGGGGATACTTATTTCATTTCTCTTGTGAACCCCTCTGACTGGAAGACAGGTACAAATACCATAGAGGCCTACATCTCCAAGAAGAGCAGTCCGATAACGACACCCTATCCTATCGCCGCGGAAACATTCACCATTGAGTTTACTCCTACGATGCCGGACATGGGCAATCACACATCGCCCGACAATGTGGCTCTCACCAAACAGACTGACAACAGTTATCAGGGAACCATCAATCTGACGATGACCGGACTCTGGCGCATACACCTCACTGTGAAAGATGCCAATGGCAATATAGTTGCCGGCGGTGACAGCCTCAGCGACGGATATAGTTCTCTCTATTTTGACGTAACACTATAATATGCTCGGAACTTTATTATTTGCATTTATCCTATTACCACAGGACTCTACCACGACCTTATCGCATACAATAGATGAGGTTGTGGTAGTTGGTACCGGTAACAAGGGAGCCAAACGTTCGGAGAAGGGACAGACTGCCAGCATCGATGAACATCTGGCTGAACTGAATCACATAAGCCTCATCCGCAGAGGTTCTTATGCTTGGGAACCGATGATAAATAATATGGCTAGCGAACGGCTGTCTGTCACGATAGACGGTATGAAGATATTCTATGCCTGCACAGATAAGATGGACCCAGTGACCTCTTATGTGGAGAGCGGAAACCTGCAAAGCATCAGTCTCAATTCGGGGCTGGACGGGAATCCACAGTCGACGGGAAACATCGGTGGCAGTCTGGATCTGAAACTAAGGAAAGTGGGATTTGACCATCAGCCGTTGTCCGTCAATGTGAGTGCGGGACATGAATGGAACGGACATCTGCAAGTTTACGGCAGTGATATGGCCCTGTCGTCACATCGGTTTTACACAAACTTCGGCGTATTTTACCGACATGCCGATGACTATCTGGCTGGCCATCAGCAGAAGGTGGACTATTCGCAATTTCAGAAATTCAATACGTTTGCAAATATCGGCATACGCATCGGTGAGAAGGATGTGATGGAAGGGGCTGTCATCTATGACCGTGCCACCAACGTAGGATATCCGGCACTGAATATGGATGTGTCCAAGGCTGAAGGACTCATCACTTCGCTGGCATACAAGCATCTGTTTGTCCATCCGTTGTTCACGTCATGGGAAACGAAAGTGTATTACAACCACATCATCCACACCATGGACGACACAAAACGCCCAGACGTGGAAATACACATGGATATGCCGGGCGACAGTTGGACCACCGGTCTTTACAGCATTCTGCGTGCAAGCAATGCCACTCATGACGCATCCATCAATTACGATCTGTATTACAACCGGAGGTTTGCTGACATGACGATGTACCCGGGCGGTGCTAAACCCATGTACATGGTGACCTGGCCAGATGTAGGTACACTCAACACGGGTATGGCTATGACAGACAACATTACATTGTCAAGCCAACAGTCCGTACACTTATCCGCTAAAATGGCCTGGCAGACACAACGCCTCAACAACAAGGAAGGTTACGATGCACTGGAGATATTCTTTCCGGGAATGAAGCAGGTGTACTATCAGATTATAGGTCGTGTTGCTGTCAGTTATACCTGGCACCCCACCGACTGGCAACTTTCTCTAGGTACCGGCTGGGGAAGTCGCGCTCCCTCGGTGACAGAGGCCTACGGTTACTATCTGAACAACACATACGACCGATATGACTACATGGGGAATCCCCGGTTGAAAAATGAATCGGCCATAGAAGTGAACGGAGCCGTGAAATGGACAGGCATCAAAAACCTTACGCTGGGAGTGGATGCCAATTCATTCTTCTTCTCCAATTATATCATCGGTGTGTTTGAGAACAGACTGAGTGCCATGACTGTGGGAGCGAAGGGCGTGAAAGTATTCAGCAACCAAAAGACTGCGAAAATCATCAATGCGTCATTACAGGCTGACTGGCAGATACTGCGCTGGATGAAATGGAATACGAAGTTATCTTACGCCATGGGCAAAGATGCTGAGGGTGATGATCTGCCTTTCATTTCACCACTCGCCTACGCTACTTCCATAGACTTCAGTCTTCACAAATTACAAATGGGCATCATACTGAAAGGCAATGCCAAGCAGTCTAAGTTTGCAGAAAAATATGGGGAGACTGTAACACCGGCATACAGTATCGTGAATATCCATGCGCAATATGCTTTTGCTGCATTCCATGCTATGTTACAACTGAGAACTGGTATAGAGAATCTGCTTGACAAAACCTATTCCACATACACCGACTGGAACAAAATACCCCAAAAAGGACGCAATGTGTATGCAAATATCAACATTCAGTTCTAAAAGATGAAGAAATTTTGTAACTTTGCACACAACAGATAAATGAATGAATAAAATAGAAACATTAATATATGACAGACAAAAAAAACTTGAATCAAATCAGGCAGGTGGCCTTATGGATGGGAGCACTTGTGATAGGTACCATCCTCGGTTTACTTGGGATAAACTGGATTAATTCGCTGGCTGATTTTGTGGCTACGCTGTTTACCAGACTGTTCCAATTTGTAGCAGTTCCTACCATAGCACTGGCCATCACCTCCACGTTGGCATCCATCGGCAACAAACAGGAAACGGGCAAAATCTTTTCCCATGCCCTGACATATACCTTGCTTACCACCTTCTGTGCCGCATTCATCGGATTGCTGCTATACGTAATCATAGCGCCAGGCAATCTTCCCGCAGCAATCGTCAATGCCGGTTCTGCAGACGTACCGCAGAATCTAGCCCATCTGTCATACTATGACCATTTCCTCACCGTGATTCCCAACAACATTCTGAAACCACTACTGGACGGCAATGTATTCTCCGTACTACTGATTTCCTTTGCAGTAGGACTGGCTATCAATAAGATGCCGGAAAAAGACGGCAAAGATACACTGATGAATCTGCTGCTCAGTTTACAGAAATTGCTCTTTATGCTCATCAACTGGCTCATCGTGATTCTGCCCATCGGTATCGTGGCTTTCTCTGCACAGCTGTCAGCCTATATTCAGTCGGGAATCATTTTTGGGACACTGGGTAAATACGTACTCGTAATCTTGGGAGGCAATGCCATCCAATTCTTCATCATCCTGCCGCTGTTTCTACTGGCAAGAGGTCTGAATCCACTGCGGGTCATCAAGGCCATGTCACCAGCCCTATTGATGGCGCTATTCACCAAATCATCCGCAGCCACGCTCCCTGTGACGATGTCATCTGCTGAATTAAGACTGGGCGCACAGAGCAAAGTGGCACGCTTCGTATTACCAATATGCACAACCATCAACATGAACGGTTGTGCCGCATTTATACTAGTCACCTCCCTATTCGTGATGCAGAACAGCGGTGTAGATATCACTTGGGCTACCATGCTCCTATGGGTTCTTATCGCAGTTATCTCTGCCATCGGCAACGCCGGTGTACCCATGGGGTGCTATTTCCTGACACTATCACTCATGGCCGGCACAGGGTCATCCATTGCCATCATGGGTATCATTCTTCCCATCTACACCATCATCGACATGATAGAAACGGCAGAAAACGTATGGTCTGACTCTTGTGTATGCGCGATGACTGACAAAGACATCAGCGCAACTAAATAAATATAATATACAGAAATGAAAAAACAAACAATTGCAATTAACACATCCTACCCTAAACAGGATGCTTATGGCTCATTAAGCATGCCTGTGTACAACACTTGTGCTTATGAGTTTGAGACAGCGGCTGACATGACAGCGGCATTTACAGGCAAAGTGGCAGAACCTGACTATTCACGAACCATGAATCCCACTGTGACACATTATGAAGACCGAATCAAAGCATTGACGGGAGCAGACGACGTATTTGCATTCAATTCGGGCATGGCAGCTATCAGTAATGTGCTCATCGCTGCATCTGCCGCAGGAAAAAACATCATCACCTCGCGACATCTCTTCGGCAATACCTACAGTCTGATTACCCAAACACTGAACCGCTTTGGCGTGGAAGCACGACTGGTGGACATGACTTCGCCGGAAGAAGTACGACAGGCTATCGATGAAAACACGGTATGCATGTTTCTGGAAATCATCACTAACCCACAGATGGAAGTGGCCGACCTGAGAGCATTGTCGGAAATAGCACATCATACCAGACAGGCTATACCGCTGATGGCCGATACGACTATGATCCCATTTACCGAATTCTCTGCAAAAGAGCTTGGTGTGGATATAGAATTGGTATCTTCCACCAAATATATCTCCGGCGGTGCCACATCACTCGGCGGACTGGTCATCGACTATGGTACATTTCCAGAAATCACCAAGAGTCTGCGCCAGGAAATGCTATTCAATCTGGGTGCATACATGACTCCACATGCTGCCTATATGCAGACCATCGGTATAGAAACACTGAGCGCACGCTATCATGTACAATCGGATAATGCGCTAGCACTGAGCGAATTGCTGCAAAGCAATCAAACAATAGTAAAAGTAAGTTATCCGGCACTGAAGAGTTATCCCTACTATCAATTGGCCCAACAACAATTTGGTGCTACAGGCGGAGCCATGATTACGATTGACCTGGCAACAGAACAGGCATGCTACGATTTTCTCAACCGTCTGAAACTTATTCACAGGGCTACCAATCTATTTGATAACCGTACACTTGCCATTCATCCATACAGTACCATATTCGGTAATTTCACGGTTGAGCAGAAACGGAAGATGGATGTACTGCCCACTACGATACGTATCTCTGTGGGACTGGAAGATGTACACGATTTATATAACGATATTAATCAGGCACTATCATGATTTACGATTTTGACAAAATAACAGACAGGACTGGCAGTGGCGACCTCAAACACGAGGTACTGGAAGAACGATACGGCAGAAAAGACCTTCTGCCGCTATGGGTGGCTGACATGGACTTTGAGACACCGGAATTTATCACAGCAGCCATTCGTCAGCGTCTCACTCATTCATTATTCGGATATACGGTGGAGCCAAAGGAATACAGACCGACCATTCAGCAATGGATCAGGCAGCAACATCACTGGGAAATAAAGAAGGAATGGTTGACTTATGTTCCCGGTGTCGTGAAAGGCATCGGTATGGTTATCAATGTGTTTACCCAACCTGGCGACAAAGTGATTATCCAACCGCCTGTATATCATCCTTTCCGACTAACCCCTCAGCGCAATGACCGCCAAGTGGTATTCAATCCGCTGAAGCAACGTGACGACGGACTTTACGATATGGACTTCGAGCAACTGGCAGAAATCACTGATGAGCACTGCAAATTGCTGATACTCTGCAATCCGCACAATCCCGGTGGTGTGGTATGGTCACGTGATACATTAATCCGCCTTGCGGAATTCTGCTATGCTCACCACATCTTTGTTATCAGTGACGAGATACACGCAGACCTTACACTATTCGGACATCAGCACATCCCGTTTGCAGCTGTCTCAAAGGAAGCAGAGCAAATCAGCATTACCTTTCAGGCTCCTACCAAGACATTCAATATGGCTGGCATCGTATCCTCGTATGCCATAGTACCTAATGATACCATCCGCCGCAGACTATTCAGGTGGATGGAAGCCAATGAACTGAATGAACCGGACATCTTTGCACCGATTGCTACCATCGCCGCATACAAATCGGGCGGTGAATGGCGGCGACAGATGCTAGAGTATATTGAACAGAATATTCTTTTCACTGAACAATTTGTGTCGGAGAATATTCACGGGATTCGCGTCATTCGTCCGGAGGCATCATTTCTAGTCTGGCTAGACTGTCGCGGGCTGAAGCTGGACCATCAGGCTTTATTGGATTTGTTTATCAACAAGGCACATCTGGCTCTCAATGACGGTGAAATGTTTGGAGTGGGTACCAATCCGAATGTAGGCAGCGGATACATGCGACTGAATGTTGGTACGCCACGCACCATATTAAATCAGGCTCTGGAACAATTGAAAAGTGCAGTATCGTCAATATGACGGATACTGCACTTCATCAATATAGGTGTCTGCTGGAATCTACAGATACTGCGCCTGCTTGAACTTCAGCTCTGCCTCCAGCATCTCCAACTTCTTCATCTCATAACCGGCCTTGCGGGCCTCCTCAATAGGACGGGTATAGAGATAATAAATCTCCATGGGGCGACGGAAATCATAATCCAGTTTCATGCTGGGGGAATAAGGCTTCATCACACGGGTGTTGGCCATCATCTTATCGGCAAACTCCATGGTGAGACTCTTCACGCCACAGGCTTGGGCGGCCTCTATCACCTCGCGCATCAACTCATAACAGAGTTTGCTGGTATCGGGATGCGACAACAGCTGGTCGGTCTGGGTATCGAGGGCTACGGTCATACCATTAAACGGCATGTTCCAAACGGCTTTCCGCCAGCGGGCTTCTTGATACTCCACTTCTGCAGCTGGTATGCCCGCATGCTTCAGTTCTGCTATCAAGGTGCTCACCAGCTGAGCGTCAGGACAACTGTAGTTGCCGATATTGATAGAACCATAATCCTGATGGTCCACTAATCCAGGTTCAGTCTTGGCCGTACAGATAAAGGCCAGTCCTGCAGCCAGTGCCACGTGGGGAAACATCTGCTGGACATCCGCTTCCAGTCCGATGCCGTTCTGAATGAGTACCACGAGGGTATGGTCATGCAACAAGGGAGGCAACAAGGTCTGAAGCAAGGTCTCATTGGTGGACTTGAGGGCTACGAATACGACATCGCAGGAGGGCATATCTGCTGCATGCTGATAGGCATTCACCGAATCCAGATGGAAAGAGCCATTGCATGAGTTCACCTGCAGACCATGCCGGCACACATATTCATAATCACGATGGAAGAGGAAATGTACTTCCTGACCATCACGCGCCAACTTGGCTCCATAATAACCGCCGATGGCTCCTGTTCCTATTATTCCGTATCTCATATTTGATTGTATATTTTGTTATTTTCTGATGATGTTAAGTTTCTAATATTCATAGAGTTTCACATGCAGTATCCTGTATTCACCACAGGCAATACGGGCATGACGGCCCTGATGATCCTGGTCACCATTCAAGCGACGGAGATACTGCAGTTGACCATTCTCGCCGATTTTCACCTCATCCACATAGCCGATGCCCATTCTCTTTCCGGCAAAGCGACTGACGGTGGCTGTATTCTCTGCTTGGCCCTGCTGGATAAATCCATCCTCGCCTCTCACTACCTTCTGCTCCTGCTTCTTCTCTGCATCCGTCTGGAAGGTGACGACGATGCCATTGCCTGCTATCAGATACTCATTTCTGGCCAGACGGAGAATCAGTCCACCGCCTTCGGGCCACGGACTGCCATCTGTTGCACGGGCATCCCAGGGTAAAGTGAAATAATGGCGGCAGGTCATGACGAGTCCATCGTCAGTGATGGTGCGCTCCTTGTCATTCCGGTCGAAGAGCAGTCCCCATGTGTTACGGTGATTGCGGGGTGCTCCCTGGTTACGGATGAGCAAAGGACTGAGCTGGCGCAGCAAATCATAGCTCTGAGCCACATGACTGGCCGTCTGAGCAGATGCCTGGTCAATGGCAAAGCTGCTATACCCCACCGCATCCACCTCGCCAAAGGCATAGAGTGCTCTCACGCCACTATAATCGCCCAACTTCGTCTCAGGAGTGAAGAAGGGATTATCGGGTAATTTGTATTTCTCCACCCACCCCTTGAAGTCTGTATCATAGATATCCGGTGCATAGATATCGATGCTGGGGGCGGCCGACTTCCATATCGGAATGAGATGTGCCAACGGTCCAGCTGAAGGATATTCGCCGGGGCGGCGCCCTCTGCTGTTCATCGCCGCATTGACATACATGGGGATGTCATAGATGGCTTTGCCTGCAGAGGCCAACTGCTCCACATAGCGGGCATAGTGATAGGCCTGAAACTTCTCTTCTGCATACAAGTCTGTGCCAGTAATCGGGGGAACGCCTGCCTTCCACATCTTCTCTGCCAGTGCTGAATGGTCACGAGCTGACTCCAGCATGCCGATTTCATTCTCCACCTGTATCATCACGACCGTATTTTCCTTGCTGTCGGTCTGTCTGATGTGTGTCATCAACTGACAGAAGGCTTTTTTATCCGCCTGGAGTACTTCATCTGAAAAGGCGGATGCTATCTCCAGCGGTTTGCCGGCTGCCGTTTCTGCCCGCGGATACTTCTTCACATTCTGCTTGAACCACAACGGCGCATAGCAACTCATCGAATTCTTCCAGGCACCAAACCATAGAAAAACGATTTTCAGGTCATTCGCTCTGGCCACTTTGATATCCTCATCTACCAGCGAGAAGTCGAACTGTCCCTCCTGAGACTCCAGCAAATCCCAATAGACGGGCACAAACACGGTGTTGAGTCCTAACTTCCTCATTCCAGGCAATACGCTGTCTATGTCGGCTATGCTTGAAGCGGCTGAATTGCTCAGTTCACCTCCAAGTATCAGCATCGGCTTACCCTGAACCAGCAACTGGCAGGCTGTACCCTGATGCCGCAGTTTGACTTCCGCACGGACGGCGATGCCGAACAGGAGAAATGCGAGAACTGCAATGGATATTTTTGTTTTCATCGGCTGTGTTGTTTTGTGATGTCTGTTATCAGATAAAAGAACAGACCCGACAGGATACTCTGGATGAAGTGTCACGATGCCGGGTCTGATAAGGTATGAAGCGGAAATTTTACTTCTTCCACGTAGGCTCTATAAACTTATCGCCAGTCTCCTTGATAAGTTCACGGCCATATTTCTGTGGATAGCCGGGGCGAACCACTGGCACTGGAAGTCCTGTGGCAGTGCGTTCAAACTGTCCATTCTTCTCCGGTTTCACCGTCATATCATTGTATTTCACGATGAGATAGGTAGCCAACTGCTGCCAGCGGGCCAACATCTGCTGGGCCTTGTCTACGGAATACTTATTGAGGAACTGCTGGCGGGCAGCGCCTTCCATCTTCATCGCGGAAGCCTCCACGGAAGCCTGGGCGGAAAAATAGGAATTGTCCAATGAGTCGCGGACTGCCTTCAGACTAGGGAACATCATGCAGTAACGGGGATAAACCATGTTGCCTACCCAATTGCATACCCAGAAGGCATTCTTCATGGAGAAGGTGACACCATCTGCTCCCGGCGTGTCATAACACTCAGGCATCTCTGTACTGCTACAGTAAATTGGCGTATAAGCCACCATATTGCCATCGTCATTGCCAAACCATAATACGCCACCTACCTCACGGGGCAACCAGGAACGCATCTGCGAAATATAGGAAGCACCCGTCTGCTGGGTGGATGTAGGACGCTCATTGAAGCACTTCTTGCCATCTACCGTGAATCCTAACGGTGTGGGGCGATAAGGCATCTCCCAGATACCACCGCCGATATCGCTGTCGAGGGCAAACGGGGTGTTCTCATAATGATCTCTCATGGCTGCCTCAATATCCTGCACACTGACTTTCTTATTGGGCTTCACCCATAGCGGCATACGGGCGGCATCCTTGATCTTGCCTGCGGCATAATCCACATATTTGTCCATGCCTGTGGTGAAGCGATTGAAGAAGCTCCACACACGGGCATCACAGTAACGGCGGCCGCTGAAGTCGGGATAAGCATAAGTATCGCAGAAACTGAAATCTGCATCTTTACCTTTATACCAGCCCATGGTACGCGCATATTTCACCACATTCTTGGAATAGAGCACATTCTGCTTGTCATTCATATTGAATGTGCGGATACGACTCTGATTGGCATGTGCGCAAATCATATCATCGGGTATGCGCATGGCTACCCACACTACCCTTTCCTTGGATTTCTTACGGTCGGC
>DAIRCP010000029.1:0-14502 GCA_036796635.1 Prevotella sp. | reverse complement strand
ACCTGCCACTCATTGATGATGCCCACTACATTATATGTTTCCGGAGCTTCCGGTATCTCTCCATGATATACATTGGTATCCCAGTCGAATATCTTGTGCATCTCTCCCTTGGCATGTTTGGCGGCGGAGAAATGTGCCAGATTCTGGAACATACCATAATCATCGGCATTATAGGTACAGATCACAGACCCGTCGGCACTGGCCTTCTTACCTACAATGAAGTTAGTACAGGCATCAGCCTGCTGCACACCCACTGAAGCGCAAAGCGCCAACAATGCCGTACACAATATCTTATTCATCTTCATTTGCTATTACGTGATTAACAAGCCTTGAAACTCATGTCCAATCCCTTGACTGAGTGCGTAAGGGCACCCACGGAGATAAAGTCTACGCCCTGTTCGGCATAGTCACGGATGGTATCATAAGTGATGCCGCCACTGGATTCAGTCTCAAAACGATGATTAATCAGCTCCACTGCCTTGCGGGTGTCTGCCACGGAGAAATTATCGAGCATGATGCGGTCCACTCCACCATGTGTAAGCACCTGGTTGAGTTCATCGAAATTACGCACCTCCAACTCTATCTTCAGATGGAGCCCCTTCTCTGTGAGATACTGATGACAACGGTCTATGGCATTCTCGATGCCACCGGCAAAGTCTACATGATTATCCTTGAGCAGAATCATATCGAAAAGGCCAATACGATGATTGCATCCTCCACCTATCTTTACTGCCTGCTTCTCCAGCATACGCATACCGGGAGTGGTCTTGCGGGTATCAAGCACACGGGTACCCGTACCCTCCAGTCGTTTGACATAACGCTGAGTCATGGTAGCGATACCACTCATACGCTGCATGATGTTAAGCATCAGGCGCTCCGTCTGTAACAAGGAGCGCACCTTACCGCTTACGATCATGGCTATATCGCCCTTCTTGACCGGGGTCCCATCCCCCATCAGTACTTCCACTTTCATCTCTGGATCAAAGCGGCGAAACACTTCCTTGGCCACTTCCACTCCAGCTAAAATTCCGTCTTCCTTAATGAGCAAATGAGATTTTCCCATTGCATCAGCAGGAATACAACACAAGGTGGTGTGATCACCATCACCTATATCCTCGGCAAAAGCGAGGTCAATCAACTTGTCTACAAGTTCGTCTACACTTAACATATATATATTACTTTTCTATAATTATTCAGGAATATCCTGACACTACTTACAAATAAATACCCACACCGATACGAAGACCTACTGTGCTGTAGTCCTTATGATTCTTGAATGACTGGTCATAATACAGTTCAGGCTCTATTGTGACCTTACCATTGATGAAGAAGGCATAGCCAATCTGTACACCGGGCAGGAAATCATTATAACCTGAAGCATGCTTCATCGTACAACTTGCACCCAGATAGATACCATTCTGAACAATGTAATACCTACCACCGACACTGGCACTGGCTACTGCTGACATATCTTTGGAATTCTCATAGCCAACAGAACCTACAGCTGCTAAATTATCCATGAAGAAATAACCAGCCTTTGCCTGTAAACCTATATGACCATCGGTGATACCGTTATAACTCAGATCCAGTCCGGACAGGGAACCATTGACATAGACTTTGCCTTCCTCGAACTGTGCGAAACTTGCTACTGAGGTAATCAGCGCGAAAAACACCAGAAATAATTTCTTTCTCATAAAATAAAAATCCGTTAATTATTAATTGATTTTTTCTGTCTGTTATACCATAAGGTAAACCAGACTATTGATATTACGAAACAAGCTCCTCCCATCGCATAAGATATGCCGGCTGACAAGCCAAAGGCACATTTGGAGATGAACAGGAACGTGGAACATACTGTAGTCATAAAGATGGCCGGGATGAGGGCTATCCAATAATTCTTGTGCTGACGAACCAGATAGACGGTGATGGTCCACAGGGTGAACACTGCCAACGTCTGATTGGCCCAACCGAAGTACTGCCAGATGGTGTTGAATCCGTCCGGATTGGCCATCTGCCATACGAGCATGGCTACAGCAGCCAGGAACATAGGTACACAAATAATCAGACGCTTATAAATGGAACGCTGCTCCATACCGATGAATTCGGCAATAATCAGGCGGGCACTACGGAATGCCGTATCGCCACTGGTGATTGGCGCTGCTACCACACCAAGCAATGCCAGAATACCTCCGGCAACACCCAGCCATCCGTTGCAGACACTCTTCACTACCGTAGGCGCATCAAAGAACTGAATAAGCGACTTGGCACTCTGTCCGGTGAACTGACTGATCACATCCGGAGAGCATACCTCTTTCCATCCATCATCGAAGAAGAAATAGGATGATACGGTTGCCCATATCAGCGCCACGACACCTTCAGTAATCATGGCTCCGTAAAACATCGGGCGACCCATCTTCTCGCTCTTTACGCAACGTGCCATCAACGGAGTCTGCGTGGCATGGAAACCACTGATAGCTCCACAGGCAATCGTCACAAACAGGGCCGGAAATATATGATCGGTCATACCAAACTTGGCTGCTCCCATGTTGCCTAATCCATCCCATAATTCGGGTAAATGAGGCTGCTTGACAAACAAACCTATCATCAGTGCTGCTGCCATAAACAACAGGGAAAATGCAAACAAGGGATATATCTTACCGATAATCTTATCGATAGGCAGCATCGTGGCCAATATATAATAGGCAAAAATAATGATGACCCACATCAGGCGACTGCCCCAGATACTCTCCATGATAATGGCGGGACTGTAAACAAATACCACGCCGACCATCATCAACAGTAATACGGAAAATACAAGCATCACGCGCTTGGTGGGCAAACCCAGATACTGACCGACCAACTCGGGCAGTCCGGCTCCCTTATGACGTATGGAGAGCATACCACTCATGTAATCATGCATGGCACCTGCGAAAATACAACCTAAAACAATCCACAGATAAGCTGACGGACCGAACCACATACCCATAATGGCACCAAAAATAGGACCGGTACCAGCAATATTAAGAAATTGGATCATGAAAATCTTCCAACCCGGAAGTACAACATAATCTACACCATCTGCCATGGATACAGCAGGTGTTTCACGGTCATCAGGACCGAATACTCGTTCTACAAAACGGCCATACAATAAATAGCCCAGAAATAAAGCCAAAAGACTTAATGCAAAAGATATCATTTTTAAGTTTCTCTTAATTATCTTAGTTGCAAAATTACACAATTATCCCGAATTTCTTTAAAATATGGCGGGAAATTGTACACTTACGGACTATTTTTATTATTTTTGCACTCAAAATTAACAAATATGAAAGGAAATAATCCATTTTATCGCTATACAGTTACTCTATTCTTGGCTATATTATCTGTCACTTCAGGTTGGGCACAAGACTCTGAACAGGAATCCATCTTCTTTGCAGCAGCACCAAAATATGAGGTAAGAGCCGTGTGGCTCACTACTATTGGTGGACTGGACTGGCCACATCATTACGCTCAGACACCCTCGTCCATAAGCAGACAGCAACAGGAGTTAACTGATATCTTGGACAAACTGAAAGCTGCAAATGTAAATACGGTATTGCTCCAGACCCGCATCAGGGGTACTGTGATTTACCCATCACAATATGAACCCTGGGACGGATGTCTCTCTGGCAATCCGGGTACATCGCCGGGCTATGATGCCTTGCAGTTTGCCATAGATGAATGTCACAAGCGCGGCATGGAACTCCATGCATGGGTGGTTTCTATTCCGGTAGGGAAATGGAACAAGCTGGGCTGTACGAGCCTGCGTCGCCGCTTTCCGCGATTAATCCGCAAGATTGGTGATGAGGGATATATGAATCCTGAAAGTGAAGAAACGGCAGATTATATCGCTAAAATCTGTGGTGAGATTGCTGATAACTACGATGTGGACGGTATTCATCTAGATTACATCAGATACCCGGAAACATGGAAAATCAAGGTGAGCCAGGAAGTGGGAAGAAGTCATATCACCTCCATCGTGGAAAAGGTGAACCGGGCGGTAAAAGCCCATAAGCCTTGGATTAAGATGAGTTGTTCGCCCATCGGCAAATACAATGACCTGCCTCGCTACTGGAGCCACGGATGGAATGCTTATACTACGGTCTGCCAGGATGCACAGGGATGGCTACACAACGGACTGATGGATGAACTCTTTCCGATGATGTACTTCCAGGGTAATCAGTTTTTTCCATTTGCCAAGGACTGGCAGGAAAACAGTTACGGACGCATAATATGCCCAGGATTAGGCGTTTACTTCCTTTCACCTCAAGAAAAGGATTGGGATGTAAGTGTAATACAGCAAGAGATGAATGTGCTGCGGCAATTCGGTCTCGGCCATGCTTATTTCCGTTCTAAATTCTTCACCGACAATGTGAAAGATATCTATAACATCACCTGTAAATACATCGATAAATACCCGGCACTCATTCCGCCGATGACTTGGGTGAACAATCAGAAGCCAGCTGCACCTACCACTTTGAAGGTGAACCAGACGGATAATGGCGATGAAATCAGTTGGAGCGGTGCGTATGCTTATCAGCATAGTTCGCGCAATGATTACCTACTCTATAATGTATATGCGTCTGCTGAATATCCTGTAGATATCCAGGACGGCAGGAATCTGATAGCTACACGCCTACAGCAACCACAACTTACACTGGACTGTGAGGCTGAGGGCAGCAAACTCAATTATGCCATCACCGCCGTGGACAGATATGGGAATGAAAGTGCCCCCGTATACAGCGACAATCTGAAAATAAGCCCCATTTCATCGAAACTGCCCTTACTCAGTAATGACGGAAACACGCTCTATCTTCCTTCCAAAGGTCAGATACTGGATGCTGATGTCATCATCATCAGAGATATGACTGGTAAAGAGGTGGCCAACCGACTGTATGGGAAGACCGCCAATATCAGTTCACTGACTGAGGGGATGTACACCGTATATTCCCTTGGCAGGAAAAATGTACAGCACAGACTGGGCTACTTCATGAAAAGGCTAAAAAGATAGGAACAGTAATGGAAAAAATCATATTGGGCATTGACCCAGGAACAAACATCATGGGCTATGGACTTCTGAAGGTAGAAGGCCAGAAGGTGGAAATGATGACCATGGGGGTCATTGACCTCAGGAAATTTCCTGATGCCTACCTCAAACTGGGACATATCTTCGAGCGCGTCACAGGCATCATCGACAGTTTCCTGCCTGACGAGATGGCCATCGAAGCTCCTTTCTTCGGAAAGAACGTGCAGTCTATGCTCAAGCTGGGCAGAGCACAGGGCACTGCCATCGCCGCCGCTGTACATCATGGAGTCCCGATACATGAATATGCGCCACTGAAAATCAAGATGGCCATTACAGGCAACGGACAGGCCTCGAAGGAACAGGTGGCAGGCATGCTCCAGAGAATGCTGAAAATCAAGAAAGAAGACATGGGACAGTTTCTGGATGCCACGGATGCGCTGGGAGCCGCTTACTGTCACTTCCTGCAGATGAGTCGTCCGGAATCACCGGCACATTACAGAGGTTGGAAAGACTTCATCAACAAGAATCAGGATAAAGTATCCAAGACAAAGTCTACCGAGCCCAAGTCAAAATAAAGAGGTAATATCAACAAGACAACAGCAAAAACAACATATAGACTATGCAGAAAATAATAGAAATACACGACGGAGTGACCCGTATGCCGGAATGGCGCATGAAGCAACCAGTGAGTTTTGAACTTCTCAATGACGAGCATATCGCTATCGTAGGACCTAACGGCGGAGGTAAATCCATGTTGGTGGATATCCTCATCGGCCGCCATCCCCTGCTGATGCAAGATGTAAAGTATGACTTCTCGCCCAGTACACGCGAACGTGCCAGCGACAATATCAAATACATCACTTTCAGAGACTCTTATGGTGTGGCCGACGGTGCTTACTATCTGCAACAAAGATGGAACCAGCACGACATCGATGAAAAGACTCCTCATGTGGGTGACCTCCTGGAAGAGGCTTATCTGCTGGCTGGTGAAGATACGGAGGAACACAGAGCACTGCAGAAGCATCTCTATGACCTGTTCCATCTGGAAATGCTACTGGATAAATATATCATCTCACTCTCCAGCGGTGAACTTCGCAAATTCCAACTGACCAAAACGCTGCTCACCGACCCTCGCGTACTGATTATGGACAATCCGTTTATCGGACTTGACGCACAGACGCGCGACCAACTCAAAGTGCTCTTAGAAACACTTTCACGTGAACGAGCTCTGCAAATCATCCTCGTACTTTCCAAAACGGATGACATCCCTGAATTCATCACCCATATCGTGGAAGTGAAAGACAACACCGTACAGCCGAAGATGACACTGGCTGACTATCTCACCACTCGAAAACCTTTCCCCACTGTCATGCTGAGCGACAAAATGAAGCAAGCTATCATCGACCTGCCCTATCATCAAAAGGAATATAACACAAAAGAGGTGGTGAAGATGAACCACGTAAGAATACAATATGGCGACCGAATAATACTGAAAGACCTGGACTGGACCGTGAAAAACGGTGAAAGATGGGCTCTGAGCGGTGAGAATGGTGCAGGTAAATCTACCCTGCTGTCGCTCGTCTGTGCGGACAATCCACAGAGTTATGCCTGCGACATCGCCCTGTTTGACAACCCTCGTGGCAGCGGCGAGAGTATCTGGGACATCAAAAAGCATATAGGATATGTATCGCCTGAGATGCACCGCGCCTACCAGAAGGATTTACCAGCCATCAGGATTGTGGCAAGCGGACTGCATGACTCTGTGGGACTGTACGTGAAACCAGCTCCCGGCGATTATGACATCTGCAGATGGTGGATGGACATCTTCTCTCTGAAAGATATGTATGAACGCCCATTCCTGAAACTGTCTAGCGGCGAACAGCGACTGGTACTGCTGGCACGTGCCTTTGTCAAAGACCCGGAACTCCTCATCCTTGATGAACCGCTCCACGGACTGGACAACCGCAACCGCCAACTGGTGAAGGACATCATCGATGCCTTCTGTCTGCGTCAAAATAAGACTATGATTATGGTAACACACTACAAAGAGGAATTACCAAAATGTATAACAAACGAGATTTATCTCAAGAAAAATAAAAATTGATATGAAGAAATTATTTTTGAGCATGATACTCTGCCTGTCACTGAACAACAGCATACAGGCACAGCAGGCTTACACCAATCTGCTGGAGAAAGCCAAATCTACACTGAATGACCAGAACGCTTACCCGATGGTGAAGCAGATTAGTCAGTTTAAGAAGGATGCACTGGAATATCTGTCCATGAAAATGAAGACTGATATGCCGGACTCATCCACTAACTATCTGGACAAACAAGCTCTGGCTCTGGATAACTTCGTGAACTATTATATCCAAAACCTACTGAACAGTCAATCCCAACCAGCAGCTTATCAGGTAAAAATCATGAAGATATTCATGGATGCAACGGTTTCCAATCCACTATTCAATGACAAGGAGAAGGATATTACTTGGGCTTATTTCAATAATGCTAAATCCATCACCCGCTTCTCTCTGGATACAGACTGGCCCAGAGCTACCGTTGCTGCCATAAACCAGATAGAAAAAGAGAAGAGTAAACCATAACTAAGATTTATTGTACCGCATAGTGACTGGACAACCATGAGCAACGACTATTTCAGATTTCGTCAATTCACCGTATATCAATCACGCTGTGCCATGAAAGTAGGCACAGACGGCACACTTCTTGGCGCATGGGCAAAGCTGCCTGAACAAGGAAAAGAAGCCCAACCTGTGAGACCCCACATATTAGATATAGGTACAGGTACAGGACTGATTGCACTAATGATGGCTCAGCGCTATCCCGATGCAGAAGTATGGGGCATTGACATCGACAGGGATGCTGTGGTCCAAGCTACGCAGAATGTGGCTGACTCTCTATTTGCGCATCGCATACATATCTGTGAGGCAGATGTATGTAACTGGCAGGCGGAAGATACGGACTTCACACCTGCCAGTGGGTTTGATGCCATCGTAAGCAATCCTCCGTATTTCATCGACTCACTCACCTGTCCGGATGAACAGCGTACTGCTGCCCGCCACACGGCAAGTCTCAGTTATGGACAGCTGATGAAAGCAGCGCGCAAATTGCTGAAAAGTGACGGAAAACTTAGTATTATCATTCCGAACGACTGCAGAAGCCAATTAGAGTCTGCTGCCATCCTGGAGGGATTCTTCATTCAGCGAATCTGTGGCGTACGGACTACACTCCGGAAACCGCCCAAACGCTTTCTGTTGCAATTCGGTCTGCATTCCGAAAACCAGTTATCTGAAGAAATCGTAATCGGAAGTTATGAATATCGCAAACTCACACAGGATTTCTATCTCTCATAAAAAAAATAAAACAATGCGAGAACAAAGAAAACGGATAAAACAAAGGAAAATCACAAAAAAGTGAAAGAAAATCTCCAAAAAGTTTGGTAGAACCGAAAAAAGTCCGTACCTTTGCAACCGCAAAAAAGAAAAGGACGCGCTAGTAGCTCAGTTGGTAGAGCACCTGACTCTTAATCAGGGTGTCCAGGGTTCGACCCCCTGCTGGCGTACTTTTCCAAAGTGCAAAATATCTGATGCGCTAGTAGCTCAGTTGGTAGAGCACCTGACTCTTAATCAGGGTGTCCAGGGTTCGACCCCCTGCTGGCGTACAATGAGAGAGAGAGTAATCATTTCACGATGATTACTCTTTTTTTTATAACTTTGAAAGACAAAATATAATACAAGATGAAAAGGGAAGAGAAATACAAACACATCACAGACTATTTCAGAGAGAAGCAACCTCACGTGACTTCCGAACTGGATTATGCAAGTACCTTTCAGTTACTTGTGGCCGTTATCCTGAGTGCTCAGTGCACAGATAAACGTGTGAATATGATTACACCAGAACTGTTTCACCACTATCCGACTGCAAAGGAAATGGCTCAGGCCACAGAAGACGATATATTGGAGTACGTACATAGTGTATCTTATCCAAATTCAAAGGCACTGCACTTGGTGCAGATGGCAAGAAAACTCATCAGCGACTTCAACGGGGAAGTCCCTTCTACACTGGATGAACTGATTACCCTGCCTGGAGTTGGACGAAAGACTGCCAACGTCATTCAAGCTGTAGCATTTGACAAACCTGCCATGGCTGTAGATACCCACATATTCAGAGTGAGTCACAGACTCGGATTGGTGACGGATGCAGATAATACCCCATATAAGGTGGAAAAACGACTTGTAAAACACATCTCAGATGAAGATATCCCCAATGCGCATCACTGGCTTTTACTGCACGGAAGATATGTATGCATAGCCAGGAAACCGAAATGTGAGATATGCGATATCTCTGCCTATTGTGACTACTTCAAGAAAAACGAATCAATAAAGAAATAACTTACGAGGTATCAAGTTTATGGATAAAAAAACAGAGCTTAGGAAACCAAGCTCTGTTTTTTTTAATGTCTGCAACCACGCAATGCACGGAAATGAAAATTATGTTCCGCACTAATCACGTCAAAAACTTTAGATGGCGGTAGTATTTTATAAAACCGCACATGATAATTCTGTTCTATCTGCTTTAACTGTATTTCCAAATCATCCATCTGGTCGATGACCTTACGGCAACCTCTATCGTCGACTGGCTTAATCTTGGACAGATGACGCAAACGGTTAAAAAGACCACGCTGCTTGTTTTGCATCTCCCGGAATAGCGGAAAGAAAGCCGCACTTTCCTGTGGAGTGAGATTGGCCTCCTGCGTGATAAACTGTTCCATATCAGCCTGAAACTTCTCAGGAGAAAACTTCTGTGGAGGTTGAGCTGCACTGCTCAACACCCCTAACACACAAAATAGAAATATAAAAACCTGTTGTCTCATTGTCTCTTTACTTATTTTTATTTCTAATCTCTGATATTTACTAATCATCCGACAGACATGCATAGATATCATCATTATCTGTCATTGTATAGTTGGCAGCAGCTTCCATATAAGTCTGATGCGGCATTTTTTGACGATGAGCAGTCTGCTCTGACTTGACTGCCACATTGGAACCTGACTGTGAAGAACCATTTGACAAATAAATGCTTACACTGAAAATAGCAGCCATTGTACATGCAGCAACCGCCAGCCAAGGACGAAGCAGCAAAATCCGAGCATGCCCTTTGCTATGATGGCCGACCGTAAACTCAGCGGAATTACCCTCCATCTGCCCTTCTGCCTGTTCCGGCAATTTGGTGAGCATCTGGTCAGTAAAGCTTTCAAAGTATCCATCCGGTACTTGGAATGGAGTACGTTGACCTGCCTTATTTCTTATATATTTCTCTTCATTCATCATCATTATGGTAATATTGCTTTTTGTTTTTGACGAATTATACAAAAGAAGGTTTAATCATGATGCTGAAAATATTCACTGATCTTTTTGACCGCGAAATGATACGAGGCTTTGAGTGCGCCGACCGACGTATGCGTGATTGCACTGATTTCAGTATATTTCATGTCATCAAAGTATTTCATATTAAATACCGCCCGCTGTACCTCTGGTAACTGAGCTATTGCCTCCTGGAGCATGGCCTCTGTCTCATTGCCGTCAAAGTACTCGTCAGCCATGAGATTCTGAGCAATGCTACAGTCTTCGTCGTCAGCACTTGAAGTGGGCTTATTCTTCTTTTTGCGCAGGAAGTCTATACTCTCGTTTGTGGCAATACGATACAACCAAGTGGAAAGCTTGGAATCATTCCTGAATGAGTCCAAATTGCTCCACGCTTTCAAAAATACATTCTGCAATACATCATTGGCATCATCATGTGTAAGTACCATCCGACGTATCTGCCAATATAGCGTTTCACTGTATTGGCGTACTAACTGTTCAAATCCCTTACGCCGAGTTTCCTGCGACATGAGCAGTCGTGCAATCTGGTCATCATTTGTCATCTAGTAGAGTTGTTGAAGTTGTTGGTAGATTACCTCATCATAGCCATATACGTCAGCGAATGGAATCAGACGACCCGACCTTGTAGGATACAACGTGAAGTACGTAATATAAATAGGTACGCGAGGAGTAACGGGAAGGGAATTGATGAGTTTCCTGTCAGCTTCAGGATTAGTTATATATTCCTGTCCCTGTGTGGTCTGAGGAGGAATATCCATGGATATCCTCAGTTTATCTTGTGTCCACTCGTCTGCATTCTTTCCTAAGAGCCAAAATGCAAAACCGATAGGATTCTGCACGCGCACACAGCCATGCGATACACCACGGTCATCATTCGTGAAAAAATTGGGATTGCTGGTATCATGTAGGAACACAGAGAAATTATTCTTAAAACGGAAAATAATCCTTCCCAATGAATTGCCCTTGCCGCCTTCCTGTACCACCCGATAACTACCGGAGCGCAACATCTCTGCTGTCACCCTGGCCGGATTAACATGCAATCCTGTAGCTGCCTCTCTGATATCATAGCGATGGGAAGTGAAATAATAAGTACTCCCGGCATGACGCGCAATATCTTTCTTAATGATACTCATCGGTATCACCCAGGAAGGATTCACATCCATCCGCTCTATCTGGCTGGTCAGCAAGGGGGTCTTCGTAGCGATAGCGCCACAACCCACACGGGTCTCCCACAATTGATCATTGTCATACGCATACAGATGATAGGCAGGTATATTCACCACGATGTATTTATCATGCTTCTGTGGCACATAACCACGCCATCTGCATCGCTCCATATTGACCAATATACGCTTACGCTGTTCAGCTGACGGATGATGCTTGAGTGCCGACTTGAGCATGGCATAAAGCGGATCATGTGTTTGTACTTCCTTCAGATAGTCAGATACACTGTCCACATACACTTTGTGGAGCGCATACATATAATAATGACGAGACGGACGATGGATAGGCACATCAAACAACTGTCTGTAACCCGTAGGATTACCTACGGAATCCAATCCCATCACGTCAATACGATTAAACACATAACGGGGATTCATATATCCATAGCGTTCGCCTGACACAAAGCGGAGATAATCTTTAGTAAGATTATACTCCAGCCTCGCCATCGTAACATTGATGCTATGACTGCTATCAGCATTCAGAAAGTCGATGTGCCGGACACGCTGTATATCTCTTTCTATCTGGTATAAATGGAACTTCCGCTCACTGAACCCCAAATCCCGAATCGTATGGAGTACAGCCAATAAGGTGTCTGCACGATGGTCGATACCGTGTCTGTCTATCCAAAGGAAATTACCACCACTACGGTAATAACTTCGCGTACGATAATCAGCAGTAAGAGAGTCATCATCACGCGTACATAAATCCTCTATATGTTCACGGATTCGATGTGAATTTAACGCATAAGAAGACGTTTTCCATTGGGAAAACGCCTCCATATCTATATTTTTGTTTCTGTTGGAATGGGGTTTCTGGCATCCTGCAAAAAAGCAGGCCATCAGCACGAATGCTATTAACGGATAGAAACCTTTCTTACCACTTTTCCAATTTTCAGGATATAACATCCTTTGGGGATATTGAGTTCAACACGCTGCGAGGGACTATCTATTTTGATGCTTGTAATCAGGCGTCCTGTCAGTGACACCACTTCAAGCACTTGGCCCTGAGCCCCTGTGATATGTAGTGTAGACTGATTTACTGATATTGAGATGCCATCATCGTCCAACTGCTCCAACTCCGCCATCTCTACAGAAGATGCGGTAGCAGCTATAGGCGAATAAGCCAAAATAGCAGTAAACATTGTGATGATAAGTATCTTTTTTGTCATAAGTCCAATTGTTTGTTTGTGCAAAGCTACAAAAAATACTCTTTCGTTCCAAATTATTTTGAAAAAAAATGCAATAAAAGATGTAATTAAACGTTGAAGACATCCATTTCGACACTTAAATGACTGTTTTCGAAGATTTCTTTAGCTTCCTTCAACAAGGATTTTTCATCATTATAGCGAGCTGAATAATGTCCGAGCAGCAACTGCCCCACTCCGGCATCACGTGCCACCTGAGCTGCCTGAGCTGCCGTAGAGTGATGATACATTTTGGCGCGGTCCTCACTGTCGCTGGCATACGTACTCTCATGATAGAGGGTATCCACACCGCGAAGCAACTCATGCAGGGAAGGAATATAACTTGTATCACTGCAGTAGGCATAACTGCGTGCCTTGTCGGCCGGCATGACCAGCACACTGTTGGGTATTACCTCGCCTTCCTCATTGGTCCAGTCTGCCCCATTCTTGATATTATCTATCTGACTCACAGGTATGCCATACATATTAATCATGTCTCTGCGTATATGCGGCAATGTAGGTTTCTCCCGGAAGAGGAAACCGCAGCATGGCACACGATGACGCAACGGTATCGTCTCTACCGTCAGACTATGGTCTTCATAGATTACCTGATTCTTGGTCGTATCAATCGGATGAAATTCCACCTGAAATTCCAAGCCGGTACAGAACAGTTTCAACTGTTGTTCCAGCATTGCCTGCAATTCCCCTGTAGCATATATATGCAAAGGAGCCGTACGTCCAAGCATTCCAAAGGTGGATATCATGCCGATAAGACCGAAGCAATGGTCGCCGTGCAGATGGGAGATAAACACCTGATTAATCTTGGTGAATCTGAGTTTGGAACGTCGCAACTGCATCTGTGTACCTTCGCCACAGTCTATCATCATCAGTTTCTGGCGTATTTCCACCACTTGCGATGATGCATAATGCTTCAATGTAGGCAGAGCACTGCCACATCCTAGAATATGTACTTTAAATGGTTCCAAATCTATCTGATATTATTTTCTTCTTGAATAGGCGTAATCATCCTGACCGTCAGTATATACGAGAGAATCGTTGCCCAGACTCTTCAACCAATAGGTATTGGTTTCCTCTTGATCACCACCTCCTTCACGACGCAGTGTTATTTCGAGTTTACCGTTATTAATCTTCCAAGTTTTATAGAGTATAGAACTCTGGTCAATACTCTCAGCAATACCACCCTCTTTGATGCAGATACCTACATCAGAACTGCCATCGATAGGATTAGGCTGTATCCAGTTGCCGAGCAATGAAGACTCATTGATCACAAGTGTCGCCTCTGTCTTGTCACGGGAAAGCATCACTGCCATACGGTCACCACACTGAAGTCCACCGAATACTTGATTCTTATCGCGTGCAGTAGTGATGCCCAGTTCCAAGGTATCGCCGCTATCAGTAATTAACTGCAGGGTATTCATCGCTGTTCCGTCACCACAAATACCAAATACGGTTTTGTTATGATTAACCTCCATTCTAGAAGATTTCACACTACCATAAGTAGGTTGTTTCTTATTACCACAGCTTGCTAAGACAACAGCTGCGATAATCAAACTCATCAATACTATATTCTTCATCTTTATAGAATTATCTTAATTTTGAATTTTATACAA
>DAIRCP010000028.1:9176-31887 GCA_036796635.1 Prevotella sp. | reverse complement strand
CAACTTTTTAAGCATCAATTTATTAACTTTTTAATTCCGCCAACGGGTTAATATATATATAATATTATAAATAGACCTCTGAATCTAAAGCACTGAATTTTCTTCCAGGCATAGTAAATTTCACGTTTGAGACATTTGAGACGTGAGACAAAGAGACACTATCACATTCATAGTTGGACGGATTTGCAACTGGAAAAGAAACTTTTGTGACCTGTGACTTTTGTAACGAAGTGACATAAAACGATATCATTTTCGCTGTGCTCGGTGATTTTATGTGATGATAACAGTCAATACTTTTCTGTATGCTCAATAGCTGTCTCGTCATCCGTTGTATCGATTTGTCTGCTCCGTGTACAGGACTGGTATGCCTGAAATACATAACTGACATGCATAGATGGTAGAACCGGCGAGCCTGGATGAGTAGAACTGGCATACCTGGATTATATATCGAGCATGCTTCGATTATAGAGTTAGCACAGCTAAGTGATACATCCGTTCGCACGCTCGTAAAGTTTAAGAAAACTATTGGCAGAAATGCCCTTTGCGACAGCCCATATTTTATCAATTCGTGTTTTTAATACGTTAATTCTGCAAAAATATAGCGATAATTGAATATTTTTTTAGAAAAACGTGTTTTTTTTAAAAGATTTCTGCTATATTTGCATTCAGTTAGTATCTACATAGAGAGAGCATGAACAATATTACAGAGAAGACAATAGACATCGATAGCATACTGAAAAGCAAAATGGGGACGAGGGCGAAATTCGTGCCTGGTTTTCTGGTGTCTTGGCTCAAGCATATCATCCATCAGGATGAGGTGAACGCCTTCTTGTGGAAAAGCCGCAATGAGGTGGGCACTGACTGGCTGGAGGAATGTGTGCAATATCTGGACATGACCTTGAAGGTGGAAGGCATGGAAAACCTGCCCGACAAAAACGACGGAAGGCTCTATACCTTCGTAAGCAACCATCCCCTGGGAGGCGAAGACGGAGTGGCGCTGGGAGCCCTGATAGGCAGGCATTACGACGGCAGGTTCCGCTATCTGGTGAACGACCTGCTGATGAACCTGCCCGGACTGGCACCGGTGAGCATCCCCATCAATAAGACCGGCAAACAGGGACGTAACTTCCCCGCCATGGTGGAAGCCGGTTTCCAGAGCAACAACCACATGCTGATGTTTCCGGCAGGACTGTGCTCGCGCCGCAGAGATGGCGTTACTCACGATAACCCCTGGAAGAAGGCATTCATCACCAAGAGCGTGGAATATCAGCGCGATGTGGTGCCTATCCACTTCAGCGGAGAGAACTCCGACTTCTTTTATCGCCTGGCCAACTTCTCAGACAAGCATCTGAAATTTAATCTGGCCATGCTTTTCCTGGTCAATGAGATGTACAAGAATGTACACAAGTCATTCCGGGTAGCCATCGGAAAACCGATTCCCTGGCAGACATTCGACCATACCAAAACTCCAAACGAGTGGGCCGAATATGTATCGAACATCGTCTATGAACTATAAAACATCAACAACAATGGAAGAAGAGATTATCCAGCCGATTGACAAGGCGGTACTGATGAGTGAACTCACTCCGGAACGCCAACTCAGAATGACCAACAAAAGTCATAATGAGATTTATATCATAACCGCTCACAATGCGCCTAACGTGATGAAAGAAATAGGCAGACTGCGTGAAATAGCATTCCGCGAAGCAGGAGGCGGTACCGGCAAATCAATGGATATCGATGAATTTGATATTTGCGACAACTGTTACAAACAGCTCATCGTGTGGAACCCTGAGGCTGAGGAAATCATAGGCGGTTACCGCTATCTGGTGGGCACTGAATGGGAAATGAATGCCGAGGGGCAGCCGGAATTGGCTACCAGTCACATGTTTCACTTCTCTGATAAGTTTCTGAAAGACTATATGCCTTACACCGTGGAACTGGGCCGCTCATTCGTGTCGCTGCCTTATCAGAGTTCGCGTATGGGAGCCAAGAGCCTGTTTGCGCTGGATAATCTGTGGGACGGTCTGGGCGCACTCACGGTGATCATGCCGAATGTGAAGTATTTCTTCGGCAAGATGACGATGTATCCTTCTTATATACGCAAGGGCCGTGATATGATACTCTACTTCCTGAAGAAGCATTTCGATGACAAGGAAAACCTGATTATCCCCATGAAGCCGCTGAAGATAGAGACTGACGAGGAGGAACTGAAGGCGCTCTTCTGTGAGAATGACTTCCGCAAGGACTATAAGATACTGAATCGCGAGGTACGCAAGTTGGGCTATAACATCCCGCCGCTTGTGAATGCCTATATGAATCTGAGTCCTACGATGAAGCTCTTCGGCACTGCCATCAATTATGGTTTCGGTGATGTGGAGGAGACGGGTATTCTGATAGCTGTGGATGAGATATTGGAGCAGAAGAGAGTGCGCCACATTGATTCTTATATCAAGGAGCATCCGGATGCATTCCATATCACCAGTGGCGCCAACAACGTTATTTACAAAGAAAAATAAAACGTTTCGTAGTATGTTTCGGGCTGTTCGTTGATTTTTTATAAAAAAACGCCGAAAATATTTGGTTTGAAGAACAAAACATCGTACCTTTGCAAACGTACACCGACACAAAAATAGTTAGTATAATCGATTCCTTTCCCTCAAGATCGTCGTGATGACGCACTTGGGGGACATTTTTTTCTGGTCATTTACAGTTTGCTTTTTTAGATGATAGGCAGACTGATTCCGTTCATTTTCTGATAGACATCCAGCGCATAGACATCCGTCATGCCGCTGATGTAATCTATGACTGCCATGAGGCGGGTCTCCAGATTCTCACTGTCTATATCATACTGACTGCTCACACGACCGGTGAGCTGTTCCGAATAGAAACGGTCGGGGTGTACTGCAGCCTCTGTCATCTGCTGCATGAGCGTATCCATGATCTTGTAACCGGAGAGTTCCACATCCAGCACCGGTTTGCTGCGGTAAATCATCCGCTTGGAGAATGAGGCACATTCCTCATAAGCCGTCCGCTGACATTCGCCTATCATCTGTATGAGCGAGTGAGGCAGTTCGCCGCGCAGTATCTCCTCCTCATGGTTGATGAAGGCCTGTGCACACTCATGCTCCAATATGCCGATGGCACAGGCACGCATATACACAATCTTCTCATTGTTGTCTGTGATGCCCTCAGCAGCAATGCGCTCCTTAATCCTGCGCTGACCATCCGCATCAAAGAACTTCAGCAGTCGCTCAGACGCCTGCTCATAAGAGATAATCTTGAGTTTGTAGGCATCCTCTATATCCATAATCTCATAACAGATGTCATCAGCCGCCTCCACGAGGAACACCAGCGGATGACGTACGTATTTAGCAGGTTCACCTGGCTTGGACAGACGAATAAGTTCCATTTCATCGGCTATCCGCTCGAAGTAAGGTCGCTCTGTATCGAAGAAGCCAAACTTGCCTTTACTGCCCGACAGACTGGAGGAATAAGGATACTTCACGATGCTCGCCAGCGTGGAGTAAGTCATCACGAAGCCACCCGGACGGCGGCCCTTAAACTGATGGGTGAGC
Source organism: Prevotella sp. (assembly GCA_036796635.1). GTDB lineage: Bacteria > Bacteroidota > Bacteroidia > Bacteroidales > Bacteroidaceae > Prevotella. Next base: position 28,309 of record DAIRCP010000028.1, on the reverse strand, counting down.
AGGCGGAAGGCATTGGCATTGCCCTCAAAATGAGTGATGTCGTCCCAGAATGCAGCACTCACGCTGTCGCGTAAAGCCAGACCGTCGCCCTCCTTGAAGAAAGCCTGGATAGCCTTCTCGCCGGAATGGCCGAAGGGCGGATTACCCAAATCATGAGCCAGACAGGCGGAAGCCACAATCTGACCTATCTCAGGAAACAGCGTGGCGCGCAGTTCCGGATGCTTTGCCATGAGTGCCTGCGCCACATCATTGCCCAGCGACATGCCTACGCATGCCACCTCCAGCGAGTGGGTGAGGCGGTTGTGAACAAAGATGCTGCCCGGCAGGGGGAATACCTGCGTCTTGTTCTGTAACCTGCGAAAAGGTGCCGAGAATATCAGTCGGTCATAATCGCGTTTAAACTCTGTACGGTCGTCATGGCGCTCTGCATGCAGATGCTCCTGACCCAGTCTTTTGTTGGATATAAGCTTTTTCCAGTCCATCATAATTGCAAAAGTAGCGTTTTTTTGTATAAAATACCACAAATTCGCAGGAAAAGTGCACTTATCTCATAGGAATTCACTACTTTTGTACCTAATTATAAAAATATACCTCATTAGATGAAGATAAAAGTAATAAACAAAGGTCACCAGCAGTTACCTGCTTATGCCACGCCACAGAGTGCAGGCATGGATTTACGTGCCAATCTGGATGAATCAATCGTACTCCACCCGATGGAGCGCCGCCTGATAGGCACTGGTCTGCACATCGCACTGCCCGTGGGATATGAGGCGCAGATACGCCCCCGCAGCGGTCTGGCTCTGAAGCACGGACTGACGGTACTCAACAGCCCCGGTACGGTGGATGCTGACTATCGCGGTGAAATCATGGTACTGCTCATCAATCTCTCTACTGAGGATTTTGTCATCAATGACGGCGAACGTATCGCACAGATGGTGATAGCCCGCCATGAACAGGGCGAATTCGTACTGACTGCAGAACTGGATGAAACCGAGCGCGGCGAAGGCGGCTATGGTCATACGGGCGTGAAATAAGTAAAGAAAGAATATGCGCAGAATAGGTTTGTATATATCATCTACGGTAGTGGCGCTCACTATGGTAGCCAGTGTCTGGGCAGACGACAACAAGAGTCGTCAGTACGATACGCTGTTTCTGGATGCGGTGTGCCAGCGTGAGGCCGGCAACGATGATGCAGCCTTCGACTTGCTCACACAGTGTATCGCCATAGACTCTACTCAGTCTGAGGCTTATTACTATCTGGCCCAGTATGAGGCAGCACTCAAAAATGACAGTCAGTCGCTGGCATACTTTGAGAAGGCGGCCGAACTGAATCCCGACAATTCCACTTATCTGGAAACACTCTCACAGTCGTACATCAGCAACAAGATGAACGACAAGGCCATCACCGCACTGGAGAAGCTCTACGATAAAAACCGTGACCGCTCTGACGTGCTGGCACAGCTGGTGCAACTCTATACAGAGAAGAAAGACTACGACAATGCCATCCGCACACTGGACCGCATGGAAGTGGCAGAAGGCAAGAGCGAGCGCATCTCTTATGCCAAAAGCGGACTCTATACGCAGGCAGGCAATCAGAAAGCAGCTATCGCAGAAATCAAGAAGATGGCAGATGAACATCCCAACGACCTGAATTACCAGGGTATGTATGGTGACATGCTGCTCATGAACAATCAGGTGAAAAAGGCGGTGACGATATTCCAGGATATCCTGCAGAAGGAACCCGACAACAGTCATGCTCAGATGTCGATGCGCTCTTATTACAAAGAGATGAAAGATACGCTGAAGGCTGATTCCATCACGATGCACCTGTTGCTTAACAAGAATACGGATACAGATGCCCGCATCTATGTGCTCCGACAGGAGATAACCGACAGTGAAACCGCCGACGGTGACAGTACCAAGGTGCTCAACTTCATGCAGAAACTGATGGATTCACCGGTAGGCGATGCTGAGACTGCCACACTGATGGCTGCCTACATGGATCTGAAGAAGATGCCGAAGGACAAAATCAAGCTTGTGCTGGAACATATCCTCAAGATTGCTCCCGACAATGCCGCCGCCAGACTCCAACTGGTGGGCTATGCGCTGAACAAGAAGGACTTCGACGCGGTTATCAAGCTCTGTGAACCTGCCCGACAGTATAACCCCGATGAAATGGCCTTTTATTACTATCAGGGCATGGCTTATTTCAATAAGGACGAGACAGAGAAGGCGCTCAGTACCTTCCGCAACGGCATCAGCGTCATCGGACCTAACAGCGACCCCGCCATCGTGTCAGACTTCTATGCCATGATGGGTGAACTGCTCCATCAGCAGGGAAAGACCAAGGATGCTTTTGCCGCTTACGATTCCTGTCTGCAGTACAAACCGGATGACTACGGTTGCCTGAACAATTACGCTTACTACCTGAGCGTGGAGAATACCCAACTGGACAAGGCGGAAATGATGAGTGCCAAGGTAATCAAGGCAGAGCCCAAGAATGCCACTTATCTGGATACTTACGCATGGATACTCTTCAAACAGAAAAGATATGCTGAGGCAAAAATCTACATAGACCAGACCTTACAGTGCGACTCCGACCATAGTGGCGTGCTCCGTGAACATGCCGGTGACATCTACTCGATGAACGGTGATACCACCAAGGCACTGGAATACTGGAATGAGGCATTGCAGAAAGACCCTCAGAATAAGAGCCTGATCAGAAAAATAAAAATAAAAAAATATATTAAGGAATGAAACCATTGAGTTATCTGAAATTAGCTGTATTGGCTATGCCGATATTGCTGGGTGGTTGTAAATCCACCAAGTCGATTGTGAAGGAGCCTGCTGTCAAAGCACCTGTTGATACAGTAGCAGCATCTCACCTGAGAAAGGTAAGTGACAATTCTATCCTTACCAAGTTTGTTACTTCCAAGGTGAAGTTTACGATAGAGATGGGTGACCAGAACCTGTCACTGACGGGCAATCTCCGCATGAAGCATGATGACGTGATACGTCTGCAACTGATGGCTTTCGGCTTTGTGGAGGCTGCCAGAATCGAGTTCACCAAAGATTATGTGCTGATATTGGACCGCATCAACAAGCAGTTTATCAAGGCTCGTTATGATGAGGTGGACTTCCTGCGCACCAGCGGACTGAATTTCTATTCTCTCCAGTCATTGTTCTGGAACGAGCTCTTCCTGCCGGGTCAGACCACGATGACAGATGAACTGCTGAAGAACTTCCAGACGACAGAAGCCGACAAGAACATCATCATCTCCTATCAGAAGGATAAAATGTCGTATAAATGGTTGAGCGATGCACAAGACGGTACCATCAAGATGGCTAACATATTATATAAGGATAAGTATCGCGGCAATTCGCAGTTGAACTGGGAATATGATAATTTCCAGCCATTCAATGCCAAACAGTGCCCCTGCAACCATAAGATTACATTCAGCAATACCCAGAAGACCGTGACACTCACCATGCTGCTCACAGGTCTGGATAAAGATAGTGATTGGGATACACGTACATTCGTATCCAGCAAATATAAAGAGGTAAGTGTCGATGATATCCTTCGTCGATTTATGGCATTGTAATTAGATAGATGAGAAGATTTTATATACTATTATTCGTTTTGTCACTGGTGTCGCTGACGTCGGCAGGACAGACTCGCAGGTCTGCCCGCAGAACTAAGGCCCGCACCACCAAAGTAATCAAGAAAAGTTCACGCAGAAAGACTGCACCCACCTCGTCAATCCGGGGACTGCAGAATGAGCGCCAGCAGATTCAGCGTCAGATCAAGGAGCAGGAGCGCCGCCTGCGCAGCAATGAAGCCAATGTGAAGGACAGACTCCGCAATCTGATGATCATCAACACAGAGATAGAGGGCAAGCGCCGCACCATTGATACCATCCGCAATGATATCAGCCAGTTGAATGGTCATATCAAGAATCTGAACGGACAGCTGGTGGTACTTAATAAGGAACTGACAGACCGAAAACAGAAGTATGTAAAATCCATGCGGTATATGCATCGCAATCGCGGACTGATGAATGAACTGATGTTCGTATTCAGCGCCAAGAACTTCCGACAGATGTACCGCCGTATGCGCTTTATGCGCGAGTATGCCACTTACCAGCGTGTGCAGGGCGAAATGGTGATCAGCAAACAGAAGGAAGTACACAGTAAACATGTACTGCTGACGAACACGAAGCATCAGAAGAGCCATCTGCTCACGAAAGGCGAAATAGAAAGACGCAATCTGGAGGGAAAACAGACTGAACAGCAGACCGTAGTGTCTTCACTGCAGAAGGAGCAGAAGACCATACAGTCTATCATTGCCCAACAGCGTGCAAGGGATGCTGCCCTGAACTCCCAGATAGACCGTATGATAGCCCAGGAAATAGCCAGAGCGAAAGCTAGGGCTGCCGCAGAGGCAAAGCGCAAGGCGGATGCCGCCGCTGCCCGTCAGCGTGCTGCTGAGCTGGCCCGCAAAAAAGCTGAGGCAGAAGCTGCTGCCCGTGAGAATGCCCGCAAGATAGCCGAAGCTAAGGCAAAGGAAGAGCAGATGAGACGTGAAGCTGAGGCTGCTTCACAGCTTCAGAGGGCAGAGGCGGAAGCTAAAGCCCGTCAGGCTAAGGAGGAAAGAAAGGCTGCTGAGCGCCAGGCTGCTGCTGATGCCAAAGCGCATCGCCGTGAAGTGGCACAGGCTGCCAAGGCTTCTGCTGCCGACAATTCTGCTTACAGCAGTGCAGATCAGCGCGTGAGCGGTAACTTTGAGAGTAATCGCGGTCGCCTGCCTATGCCTATCACCGGTGGTTACAAGATAGTAAGTCACTTCGGACAATATAATGTGGAGGGCTTGTCTAATGTACGTCTGGATAATAAAGGTATTAACATCATGGGTCATCCAGGTGCCATGGCACGCAGCATCTTCGACGGTGAAGTGAGTGGCGTGTTCAGTTATGGCGGTTCTGCCGTCGTGATGGTAAGGCATGGCAGTTACATCTCTGTATATTGCAACTTGTCTTCTGTCTGTGTCAGTCGTGGTCAGCATGTGAGCACCCGTCAGGCATTAGGACGTGTGGGAGCAGAGAATATCCTCCAGTTCCAGTTGCGCAGAGAGACGTCCAAACTGAATCCGGAGGCTTGGCTCGGTCGATGAAATGGGGGGAAAATCAAAAAAAGGTTACAGCTACTAATTCAAGCCCAAGTTAATTTTTTTTAAATATATGGTGGTTTCCTATGCTAAAGGGTATATTCCCCTAAAATTTTATATCTTTGCAAAATGGAAAAGAGTTTGGCAAGTGGTTGATGGATATAGCTAAATATATGATGACAGCATTACTCCTGTCATCCGTGTTCAGTGATATGAGCAATAGATTAGTTATTTTTTTCCGTTATAATTGCCGTAATATTAACTCTCTTTGTAGGTTTGATGCTTGTAAGAGACAAAAAAGAAGAAAGGAAATAATATGGGCGCAATAATTGTATCAATAACGGTGAGTCTTATTGCTATAGTGGGATTTATTTATTTTCACTGGCAAGACAAGAAAGACTCAAAACTGAAAGATATGCAATAAAACGAAACAGAATTCATGGATGTAGCGTTTTTATTGTTAGCTCAGTAATGCGATATATGTATTGATCGCCTGTTTGATTTCACTCAGGCAGATAAATTCATCAGCCGCATGCGAGCGACAGGACTGTCCTGGACCTAATTTGAAAGAGGCAAACGGCATGAGTGCCTGATCGCTGAGCGTAGGCGAACCAAACGGTTGCATGCCCAGTTCTTTGCAGCGCATGATGAGCGGATGCGTCTCTGCGATATGCGATGAACTCAGGCGGAACGAACGGGCTTTGACTTCACTCTTCACATTCGCACGGATGAGCTCGAATACCTCCTCATTGGTGTAATGCTCATTTGTTCTTACATCAATGATGAATTCACATTTATCGGGTATCACATTATGCTGTGTGCCACTGTTGATGACAGTCACCGTCATTTTGGTAGGTCCCAGCAGTTCACTGATTTTGTCGAATCTGTAATCACGCAGCCATACCAAATCATCCAGTGCCTCATAGATGGCATTCACTCCCTCATTGCGGGCGGCATGACCGGATTTTCCGTGGGCAGTACCGTCAATCACCATCAGTCCTTTTTCAGCAATCGCAGGCTGCATACCGGTAGGTTCACCCACCAATGCCACATCTATCTTGGGCAGAAGCGGCAACATGCGACTGAAACCGTCTTTGCCAGACACTTCTTCTTCGGCAGAAGCTGCATAGACCAAGTGGTAAGGACATGCCTGATCTTTCAGAATACGGAATACCTGCAACAGAGAGACGAGTCCGCCGCCGCAGTCATTAGCCCCCAGACCATAGAGGCGGTCGCCTTCAATCAGAGGCTGATAAGGATTGCGCTGCCAACTGCTCACAGGTTTCACGGTGTCTATATGCGCATTGAGCAGCAGGGTGGGTTTGCTAGTATCATCATGGTTACTTTCAGCCCACAGGTTATTACCTTCACGGTGATAGACAATACCGCAAGAACTTAAAAAATTGCCCATTTCATCGGCAACTTTCTCTTCACTCCTACTCGTAGACGGGATGGCAATGAGCCGCTGGAGCAATGCCACTGCGTCCTGATAATAACTTTCGTATTCCATATTGTGGGCAAAGTTAATGCAAGTTGAAGACAATACAAAATAAAACACGAAGTTTTTTATTTTTATTACGATGTGAATTTTATCCTCACCTCAATACAGTTCAAATGAATTTGACTGTATTTCGGTTCGTCTAAATTTGTTGAGACGCAGCTTATCTTATCTAAAGATAGAAAAAGAATTGGAAAAACGTATGGCTACTGCCAAAAAAATATGTACCTTTGCACCTGATATTGTGTCAAAACCATCGTAATTATCAATGAGTGATATCAAGAAAATAGTGCTTACAGGCGGTCCCTGTGCCGGTAAGACAACAGCTCTGGTGCGCGTCATCGAGCATTTCAGCAGTCTGGGATTTAAGGTTTTTACCATCCCGGAAGTTCCTACCTTATTTACACAGGCAGGCATGGATTATCTTACCAAAAATGAAGGATTCTTCTATGAGGGCGAGAAAGCTACACTGGAAATCCAACTGGCGCTGGAAGATAAGTTCCGGCGTATGGCAGAGGAGATAAAAGAACCTGTCATCATTGTCTGTGACCGCGGTGTGATGGACATCTCCGCCTATATGCAGCCGGAAATGTGGGACAAAATCACCAACGCAGTTGGCGTAACTACTGCTGATCTGCGTGACAGTCGCTATGATGCCGTTCTCCACTTGGTATCAGCTGCCGATGGTGCTGAGCAATTCTATACCACAAGTACCAATGCTCAGCGACTGGAACAGAAGACTGAAGAAGGACTGCGCGTGGCACGTGAACTGGACAAGAAGGTGATTAATGCATGGACTGGTCATCCCCATCTGCGCGTCATCAACAATCATGAAGACTTTAATAACAAGCTGAACCGCGTAATCAAGGAAATCGGTTTTGTGCTCGGTTTGCCGCAGACTATCGAGGAGGAACGCAAATATATCGTGGAAGTGACCGGCAATGTGCCTGACAGCATCGAAAGCGAGATAACACAGACTTATCTGGTGACAGACCCTGGCAGTGAGATAAGACTCAGAAGACGCGGATGGAATGGCAAGTATGTGAATGTGCTGACCACCAAAAAACGGGTGTCTGCCAATGAACAGATAGAGACTGAGCGCCAGATCAGCAACAATCTGTATAATTCTCTGCTCCAGCAGGCCGACCCATATAGACAGACTATCCATAAGATGCGAAAAAGCTTTATCTGGAAAGGTCAATACTTTGAGTTGGATTCCTATATGGAGCCAGTCAACAATCTCGTGATACTGGAGACTAAAGGTGTGGCAAAACACGAGTCAGTGAAGTTTCCCGACTTTATCAAAGTGGTGGAAGACATCACCGGCAATCTGAAATATTATAATTATAATATAGCGCTGAAACAGCAGTCGCTATGAAATAGGATAAAAACAGAAGGGCAGAAAAGAAATAAATCGGAATTTGTTTTGTTTTCTGCTCTTTTTGCATTAATTTTGCAGTAATAAAATAAAAAGCTTATGCAGACAAACAGCCATCTTTCCGTTCTTGTTCACGATCAGGCGAAAAAATACGGTGATCGTGAAGTTCTTATCTATCAGGATTTCGGAGGAAAAGAATGGAAATCTTATTCGTGGAATCAGTTCTCACATACTGTGAAGGTTGTGTCCAATGCCATGCTGAACCTGGGCGTGAAGCCACAGGAGAACATCGGTATCTTCTCACAGAACAGTGTGCAATATGCTTTTTGCGACTTTGGTGCCTGGGGCGTGCGTGCAGCTACCATCCCCTTCTATGCTACCAGCAGTGAGCAGCAGATACAATTTATGATTAACGATGCGCAGGTACGTTTCCTCTTCGTCGGCGAACAGGAACAGTACGACAAGGCACATCGTGTTTTCGGCTTCTGTCATTCCCTGGAGCGCATCATTATTTTCGATCATTCCGTACGTATCTCCACGCATGACCCTGCAGCGCTCTATTTTGATGACTTCCTGAAACTAGGCGAGAAATTACCCCGTCAGACGGAAGTGGAGGCTCTCTACAAGCAGGCTTCATTCGATGATACGGCAAATATTCTCTATACTAGCGGTACCACAGGCGATTCCAAGGGCGTGATTCTTACTCATGGACAGTATCATGCAGCTCTTACCGCCAATCATAAGTGTGTGCCTATTGATGATACCGACCGTGTACTCAACTTTCTGCCGTTTACGCATATCTTTGAGAAGGGCTGGGCATTGCTGGCACTCTCAGAAGGTTGCCGGATGATTGTGAATACCATTCCGCAGAATGTTCAGCAGACCATGCGCGAGATGCATCCTACTTGTATGAGTTCAGTGCCGCGCTTCTGGGAGAAGGTGTATGCCGGTGTCATGGAGCAGATAGACCGTTCGAGTGCTGCCAAGCGGAAGTTATTCCGTTATGCGTTGGCCATTGGTCGTAAGCACAATATCGAGTATCTGAGCAAAGGTAAGCGTCCGCCATTGGCACTCCATCTGAAATATGAATTCATCAATAAGACCATATTCAGTCTGGTGCGTAAGGAACTGGGACTGGAAAATCCTAATATCTTCCCTACCGCCGGTGCTGCTGTATCTGAGCATGTGGAAGACTTCGTATATAGCATAGGCATTGATATGATTGTGGGCTATGGACTGACAGAGAGTCTGGCCACCGTGTCATGTCTCCATCGCGGAAAGCCGTTTACGGTAGGTAGCGTGGGATTTCCCATCGAAGGCATTCAGGTGAAAATCGGTGAAAACGATGAGATTCTGCTGAAGGGTCCTACGATTACCCCCGGTTACTATAAGCGTGATGATGTGACTAAGAATGCATTCACCGCAGACGGTTTCTTCCGTACGGGAGATGCTGGTTATATCAAGAACGGCGAGCTGTTTCTGACAGACCGTATCAAGGATCTGTTTAAGACTTCCAATGGTAAATATATCGCTCCGCAGATGGTGGAATCACGCCTGCTGGTGGATAAATATATCGATCAAATCGCCGTTATCGCAGATCAGCGTAAGTTTGTCTCCGCCCTGATTATACCGGAGTATAGACTGCTGGAAGAATATGCCCGTGAGCATCAGATACCATTCTCAAGTCGTGAGGACCTTTGTGCCAACGCAGAGATACATCAGATGATTATGGAGCGGATAGATACCCTGCAGCAGCAGTTGGCTCACTATGAACAAGTGAAGCGATTTACCTTGCTGCCTCACCACTTCTCTATGGAGAATGGCGAGTTGACCAACACACTGAAGATAAAGCGCCGCGTTCTGAATCAGAACTATAAGGCTGAAATAGATAAGATGTACGAAGACTGATGATTACACAAGACCAACTGAAAGATGTGCAGGATCGCGCTGAAGCACTTCATCGCTATCTGGATATAGACAAGAAAAAAATAGAATACGAAGAGGAAAACCTCCGTACACAGGCACCTGACTTCTGGGAAGACCCAAAACGGGCCGAGGAACAGATGAAAAAGGTGAAGGCCATCAAGCGATGGGTGGACGGATATGCTGAAGTGCAGACACTCGCCGAGGAATTGTCTCTGGCTTTCGACTTCTATAAGGAGGAGATGGTGACTGAGGAAGAGGTGGATGATGACTACCAGAAAGTAATCAAGGTCATAGAAGACCTGGAACTGAAGAATATGCTTCGCCAACAGGAAGACCCGATGGACTGTGTACTCAAAATCAATTCCGGGGCTGGTGGTACCGAAAGTCAGGACTGGGCTTCCATGCTGATGCGTATGTATATGCGCTGGGCAGAGGCTCATGGCTACAAGGTGACTATCTCCAATCTTCTGGATGGTGAGGAAGCCGGCATCAAGACTGTGACGATGGAAATAGAAGGCAATGAGTATGCTTACGGATATCTGAAGAGTGAGAATGGTGTGCATCGCCTGGTTCGTGTGTCGCCTTTCAATGCTCAAGGTAAGCGTATGACTTCTTTTGCGTCTGTATTTGTTACCCCGCTGGTGGATGATACCATCGAGGTGGTGGTGGATCAGTCCAAACTGTCATGGGATACCTTCCGTTCGTCAGGTGCTGGTGGACAGAATGTAAATAAGGTGGAATCCGGTGTACGTCTGCGTTACTGGTACACTGATCCTGATACGGGTGAGGAAGAGGAAATCCTGATAGAGAATACCGAAACCCGCGACCAGCCGAAAAACCGTGCAAAGGCATTGTTGCTGCTGAAATCACAACTCTATGACCGTGCGATGAAAAAGCGCATGGAGGCTCAGGCTAAGGTGGAAGCAGGCAAGAAAAAGATAGAATGGGGCAGTCAGATACGTAGTTACGTGATGGATGATCGCCGTGTGAAAGACCATCGTACGGGTTTCCAGACTGCCGACGTGGATGGTGTGATGAACGGTAAAATCGACGGTTTCATCAAGGCTTACCTCATGGAATACGCTGCCTCAGATGCGGAAGTAGAATAAAGAAAACAATCTAAATAACTAAATAATAATATTACTATGAGCGAAAAAGGAAAAGCAAAGCGAGCAGCTTACGAGAAAAAGCAGGAAACACGTGGTAAGAACGTAGTGAAATGGATAGGTATCGTACTCTTTGTACTGGCTATCATTACACTGATCTGGTCATTCTCATTTATGTAATCTGATGAGCGGACTGGAAATAGAACGAAAATTCCTGGTGCGGGGTGATGATTATAAGCGTCAGGCTTATGACAGCAGTCGCATCAAACAGGGCTATATCCTGAGTAGTCACGGCCGTACTGTAAGGGTACGTGTCCGTGGCGACAGGGGATACCTGACTATCAAGGGCCCCAGTGATGAGAAAGGAATGAGCAGATATGAGTTTGAAAAGGAAATAACCCTCGATGAGGCACAACAGCTATTCAAACTCTGTGAACCAGGCGTGATAGACAAAACCCGCTTTCTGGTGAAAAGCGGCGAGCATACCTTTGAGGTGGATGAATTCTATGGCGATAACCAGGGCTTGGTGATGGCTGAGGTGGAGCTCCATTCAGAGGAAGAATCTTACAAAAAGCCCGATTTCATCGGTGTGGAAGTTACCGGCGACCGTCGTTTTTATAATGGTCATCTCCGTCAGAATCCTTTTTGCCTCTGGCGTGACACTTTACCAGCAGAATACCAGCGACAGCCGCAAGACTGACCCCGATAGAGTTGGCAAGCAAATCTGCCCAGTCGCCGTCTCTCCGTCCATTCGTACAGTATTCTTGTAGCAATTCTATGCAGCCACTCATGACGATAGGAGCTGCCCAGGCCCAGACAGCCAACTTCCACTTGTTGACAACAGGATGACTGCGCCAGTATTCTATCCACATGACCGAGCATGTGCCACCATACATCACCAGGTGCGTCCATTTGTCGATAAAGGGCACATTGTCCAGCTCCGTCTGAGGCGGTGTGAAAAAGGACAAATACCATATTACCAATATACAGATAATGGAAAACGGGTACTTCGTAACTATTTGACGATAAAAATTCATTTTTACTTTCTATTTTGATGCAAAAGTAGGATTTTTTTTATACTTTTGCAAGTAAATTAATGAAAAAGTAAATATGGCACAATCGGAAAGAGCAAATTTCGGAAGTAAGTTAGGCGTGATTTTGGCTACGGCTGGTTCTGCTGTTGGGCTGGGTAACGTATGGCGTTTCCCTTATATGGCCGGTCAGAATGGTGGTGCAATGTTCATCATGATATATATCGGCTGTGTATTGTTGTTGGGTATTCCCTGCATGGTCAGTGAGTTTATCATCGGCCGACATGCACAGACAAATACAGCACGGGCTTATACGAAGCTGGCTAATGGTACACCTTGGAAATGGATTGGATATCTGGGCGTGCTCACAGGTTTCCTGATTACTGGTTATTATGCGGTCGTGTCAGGATGGTGCCTCCAATATATCTATGCTTCTGCTTTGGGACATCTGCATGGCGATCCTACATTCATCCGACATTATTTCGAGAACTTCTCCCAAAATCCCATAAAACCGATTTTTTGGACAGTCATTATTATATTGGTATCGCATTTCATTATTGCTCATGGCGTGCGTGACGGTATAGAGCGTGCCTCCAAATTGATGATGCCGACACTTTTTATTCTTCTTCTAGTCATCGTGGTAGCATCCTGCATGCTGCCCAATGCTTCTAAAGGTATTGCATTCCTGTTCAAACCCGATATCAGCAAACTGAATAGTGACGTGTTTCTGGGTGCACTCGGACAGTCTTTCTATTCGTTGAGTATCGCGATGGGTTGCTTATGTACCTATGCCAGTTACTTCAGCAAACAGACGAATCTCACGAGATGTGCCGTTCAGATCAGTGTCATCGATACATTGGTGGCAATCTTGGCGGGACTGATGATTTTTCCCGCAGCATTCTCTGTAGGCATCAATCCTGACAGTGGTCCATCGCTGATTTTTATCACTCTGCCGAATGTGTTTCAGCAGGCTTTCTCTGGTGTGCCAGTCATTGGATATATCATCTCGCTGCTGTTTTATGCACTGTTGGCACTGGCAGCACTTACCTCATTGATATCACTTCATGAGGTGAGTACGGCTTTTTTCCATGAGGAATTGCATATATCCCGTAAGAGTGGCGCTATGATTGTTACAGTTTCCTGTTCTGTCATCGGTGCTGTCTGCTCTTTGTCATTGGGCAATTATCAGGGACTTACCATTGCTGGTACTTCCCTGTTCGACTGGTTTGACTTTATCACCGGTCAGATATTCCTTCCTATCGGCGGATTCCTGACCTGCCTGTTTGTAGGATGGTTCGTTTCTCATAAGATTATTCGTGATGAATATACCAATTGGGGTACTACCCGTGGACAGTTCTTCCATCTTTATCTGTTTAGTGTGAAGTACATTTGTCCTATCTGTATCCTATTGATTTTCCTTCATCAGTTCAAACTCATTTAAATTTTGATTATGACTGTTTCAGAACGTGGTAATTTCGGTTCAAAGTTAGGTGTAATACTCGCCACTGCAGGTTCTGCGGTAGGATTGGGTAATGTGTGGCGGTTTCCTTATATGACTGGTCAGAATGGTGGCGCTGCCTTTATCCTTATCTATATATGTTGTGTGCTGATATTGGGCATACCGGGAATGATCAGCGAATTTATCGTCGGCCGTCACTCTGCTTCCAATGCAGCCAGGGCGTATGGTCAACTGACTGAGACGAAGGCATGGCGCTGGGTAGGATATCTGGGTATCGTCACTTCCACGATAATTTTGGGATTTTATGCCGTTGTGTCAGGTTGGTGCTTGCAGTATCTGTTCTCATCATCCCTCGGTCAACTTCATGGTGATTCCACGTATGTACAACAATATTTCTCCACGTTTACGTCAGACCCGGTCAAACCAGTATTGTGGGGAGTGGCATTTGTGCTGATTACTCATTTCGTGGTGATCCGTGGCGTTCGGGATGGTATAGAACGGGCATCCAAACTGCTGATGCCCGCCTTGTTTCTCCTCTTGTTGATTATTGTCATTGCTTCCTGTCTGTTGCCAGGTGCAATAGGGGGTATCAAATTCCTGTTGAAACCGGATTTCTCTAAACTCTCCAGCAGTGTTTTCCTCGAAGCGTTGGGCCAGGCCTTCTTCTCCTTGAGTTTAGGTACAGCCTGCCTTTGCACTTATGCCAGCTACTTCAGTAAACAGACCAACCTCACGCGTTCTGCTGTGCAGATAGCTTTTATTGATACAATTGTGGCCATTTTATCGGGATTGATGATATTCCCGGCAGCTTTCTCAGTGGGTGTCCAGGCCGACAGTGGTCCGTCGCTGATTTTTATCACCTTGCCGAATGTATTTCAACAGGCATTTGGTGGGATGCCGGTTGTGGGCTATATTATTTCGGTACTGTTTTATGCCCTTTTGGTATTTGCCGCACTCACTTCTACCATCTCCATGCATGAGATAGGTACGGCATTTGTACATGAGGAACTACATCTGCCCCGTCATAAAGCCGCGTGGATTATCACGATAGCCTGTTGTATTATCACCGTATTTTGTTCTTTGTCTTGCGGTGCGGTGCATATAGATGTATTTGGCATGTCGCTGATGGATTTCTGCAATGCGCTCACAGCACAGCTCATGCTGCCGCTTGGTGCTTTCCTGACCAGTATATTTGTGGGATGGCTGGTGCCACACAAGATTGTACGTGATGAATTTACCAATTGGGGTACTATTCAGACTCGGTTTTTCCATGCTTATCTGTTCAGTGTGAAGTATATTGTTCCCCTGTGTATTATCTTAATTTTCCTGCATCAGTTTAAGGTGTTGTAATAGCCATGCTGAAAGACTTCTTTACTTATCGCCAGAAGAGTGACCGTATAGCCGCCTTATTGCTGATTCTTCTCATCTTGGTAGCTATACTTCTCATTGTCGTTGTAGGTAACAGTACCGATAAAACCGATGCTTTTGCAGATTCCCTGTCTGCTGGATACAACAAAAATCACCCATTTCATCGCTCTTCATCCGCCTATTATGCTGTAGATGGAAAGCGCGCTGAGTTGTTTCCTTTTGATCCAAACACAGCCGACAGTACACAGTTGCTCCGTTTGGGCCTGCAACCCTGGCAAGTTCGCAGTATTTATAAGTACAGAGCGAAGGGCGGTATCTATCGTACCCCCTCAGACTTTGCCCGGTTGTATGGACTGACCGTCAAGCGATATCGGGAACTGGAACCCTATATCTGCATCTCCGCTGATTATCAGCCTGCTGCTTCACTTGTAGGCAATGAATCACATCAGATGCCGCGTGATACATTGCATCATTCTGTCAAAATCAAGGAAACAGAACATGTGTCATTGGCTGATGCAGATACCTCACTGCTCAAGCGAGTACCGGGTATCGGCAGTTATTATGCCCGTAAGATTGTGGCTTATGGTGAGCGTCTGGGTGGATATGTCAGCGTGAATCAGCTCGATGAAATCGAGGATTTTCCGCCGGAAGCCAAGAAATATTTCACATTGGCTGCACCTCATGTGATTAAGATGAATGTGAATAAGATGACAGTACCACAACTTCGCCGTCATCCCTATATGAATTATTTCCGTGCCAAAGCCATTTGGGATTATCGCCGCCTGCATGGCGCATTGCATAGTTTGCAGGAACTCCGTCTGTCACGCGATTTCCCACCGGAAGTAATCCAGGAACTGGAACCTTATGTGGAGTTCTAATTGCCAAACAGCCACATATAAAGTAGCGCGCCAATAACCCCCAGGGCAAATATGACCAGACAACCGGTCATGCTGTCTTTATTGGATGGCACATCTGTCTTTGGGGTAGACTTCTTGCGTCTGTCCATGTAAAAATCATCGTCAGGATCCATTTCGCGGTACAGCATGTCATCATCATCATCCATTGCCATAGTCTGTCATTATTTGGAAAAGAAATAGCCATCTAATAAAGATGTTACATTTATTAGATGGCTGAATAGTCGGGATGAGGCGATTCGAACGCCCGACCCCTACGTCCCGAACGTAGTGCGCTACCAACTGCGCTACATCCCGCTATACCTTGTAAGGCAGTGCAAAGGTACTATAAAAAACTGAAACTTGAAACTTTTCTGCTGAAAAATTTGTGAAACTCAATAAAAAGTGTTATCTTTGCACCCGCAAACGAGAAAATGAGGGTGCCTTAGCTCAGTTGGTAGAGCATCGGACTGAAAATCCGTGTGTCCCCGGTTCGATTCCTGGAGGTACCACTTCTTTTTTATGAGCCCAGTTCCTTTTTATAAGGAATTGGGTTTTTTGTTTCTATTTAGTTCGTTATTCCGCTTATTTTTATTATTTTTGCATCAGATATGTCTTGGAAGCGCAAATATCTCTGCACAGCATGCGGTTATGAAGCTGAGGTCTATGAGGGCAATGGCTTCTTTGGCCAGCATATCGAGACGATGAGTTGTCCCGAGTGCCACACTTTACAGCCTTTGGTTGTAGGTGGCGTTATCGGTGATGCAGCTCCTTCGTTCCGCAGTGAGGTAGGTAGACTTTGCCTGAATTGTGGTAGTGACCAGATTAGGCATTGGGATGGTTCCACTTGTCCGTGTTGTGGTGGCAGAATGGAATTTACAGGTGAGAAGGACTTTTGGACATAATCCTATATATATAGGTAAGACGGATAGTATCAGATAATAATATATTAAGGCACGTAAGATATGAAGATTGTAACATTTGGCGAAGTATTGCTCCGCTTTTCTAAATCCAACCATTTGCGGTTGTCACAGGGTAACGATATGAATGCCAATTTTGGGGGCAGTGAGGCTAATGTGGCTGTTTCGCTGGCTATGTTAGGTAACGAGGTGCGTTATGTTACTCGTCTGCCTAATAATGATATTGGTAAGGCTTGCCGTCTGACACTTCGTGAATATGGGCTTGATACCAGACATGTAGTATGGGGAGGTGACCGATTAGGTACCTATTATTTTGAGGATGCAGCATCTATGCGTCCTTCTCGTGTGGTTTATGACCGTCAAGAATCGGCTTTTTCAACACTTTGTCCTGGCATGATACCATGGCGTGATATATTTTCTGATGTAGATGTGTTTGCGTGTTCCGGTATCACTTGTGCGCTTTCGCATTCTGCAGCTGCCGCAACCCTTGAAGCTGTTGAGATTGCCGATGAAATGGGCTTGAAAATAGCCTGTGATATTAATTATCGCAAGAATTTATGGAAATATGGTGCACAGGCATCTGCTGTAATACCCCAGTTGATGAAGCATGCAGATATAATATTTGGTGATGATGGTGAGTGGGAATTAGCTTCTGGTTTGCCTCGTATTCCTTTTCAGGCAGAATCATCTGATTATCATGTAGATGTTCAGTCTTATACGGAAATGTTTCGGGAGATAGCTCTCCGTTATCCCCGTTGTAAGAAGTTTATTTTAGGATTGCGTAATCAGTTGTCCACCAATCATCATCTTCTTTCTGGTGTTTTATACAACTGTGACCGTATCTTCACTACTCATATATATGACATGGCAGATGTGCTGGACCCTATGGGCGTAGGTGATGCTTATCTGGCAGGTTATCTACATGCCTATTTCAATCGTTCGCATGATGATCAGCAGTGTCTGGATTTCTCTTTGGCGGCATCAGCCATGAAGAATTCCGTGATAGGCGATTTCAATCTGGTGAGTGAGGAGGAAATAGAAGAACTCCTTCATCGTACATATCCCGAGACCTATTAATTAAAAGTCAAATATAATAAGAACAACAATGAAAATGAAATGTATTTTCTTGGCAGTGCTCTCATTGATGGCGTTGCCCATGTTAGCTCAGAAAGCTACAACACCCATACAGGCTGCTGATACTGCAACAGTGGATGAAGATGCTCAGTATGCGGTGGAATTGGTTAAAAAAGGCACCGTTGCTCCCGATTTTACCATGAAGACAATAGATGGTAAGACATTCCGTCTGAGCCAGTTGAAAGGAAAAGTCGTCGTTCTGGATTTTTGGGCTTCCTGGTGTCCCGATTGTCGCAAAGACGCTCCGCATGTAGTAAGTATGTATCAGAAATACCGTCAGAAGGGAGTGCAGTTTGTAGGCATATCAATGGATACAGATGCAGAGAAATGGAAAAATGGTGTCAAGGCACTTGGCATAGAATATATCCAGGTGAGTGAACTGAAGAAATTTCATGATACAGCCATCTCCAAGGCTTACGGTGTGCATTGGATTCCCTCACTTGTCGTGATAGGACGTGATGGAAAAGTGCTGCTTTCCACGGTAATGTCTGATAAAGTGGAGCGTATTTTATCTACGATTGCCCAATAATACATCAATATGCTGCCCGCTAAATGCAGATTTGTTAAAACAGTTTTAAATCGGTAGGTTGACTTGATTTTTCAGGTCGTTTACCGATTTTTCTTTTCCTCTTCGTCCTTTTGCTCTACATTTGCAAACAGAAATAAATGACTGAAACACAGTTATCAACGAATAATAATTAAAAGCAATAGAAAGATGAAAAAAGTTATTTTAACCCTTTTAGCAGTAATGACCATGTCGTTCGCCATGGCACAGTCCACAGACAATGCCAATCGTCAGGCTCCTAAGCACATGACTAGTGAGCAGAAACTGGAGCAGATGAAGACTACATTAAGTCTGAGTGACGAACAAGTCGCCAAGATAAAAGTACTGAATGCCAAATATGCAGACGTATTCAAAGGCCCAGGTGCAAATGGCGGTCAACCTCCAAAGCGTGACAATAGCAATGCTTCTTCATCAGAAGACAATAACAAGCGTCCGGAGATGAATGCTGAAATGAAGGCTCAGATGGAAAAGATGATGATGCAGCGTAAGGCTTATGAGACAGAACTGAAGGGTATTCTGAGTGATTCTCAGTATGCAGCTTATCAGAAAATGCAGCCGCAACGTGGTCAGCGTCCACAAAAGAGACAATCAGAAGACGAATAGAAATAGATCATATTATAAGTTAATTTACCTCTCTCATAATTAAAAGCCCTGCATAGAACCCGTGATGGCCTCTATGCAGGGTATTTTT
>DAIRCP010000028.1:5616-9076 GCA_036796635.1 Prevotella sp. | reverse complement strand
TCTTAATATACAAAGATGCGATAATTCTTCACGCTTCCCGGAGCACCTTGCTCCGCGCGTGGCAGATATTCCATCCCAGTCAGAATCTGTTCGGAACCTAAGTCTATCACAATCAGGTGAGGGAATGTGTTTCCCTTGACTGTCTGCCAATAGGTACTTTCCTGCAGGTCAAACACTTTGTCGCCAGTGTGATTACCGTTTTCATCCTCACTGTCAGCATACTTGGTGGTCCATGATTCGCGATTCAGTCGTTTGCCGTCTTTACCCTGTGCGTAAAGTTCAGCAATAGCAATCCAGTCTTTTCCGTCCTGTGTGTCATTGCACTCTATAGCCAGATATCTGCCTTTTGCGGGTGCTGCGAATTTCACAGTCTGCCAACCGTTGCCAGTGGCAAAAGCTCCTTGAGCGGCAGGAGTCATGGAGTTGAGGTCAGCCTTGTCACCGATATTATTATGCTTGTTACTCTTTTCCAACTGGAGTTTATTCAGTTCCGGTTTGTCCTGTCCCCATACTGTGGCCTCTTTGGGACCTACTACATCCAGTACAATCACTTCGTTTTTGCCCTTCTTCAACCAGCATCCGGGTACATAGAGAGTCTGTTGCGGGCCAATGCTCCAAATTCTGCCCATCGCGTGGCCGTTCACATATACCTGTCCTTTCCCCCATGTTTCAAAATCCAGGAAAGTATCGCCCACCTTATTCAGATTGAAGTATCCCCGGTAGTATCCAGGTTTGTCTGTATCGTTTTTCACAGAGCTGTTCCCTTGTTTGTTCAGCGCTTTTACGGCTGTGGCATAGTCATCAGGAATGGTACTGCTCATCCAGTTCTTGGGTTTCCAGGTTATTTCAGTACCATTGATTTCAGCTGTAAGCGTAGGTTCGCTGATAATACCTTTGTAATCCTTGATGGCACGGCCGAAGTTGATTCTTCCCATGCCTTCCACCAATATCTGCAGTAAGTCACCCTCCTTCACGGCAGGCATCACTACGGTGCGCTCATTCTTGCTACGGTCAGTACGGCCGATGTATTTGCCATTGATAAACACCTGTGCATAGTCGTGTGCTTCCAGTGAGAGAACACTTTGTGCATGGATGGCAGGAAGAATAGTGGAGTAAATCATCGATCCCCAACCCATGTCTGCCTCCTCGAAAGTCTTCAGACTGTTGAGATTTTGTGCGATTCCATCGGCAATTGGAGCATGTTCCGTCAGATTGAACTTGGCTATGCTGATAGTCTGCATCGGCGCTTTGGGTACAGCTGGCAATTTCTTGCCGTCATTGTATTTCTCCATTGTCTTCTGCAGTTCATAGTATTTGGGAGTAGCCATTCCGTATTCATTGATAGGCGCATCATAATCATAAGATGTCACATCAGGGGCAAATCCAGGGGAGTTTGCACCTGCCCAATGACCGAATGAAGTACCGCCGTGGGTCATATACAGCGAGAAGGATATGCCTTTTTGCAGCATTTCATCGATACCTGCCACCATATCCTTGGCAGCACGTGTCTCATGGCGGGCGCCCCATTTGTCAAACCATCCACTCCAGAATTCCGAGCACATCTTTGGCGCATCCGGACGGAGCTGCCCTAATTTCTTAAACTGGTCGTCGATATTGGCACCTGTACCGAAGTTCATCGTCCATACCAAGTCGTCCAGTCCATTCTTGGTGAAGTTGCTAGACCAGTCGCATTGGAAGAGGGCAGGTCCGCTCAATTTGCCGTCTGTACCCTTCTGATACCAGTTTTCCTTCAGTACATCACGGATGGCAGATACGTAAGCCTTGTCCTCACCGTAAGAGCCATATTCATTTTCCACCTGTACCATGATGATAGGTCCGCCATGCTGGATCGTAAGCGGTGACAGTTGTTCTGCCACCTTCTCTTCGAATAATTTTACCCTTTCCATGAAGTAAGGGTCTTGTTCGCGCAGTCGGATATCCTTCTTCTTGAGCAGCCACCAGGGCAGACCGCCCATTTCCCATTCCGCGCATACGTAAGGACCTGGGCGTACGATGACATACATGCCGTTTTTCTGTGCCAGTCGGCAGAAAGCGGCCACATCGTTATTGCCGGTAAAATCGAATTTTCCCTCCTGTTGTTCATGGATATTCCAGAACACATAGAGGCAAAGTGTGTTCATTCCCAGTGCCTTACACATTTTAATACGATGATCCCAATAAGCCCTTGGAATACGTGGGTAGTGCACCTCCGCAGCTTTCACTACGAACGGTTTTCCATTTAGCAGAAAAGTACCCTTCCCAGCTGCGAAATCTCCCTTGTCGGAAGCCATAGTTACAGTAGGAATGGCAAAGATGATGGTTATTGCCAACCACCATTTTACAATCGTTAGTTTCTTCATTATATATTTGTTAGTTAGGTTTCACGTTGCAAAAATACAAAATCTTTATTGAAAAATCGAAATTAAGGCCAAAATATGATAGAATAATCTGTAAATGACATTTATTTATGCACTTTTCTTTGCTTATTCAATCTTTTACTTTACTTTTGCACGGTTTTATAGTCACATAACTGTTTATATTCATCACTCATGAAAAGATATGTTGTTTTTTTAGTTTTGCTAGTTTGCTCGTGTTATACGACTTTTGCAGTGAAGGATACCGATACATTGCCCTTGAAGAATGCAATAGCTGCGGGTGTAGGCATCTCATTTCCGATAGGAAGCAGTAACAATGATTTCACCGATTTGCATAAGGGTATGCCGTGCTTCGCCACAGATGTGAATTATCGGCATTATTTCTTGGATGGCGCATTGGGAGTAGGTGCTGCGTATCAGTTTTATGGCACTTGCAAAGACAATGATTTGCTTCGTGTGAATTATGTGGCTCCCACTTTCACCCTTCGTGCTCTTTCTGATGGTGATGACAGAGCCGGATACCTCACGGTGGGGTGTGGCTATCTTCATTATGCCGACCGAATCCGCAGTGTGGACCATGCCAGTCATACTTTTAATAAAGGCTACTTTGGACTCTCCTTTTCGCTTGGTTACGAGTGGACCTGGACAAGGCATCTTTCATCATTGGCTCATCTGGATTTCCTCACCGCCCGCTGGACAGATAATGAAGATTTTATTCCCCGTTGGCAGCGGGATGAATCAGAGAAAGATGATTTCCAGACAATCTTCAAACCCAAATTGATGTTTATAGCCGTGGGAATAGATGTGCAGTTTGGCAAGTAATCTTTCACTTTTGCTGGATTGATATCACATGGAAAGGAAAGATCAATGAATCATCCTTCAATCTTTCACTTCTTCCGCAGATGCCTGTGCAACCAGGAGAATCTGGTGAAACATGCCTTTCACCGCCGTTATCTCGTTGTGTCATTTCATACTCATTCATCCTTCACCGTAAGTATAATGTATATCAGCTACTTACGGGTGAAACATACTTTGGAAAACTTTTATTTCTAAAGATAAGCGCCTTCGAAATCGTCATTCACAGG
>DAIRCP010000028.1:0-5516 GCA_036796635.1 Prevotella sp. | reverse complement strand
ATCGTCATTCACAGGCATCATCGTCATTCACGAGTCAAAGTGGCATGAATGTGACTCATAACCCATATAACTCCGGGTCGTACTTATGATAAGTAGCAGTCGTACTTATGATAAGTAAGGGTCGTACTTATGATAAGTAGCTACCGTATTTATGGTAACATGATGAAGAATGGTGAAATAAAATCAGGTAGATTATGTATTGTTCCATTATTGGGAATGAACAGAACTCTACTTTTAACCTACCTGAAAAAAGACGAAAAATTTAAAACAAGCAAATAAAATAATACTATTGACTACTAAACTAATAAATCAAGATTGTATGGTATTCTATGAAGTATCTGACTTCCTCCACCAAGATATTGGACTAATCCCGATTGGATTAGCCCATCAGAGAGAGCGTTGTAAATATCTTTTTATAGAAATTCATGAAGATGCGTTTTGATGGATATGACAGATGTTGTCTCTCCTCTTTTTGTTGGGGTATCAGTTGGGGCACAATACGATATTGCGCTTTTTGGACCCACGCTTGGAAGAATGGATTGGGATGGAAAGTCCTACAGTACTCTTGCAGAATATCCAGATTGAAAGTGTCTGAAGCTATTCCTGTTCCGGTCTGGACTGCATCAAAGGCATTACAGTCTTGCTCTATATGTACTGGGACCATCAATATGGCTTTACCCAGATACATCGCTTCACAGACTGATTCAAATCCTCCTGTGGTGGCATAAGCGCGACAGTCTTGCATCTTTTTCAGAAAAACATCATCGTTTACCTGATGGTAGGTCAGGCAGTCATCCACTTTTATTTCTTCTGCTACTCCTTTCTTGTCCCAGAAGAAATGCATCTTTACGTTTGGATGATGAGTATGAAAGTGGTTCACCTCATCGGCATATCCTGCATTGACCATATATCCTAATATATAATCTCCTTGCTCAGGAGATAAGCTAAGTACTTCATCTCGTAAAAGGGGAGGAACTACTACGATTCGTTCTGTCTTGTCACGTTCCATCTCCCGAAAAGATAATGCTAACCGCTGTTCACAACCGATACTGGTCATCCGCGTAAACAGTTTCAGAAGAAATAGATTCCCCCTGTTGATAGGCGGAAAGCGGAAGTCACGGTGCAAGAACAGGTATTGATGTCCGATACAGAAATAGGGTGTAGGGATGGAAAATATACAATAGGCCAGTCCGGTAAGCAATTCGTAAAAGTTGACAACGACATCTACTTCTGAATGGATGATTTCATTTCGGACAAAACATATACTCTCACGATAAGATTCAAGATGGCATAAATTATAGAGGATACTGCGGAAAATGTTAACTCGCTTATTACTTGGAGTCGGCAGAAAGTTTGGACTGAGAAACTGATGTACAGGAACTCCTGCCTTCTGGATGAAGAAATCAGGTAGTGAACGACTAGCGCTCTTCCCTACCAGCATGGATACAACCTTATGGCCTTGTTTGGTCAGCATTTCTTTTAATGTGAGGGCTTGGGTGAGGTGGCCTCTGCCTTCGCCCTGAATGACAAATAGATATCTCATCATATTTTTAAATTGTATTCTTATATAATTAATTTCTGCAAATATAACAGATTCATATTTCACCAATATGACAAATACTTGAAGTAATGGGTACATTTCATGCAGAGCATAATTAAAGAGGGGGGATGCGTTCACACGTATCTCCCCTTCCATTAGTAATGATCCAAATTATAGACTGATTTTCACAGTATAGATATGACCGTTGGCTGTAGCCTTGACTATATAGCTACCAGTTGCCAGTGATGTGTAATCAATCGTATTAGATGAGACTGCACTTCTTTGTAAAACTCCATCTAAACTATAAATATCTATTTTCTCGGGAGTAACTCCTTTCACTGTTATTTTTCCATTGTTGTCGCTGATGATTTTTACAGCCTGTGTATTAGCGCTGTTTACAGATGAGGCTACATCTTTTTTGATAACCTTGAAACTGTCGAATTTGCTGGCTTTGCCATTACCATCTACAGTATAAGTGGCTATACTGATACTGTCTGTGGAAACATAAACCTTACTGAATGTGGGGTCGCCAGTCTGACCGAATTTTCCAGAGAACAGTCCCCAATAGTTGTTCACTAAGTGTTGTGGGTAGGCGGCAGTCATGGCACTTTCGTCACGCGGTTCATACTTCTTCTTGCCAGCAGAGTTATTCAGAAAATAAAGTGTACCGTTGGCTACATTATATACGCCACCTTGTTTGCCGGTCATATTCTCGCGTACACCACCAGTCACAATTTCCTGGTCTTCCACAGCTCCGTTTTCAAGTGTCTTATTGCTGTTCTTCACCGGACCTATCACTTCATAGATATGGTCATGCCCTTGTAGTGCCAGGTCTATCTTCAACTCATCGTATACGGGGAGCATCGCATTGCGTTCTGCCACTTCATCCGCATCGCTTTGGTGAGACTGGCTGCCGGTAAACATACACTTGTGATAAGTGGCGATACGCCATTTTGTGTCAGGATGCAACTGTACCTGTTCACGCATCCACTTGGTGAGTGACTCGAAATATCCTTCCTTGTTCCAGTCTTCATAGTTTACAACCAAGAAGAGGGCATCGCCTTTGACGAAGGAATAAACAGTACCGTTCATCGTGGTGGGTACCACTCCTTCACGTTCATTGTAGGTAGTGTCTGTATTGAAGTGAAGGGCAAAGTTATTGTTAGAACTTGTGTCATGGTTACCCTGAATAGGTACGATAGGCAGTTTCATCCAGCAGTCCTGCATGGTGGCAAACCATTGTTCCCATTCCCATTCAGAGTTGGTACTGCCCGATGATTCCACGAAGTCGCCGTTGCATAATAGGAAATCGGCATCACTCACATCAGTCAGTGCCCTGTGAACTGTCTTCTGTGTTACGTCAAACATATCCGCAGTGTTGGCTTGCGTATCAGTGATATAAATAAAGGAGAAGGCATCTTTGCCAGTAGCAGCTGTCTTGAATGTACCGATGTTGCTCCATGCACCGTCATTGCCCACGCGGAATGAGTATACTGTTGCGGGCAGCAGACCGCTGACTAAGGCCTTATGGGATGTGTATGATCGTTTGTCACCTATGGCCCATCCCGTCTTGTCTATCTCCTCCTGATTCTTCTTGCTGTAATAATTCAGCGAAGCATCCTTGATATTTGCATTCACGGTGATAACACTTTCACCCGTAAAATCAGCATCTGTGGCTCCGGATTTAGCTACTACCTGTACTTTTCCTTTGAGGGTGGTGGAGTTGGTGAACCAGTTGAATGCGATTCTCGTCTGTGGATCGCCGTTGATAACCATGTTGATGCCATAAGGGGTGTTGGCACTTTGCAGTTTGTTGTAAGCTATGCGGAGATTGGTCCATGTGGGTACTGTGTAATCAGCTTCTTTCAGACTGTTGATATCCTGAGCTTGTACGCCTGCAGAAACTGCCACTAATGAAAGGGCAGCAAAAGCATATTCTTTAAGTCTAATTGTTAAATTCATCTTTCTTCCTTTTTTGTTAATATGATAATGTCTCTGATCAGAAGACGCTGCAAAAGTACAGTGTCTTTGTTTCAGATTCATTGCAAAAAAGATAAGAAAAACAAAATATAGATTACAATTCGATTGAAGAACATTTGAGTGAATACTGAAGAATCACTCAATATTCCACGATCTGCCCAATCTTGGCTTTGATTACGTGGATGCCAGCTTTCCGCATATTCTCTTCGTTTTTCAGCGGATCATTCCAGGCGTGATAGGCCAGTGAGAACTTGCTGTTGTGAACGGAGAATACTTTGTCAGCTCCCAGGTCACGACATTCCTGGACCATCTGCTCGGGCAGGGTGTGAATGTATCTCCAGTCTTTATTGTATTGACCGTTTTCCATAAAGGCAAGATTGATATGTCCGAACTTCTTCCCTATCTGCTTGAAGTGCGTGTCATAACCGGAGTCGCCGCCCAGGAAAATGTTGGTGGAGTCATGCTGTACGACGAATGAACCCCACAGCATCTTTCCTTGGTCAGTGAGACTTCTGCCGGAGAAATGACGTGCTGGAGTACTATTGAAAGTAAGGCCATCTGCGAAAGTGGCTTTCTCCCACCAGTCCAGTTCCGTAATCTTTTTGGCTGGATATCCCCAATATTCAAAGTCCTCACCGATGCCGAGCGTACAGATTACCTGTTTCACTTTTGGCATGAGTTCCTTCACGGTCTTATAGTCCAGATGGTCATAATGGTTGTGCGTTATCACCAGATAATCTATCTTTGGCATGTCCGCGGGTTTGAAGATATCTGTTCCTTTGAAGGGTTTGCTAGCAAAACTGAATGGTGCGGCATCGTAAAATACAGGGTCCACAAGGATACGTTTGCCGCCAAACTGAAGCAGATAGGAAGAATGGCCGAACCAGACGATGAGGTTCGTGTTGGGATTGAGGTGTTTCAGGTCGTGCTTCTCCGTGGGCATTGCCTGTTGGGGCATCCTGTTGGGGTGCTCACCAAACAGGAAGTCCCATAGATTAGCCATCATGCCTCTCTTGCCAGTCATGGTCGGTGTGATGTGGACATTTCGAAACTGTCCATCCCTCCATTGTGGCGACTTCATGATTCTTTCGAGTCGGGCACCGCTAGGGTTGCGCCCGAACTGCGGCAGATTGATAACCACCACGATTGTCAATGCCACAGCCACCAGTACGACAATTATCCCAATCATCATCTTCTTCAGTTTCTTCATTTTGCTGACGATACCATCGGTTGTTACTTGATCAGTTGTGCCACCTTATCCTTGATGTCTGCCTTCTGACATTCGTGTCCGTAGATGCTGAAACCATCGAGAATGGTAGCTTTGGGATAAATCTTCTTGAGGTCAGAGTAGGCATTTCCCATTCCGCTTCCCTCATGAGTGGTGAACGGGATGAGCGTCTTGCCGTTCAGGTCATAATCGCGGAAGAAGGTGAACATCACCCTGGGATAGGTGCCCCACCAGACAGGTCCACCTATATAGATGGTGTCATATTGGTCGATATGTTCAATTTTACCTTTATAGGTAGGAAACTCATTGTTTTCAGCCTCTTTGGTGGCTAGTTTGATGAGGTCATTGTAGGGCATGTCATAATCTTTGTCGGCTATGATTTCGAATTGGTCAGCACCTGTCAGTTTGCTGATGGCATCTGCCACCCGTTTGGTATTGCCTACCTTGATGTTACCTACACTGTAATTCTCGCCCGTATGGGAGAAAAATACTACGAGCGTTTTACCATTCTTTTCCATATTCTTATTTTTGGATGATACTTGGTTTTGTGCCCTGCCCGTGCATGAGAGCAGGAGGGCAGCGCAGATGATGATAATATATGATAGCTTATTCATAACTAATGTGTTGCTTTAAGATATTATAGCGAATCCTGTATGATAGCAGCAATATCATTCTCTGACAATGGAGCCCATGCACCATCCAATGGCTGTGTAGTAGCCACATGATGAGCCATCTCCTTCACACGTGAACCGTCAGGGATACCTACTT
>DAIRCP010000027.1:0-32086 GCA_036796635.1 Prevotella sp. | reverse complement strand
GAATTTATTTAGATTTTTCATTTCTTTCTACTTTTATTAATTGTTTAGAACTGCACACTTAGACCCAATGTGTATGTACGTGGTGTAGGATAGCGACCACTGTCAAGTCCGGTATAGATGACGGAACCTTGACCACATTCTGGATCACCATACTTATTATATCCAGAGATACAAGCAAGATTGCTGATAGCGAAATTAACACGTGCTGATGTAATCTGTAGCGGTGTGAGCCATGCTTTCGGGAAGGTATAACCTATTTGGATATTGTTGATCTTCAGGAAGTCACCATTCTTAATCCAGAAGTCGGATACACGGCAGTTGCTGTTTTCCGAATCAAGGATACTCAGGCGTGGCAGACTTCCGTCAGGATTCACGGAGAATGATTCATTGTAAGCTTCCTGCAGAATATTAGCTACGCAGGGGTCATCACCAGGTTTCATGGTTGACAGGCGCATAGCTGAGTAAGAAAGTATCTTCTGGCCGAACACACCATAAGTATATACGGAGAAGTCCCAGTTTTTATAAGTGGCATTCAGGGTGAGACCATAGTTGAACTTCGGGAAACCGTTGCCCAATACATCCACATCCGTCTCTGTCACCTTATTATCACCATCCAGGTCCTGATAATAGAGATCGCCTACATGCAGTCCTGCCTGATACTCACCACCAGCCTTCGCATTGAGGGCATCCAATTCTGCTTGTGTGCGTACGATACCGACAACTCTGTAACCATAGAAAGAACCTACGGCATAACCTTCACGGCAAATGGAGTGATTCTTCCATTTCAAGGATTCGGAATCAATACCCTGTACATTGGAACCATCAATATTGGTACCGTCGTTACCGCCGGAACAAGTGTTGTAGATATCCTGACCGCACTTGATAACCTTATTCTTCAGTGTAGAACCAGTCAGTGTGGCACCGAAAGCCCAGTCCTTGTTGAATCGATGGTTGTAATTCATGCTAAATTCGAAACCATTGTTACGAATTTCACCAAAGTTGGAGTAATAGGTCTTATAACCTGAAGATGGACGTACAGTCACATCCAGGAGCACGTCCTTAGATGTTCTTACGAAATAATCCAGAGATACATTCAGATCATTATTCAGTACGGAGAAGTCAAGACCAAAATTGCTTTGCTCGTTGGTTTCCCATTTCAGGTTGGTATTGGCCATAATCAACTGTGCCATACCGTTGGCAGCGGTGAATTTCTGAGTGGTGCTACCGTCAGTATAGAAGTGATACTGAGTGGATGCAGAGCCCAACTGTTCCACAGCGGCACTGGTAGGATTACCTGCATTACCGGTACGACCCCAGCCTAGACGGAGCTTGACATTGCTGACAGCGGTTATATCCTTCATGAATGGTTCCTCACTGATACGCCATGAAGCAGCTGCTGATGGGAATGTACCCCAACGGTTACCTGCACCGAAGTTGGATGAACCGTCTCTACGTACAGTAGCAGTAAGATTGTATCGGTTCATCAGACTGTACATCACACGACCATAGTAGGAAATAAAACGGGTCTGGAGATTGAAAGCTCCACCACCGTCTTTGGTACTCTGATCATTGGTCAGACTAATCTGGCGCATAGTCTCAGCAGGGAAGTCTTTGGCACTAGCATTCACCCAATAGCCCCAGCTCTTGCTCACAGTGTTACCAGCCATGGCTGTGATATCATGTATATCGTTAGACCAGTGATAGGTCAGATAAGTCTCTATGCTTCTGTCGTAACTGCTGCTCTGATTAAGTCCGAATGTACGGCGAAGGTCCACGCCTTCCATTTTCACACTCTGACCGTTATTATAGCGCTTTACCTCTGTACCCCAACTGTAATTATCAGTACCTGTATGGTTGAAAGAGAAGATAGACTTCAGGTTCAGCCCCTTGATGATAGTGATGTTGGCAAACACATTACCCAGGAATCGGTTGGTGCTGGTAGGATTGTCGAGTTCCATCTGCTTGGCATAATAGTTGTCTGTAGCACCGGAAACCTCAGCGCCCTTGGTGGTTGTCTGGAAGAAGGTACCATAAGTACCATCGGCATTCACCACATTCGGATGAATCACATTACCACTGGCATCTGTATAGTCCATGGTAGGAACCAGAGTGGCATAGTCACGGATGGAAGATAGGTTACCGTTATTACCGAAACCGGTGTTACATCCGATAGTCTTATCATTGGTAAAGTTCAGGTCACCACCTACCTGCAGATAACTGTTTACCTGAGCAGTAAGGGTGGCACGCAGGTTCATTCGGCGATAGTTGGTATTAACCACCAGACCATCGTTGTTCATATAACCTACGGAGAAGCTGCCCTGCAACTTGTCTGTACCACCACTGATAGACGCGGTATAGTTCTGACGGATGGCTGTGCGAGTCATCTCCTTCTGCCAGTCGATGGTATTGCGTTTGCCGTCATAAGCAGATGTGAAGATAGGATACATCACATTACTCTTATCATTGGCACGTGCTATCTGGATAGCCTTGGCATAGGTATCAGCATCCAGTGTCTTCAGTTTACTGGACAATGTCTGTATGGAAAAGTTGGCATTTACATCCACATGGAGGGAACCCTTGGAACCATGCTTGGTAGTAATCATGATTACACCGTTAGCACCACGTGAACCGTAGATCGCCGTGG
This sequence comes from Prevotella sp., assembly GCA_036796635.1. Taxonomy (GTDB): domain Bacteria; phylum Bacteroidota; class Bacteroidia; order Bacteroidales; family Bacteroidaceae; genus Prevotella. The sequence continues at coordinate 29,442 of DAIRCP010000027.1, read as the reverse complement.
CAGAGGCATCCTTCAATACCTCTATACTCTCAATATCCTGGGGATTCAGGAAGTTGGCACTGGTTCCCACCTGTACGCCGTCCACCACATAGAGCGGTTCGGCATTACCATTGATGGTACCCACACCACGAATACGTATCTGGGCCAATGCGTTAGGAGCACCGTCCTGTGACACAACCAATACACCGGGAGCTACACCCTTCAAACCTTCTGCCAGATTGATAGGAGTTTTCTTCATCATCTCTTGCGTGTTCACACTTGCTACAGAACCAGAGATATCACTTCTCTTGGCTGTACCATAACCGATTACGACAACATCGCTCAGCGCTTTCGTGTTCTCTTTCATCGTAATCGTCACTGATGATTTACCTGTTACGGACACTTTCGTGGTCTCGTAACCTACATAAGAAACAGAGAGAGTTGATTTTGACTGCACCTTCATTGAGAAGTGTCCGTCTAAATCAGAAACTGTTGCTTGTTTAGTACCATCTTCACGAACCGTTGCACCTATAATAGGCGCACCAGACTCATCAATTACAGTACCTTTCACTACGTTTTGTGCAGCCATCACCGTTGGGAATAGGCTCAACAAAAACAACAAGACCAATGTCTTGGAAAAGATTTTGAAACCTTTCATTTTCATCGACTGTTTTTGGTTTATAAATGTTAAGTATTAAGTTAGCTGTGTGTAAAACCTCGCAAAGATAGAAAAACATGTTTTATCACACTTTATGATTTGTTACACAAACCACAAGAAATGTTACATGAACGATGAAATCGATAAAAAAATGAGGTTTTATTTTGAAATCAGCAATACTTTGTCTATCTTTGCATAAGATAAGCCACTTCAATTTTTGCAAACCCTAACATAATGGACTACATGATACAAAGGACAATCATTACCTGCCTATTTATACTGTCGATATTATCAAATCAAGCACAAACGGGAAAATGGTTTAATAGTGACCAGTACCTCTCCAGCAACTTGGTCAATCAGATTTACCAAGACCGGGAAGGCTTTATCTGGATATCTACCCGTAATGGACTTGACTCTTATGACGGTTACAGATTTAAAATATACAAGCATAAGGAGGGATACCCCAACTCTCTCTTTGGTAACTATGTGAATTGTGTGGCGCAAACCCATAATGGCACTTTCTTTATCGGTATGTACAATGGCATACAGACATTCGACGGACACCAATTCCGAGAAATAACCACACTTGACAGAAGCGGGAAACAGACACAGTGCTATGTAACCAGTATCATACAGCGAAGAAACGGTGCCATTCTTATCTCTACTTCCGGCCATGGACTGATGCGACTCAACCATCAGGGGATATTCACTCCTGTATATCCTAGTCAAAGCAAACTCAGAAACACGTACAGGATATTAGAAGATAATGACAGACGACTATGGATTGTAACGGAGAAACAGGGCGTATTTGCTGAATACGGTGGAAAAATGCGTTCCTATCCCATCCCGCTGGCAGCTCAGAACTCACTCACAGATATCTGCCAAGATGCTTTGGGCAACGTATACATCTCCTGTGAAAACGGCGGTATCTATAAATATGAACGCGCGCAAGATGCCCTTGTCCAGATTCCGGTGACTGCCCATCTGCCCGTAACATCCGTCTGTGTCACACACGACCGTAAACTGATGTTAGGCTGCAATGGCAATGGTCTCTCTGTTTACGATCTGAACACCCGCCAATTATCCTACAATCCTTATTACAGTCCCCTTATCCACCTGGACAAAAGCAAAATTTACTCTATTATCGAGGATAAATCGCACAACATCTGGCTCGGCATGCTGCAAAAAGGTGTATTTATGGTTCCTCCCGGAAAGACTGGATTCAAATACGACGGTTTCAAGACCAGTTGCGACAATCCCATTGGCGCTACCTGGATATCGAGCATCATCAGAACCCATGACGGACATCTCTGGATAGGTACAGACCAAGATGGACTTTACATCAAGAACAAGCAGAGACAATTGGAAAAGCACCTTGTCCCCAGCAGTGCTTCCTCATCGGTACCTAAAGCCATTCTCTGCATGGAGGAAGATGGCAAAGGCAGAGTGTGGGTCGGCTCATATATACAGGGATTCGGATGGATAGACCCGCACAGTCTGGTCTATCATCCCATTTCTTTCAACAAGCCATACGCCAACAACGTCTATGCCTTGGCAACTGACAAGACACATACCTTATGGATAGGCACCATGGGCGACGGCGTGAAGAAGATGGATTTGAATACAGGTAAAATCACCGAATATCACCTGCATGGACATGCGGAGACAGACCGTCAGGCAAACTCATTACCCAATGACTTCATCAAATGCCTATGTCTCTCACACGACCATCGACGACTGTATGTGGGTAGTAGTATCGGAGTTTGTTGTCTTGATATTCATTCCAACAATTGGACTTCCGTCTTTAAGAGTAATCTGCTGCTCAATGGAAAAAGTCCCACTTGCATACGTGAGGACAACAAAAACAATCTCTGGATTGCCATGCTCGATGGTCTGTATCAAGTAAATCTCCGCACACTAACCGTAAAACGCTATACCACAAGAAACGGACTTTCTGACAACAGCTTAACAGCCGTAGAAACTGACCACCACGGCAATCTATGGATCAGTTCCAATCACGGATTAAGCAAACTGAACACCAACACCGGGAAGATTACTTCCTACTATGCGGAAGACGGTATCAACAGTAATGAGTTTGCCGACAATGCCATGCTCTGCGACGATGAAGGAAACATCGTCATCGGTGGAGCAAATGGCATCGTCTGGTTCCAACCTGATGAAATCAAGCACACCCCCCATCAGCTCTTGGTACACCTGACGGACCTGACCATTGAAGGAGAGTCTATCTATAAGGAGATGAAATCGGGAATGTACACCGTAACCGACACCTCTACCATAGACTCACACCGCTTTGACCTGTGCTGCAATGACAACACCTTTGCGCTCAACTTGTCAACGCTCACCTTCAATAACCAGGATAATACCATCTATTCCTATTGTATCAACGAAGGCAGTTGGATAACCCTGCAGCCTGGTGAGAATATCATCACCTTCAGCAAACTCCCGCCTGGCACCTATCATTTTCAGGTAAAAGCAATCAATGGAAAGGATGTGTCCAGACCACTCATCTTCACCATCAAGATTCATTCTCCGTGGTATGCCATGTGGTGGGCATGTATAGTATATCTGCTCATGGCAGCCGGCCTCATCTGTGCAATCATCATAGAAAGCAAGAAGCGCAGATATAAAGAACTAAGATTGCAGGAACACATCCATGCCGAGCAATTGGGCGAAGCCAAACTACGTTCATTCATCAACATATCTCATGAGATACGCACCCCTATGACGCTCATTCTCAGCCCATTACTATCACTTATCCATCATGATAAGGATGCTGAGCGACAAAGCTATTACCATACCATTCAGCGTAATGCAAACCGTATTATCAACCTGATCAACCAACTCATGGATATCAGAAAAATAGACCAAGGCAAAATGGTGATGCACATGCAGGAAACAGACCTTATCCAATTTATTGAAGAAGTGAATGCACTGTTTGCCATACAGGCCAAAAATACCAATATCCACTATCTTTTCATTCATAGCGATGATCACCTTTCCGTATGGATAGACCGTAACAACTTCGACAAGGTACTGATGAATGTCATCTCCAACGCATTCAAATACACACGTTCAGGAGGTGAAATACAGATAGAGGCGACCCGCGATGCCCAATCTGCCATTATCATTATCTCCGATGATGGAGAAAGTATACCCGAAGATAATCTGGAACGTATCTTCGAACGCTTCTATCAGTCGTACAGCAGCAACGCCAATACCCATCGCAACGGTACCGGGGTAGGACTTGACCTGACACGTTCACTGGTGGAACTGCATCATGGTACCATCAAGGCAGAAAATCTCAAGGACAAGAAGGGATGCCGCTTCATAATTAGCATTCCATTGGGATGTCAGCACCTCACAACAGAGGAAATGGCTTCCGCAACAGAGACTGTTCAAGGCTCAACTACCGAAAATCTGGCTGAAGACACACTCTATCAGGAGATAGAACAGCAGCCAGCCCTCCCGAAGACAGAGAAACGTCCCCTCATCTTTATTGTAGATGATGATGACGAAATACGCAATTATCTTCTCCAGGAATTCGGCAAGATTTACAACGTCGCCGGATTCCCTAATGGCACAGATGCACTTACAGCCACCCTCACACAGAGTCCGGCACTTGTAATCAGTGACGTGATGATGCCCCAGATGAACGGTTATGAACTATGCGATAAGATAAAGACGAATATCAATACCAATTCCATCCCCGTGATACTCCTTACCGCCAAGACCATGGACGAAGATCATCTCACGGGCATAGAAAGCGGTGCCGATGCTTATCTCGAAAAGCCTTTTAATCTGGAAATATTGCTTCGTGTTACCAGCAACTTATTGAAATCACGCAATATTCTCAAAAACAAATATGAGGGAAAGGAAGACCTGAACGAACAGATAGAGACTGTCAGTCTGCAATCAGCCGATGAAAAACTGATGAATAAGATGATAGAGATTATTAATCAGAACATAGACAATTCAGATCTGAATGTGAACATGATATCACAGAAGATAGGCATCAGTCGCGTTCACCTCTATCGCAAGACCAAAGAGCTCACCAACCAGACCCCCCACGAACTTATCCGTAACATCCGCCTCAAACAGGCAGCAAATCTGCTATCCAAGCAACATTACAACATCACCGAAGTGATGTATGCCTGCGGATTCAATAGTTCAGCATTCTTCTCCTCCACCTTCAAGAAGTTCTATGGCGTATCCCCTACCGAATACATGAAAGAGTGCAAAGAGAAAAAAGAATAAGCATTCTGTCGCTATAAGCGCTCGCATTTTTTTAATTAAAAAAGTGGTGCCCATTCTCACGAACAGGCGCCACCAAAAGAAATTTTTCTTAATTGTTAACTAAAAACCACTATCTATTTAATAAATTTCTTTCCATTCATAATATACAAGCCTTTGGCTGCAGTAATGCGACGGCCTGAGAGGTCGTACATCTTGTTATCCCCTACTGTCTGCTGTACGGGACGTAATGTCTCTATGCCGGTGGATGTACCATTGACAAGATACAACTCGCTAACAAAGAGGTACTCTGTAGTAATCTTCATAGCATCAGCATCTATCAGTGCCTGGAAATCAGCGGTAATAAATTTTCCTTCGCTCTCAACGCCCTTCACAACGATGGATACGGCTTTACCTTCTAAAGCATCAGGGATGGTGGCTTCTACTTGCTGCCACTTGCCCACTTCTGCCAAGCTAAACTGAGATATCTCGGTGAAGTTGATGTTGTCAGTGGTGTAACTGATAGCATACTTCTTATAACATATATTGTCAGTTGCTACATTGAACATGAGTTTACTACCTTTGACAACTGCCGGAATTTTAATGGCAAAAGCTTCTGCCTGACCTGCACCATCCAATGAGAAGGTAGCGGAGTCTGTATGAAGGAAGAAACAGTTACGCTCATCACCTGTGACCTTATTGTTACGGGTCATAAATGCATTTGTGGTAGAATCGGCATACTGCTTGGTTGTCGCATCATAATGGAGATATGCCAGGGAATAAGTCTGCTCACCGAAGTTAGGGGCAAGCGGACCTGTCAGTTTCTGATTATTGCCAGTTAACTGCTGCAGGTTCCATGCTGCAATATAAGGTATCTCCTCGAAATTTGCGGTGACATTCAGGTTGTCAGTCAAGGTTACTACAATACTCTTATCGGTAGAGCCCGTACTCCATCCCTTAAAAGTATTAAGTCCTAAATTGGTATCGGCGGTAAGAGTCACAACATCACCTGTGAGGTATTTAGACTTGGCTGGGGATATCTTGACTACAGCGCTCTTGGAACCGGACACAGTAGCGGTAACAGTGACTGCCTTCTGCAATACATCGGTATAATTATTAAGGTCGCCGATAGGTTTACCTTCAAAGCCTGCAGTATAGAGCTTGTGACCTTTGTATATGCCGAAGAGGTCATTCTGTACGTCAACCATATCAGTCCAGGCAAAGGATACATCGCTCATGGACAGGGAATCGGTCTTGGTATCCAGGAAAGCACATACATTGCCGTCTGCATCAGCAGTAGCTACTGGCAGGGAATATCCTTCAAACACATTTCCCTGGCAATATACCATACCATACTGAATGTTGGCAATACTGCGGCTATAGGCTGCAAGTGAGTCTGCGGTAAGGTCATTGTTGTTGAGGTCATCAGTCCAGTTAGGCTTCAGGAACAAGTTGTTATGTATATTGAAAGTGGAACTCTGACCTACATAGCTGTCGAAACCAAACAAGGCTATCTTGCTACGGGCGATGACGGTATTGTTCTCAAAGGTGAAATCAATATCATCACGACCATCAGCTGCTGTCATATAGGCAAAAGTAGCTATACTATTGAGATGTGGCAAATCATAGAAGGTGTTGTTGCGGAAGGTGAGTTTGGCTACTTTCTGACCTAAATACAACATGGCCATAGCACTGGTCTGAGTGGAGCCATAGTGGAAAGTACAGTTGGTAAATTCCATACTCTTCACTTCACCGGCATCTTTCGTACCATCGGCTTTGGCCTGTGGTTCCAATCGATAGATAGTACGGCAGAAATCAGTTATCTCACAATTGCGGAATGCCAGCGTATCGATATAATGGAAATTAGCATCTTTTGCATTAATCAGATGCTTGGAATTACCAGATGCACCATTATAATCCTTAATAACCAGATTCTGGAAGATAAGACTCAGGTGGTCGCCCTCTGTATTGGCGGCGATATTCATCTCAAACTTGACACAGGCTTTGGCACCTGATGCCTCATCATTGACTCCTATCATGTAAATTTTACCTTTACTGGGCATGGCGGTGGCCTTGATGGTCTTCATATTCATACCATCTGCGGTATAGGCTACATAGATGGTATCACTGGATTCTGCAGTGCGTGCCTTGGTAAACTGGGAAATCAAATCGGCAGCAGTAGTGACTGTTACCTGGTCGGCTTGCACGACTGACGGTGCCAATAGGGCAACGGCAGCCAATAGCATAGTACATAGTTTTTTCATACTTAAATCGTTTTTAATAAATTGTTGTTGTTATTGTTGTTGATAGTGATTTATGACATATTTACGACCTCCACTAAGCATGACGCCCTTGTGAGGATACTGCTGACGGATACCCTGAAGATTATATATCGGAGCAGCTGATACATGATGGGAAGTGACAGGAACTGCTCCAATGGCGCTCGCAATAGAAGTATCTACGAGAAAGAACTTCACGTCAGGGGAATTGCCTGTGAATGTAATGGTAAACTTAGAACCTGACACATCTTTACCAAACGGGATGGTAAGGTTGGTACGACTGTAGGCTACGGCACTTATAACATAATCCGTGGCACTGTATTTGGTACCATTCAATTCTGATACATAGATATCATTGCCCGTATAATGGGAGTATCCCCAGATGCGGAGTGCAGTAGCCTTGATTCCTGCGGGCACCGTTATTGTGTATTGTGTTCCGGCACGAAGCTTCAGTGTATGACCGTTTGCGGCAGCGCCCGACATTCCGCCAGTGGCACTCATGGTTACGCCGTCACTGAAGGTGCGTACCTTATTAGCGGAATCGTAACCCTTGTAAGTAAGGGCGGATACTTCGTGCTCGTTGTCGGCATGAGATGTTATCACTAATGTGGGTTCATCCACGCCCTGCACGGTACCGATGGCTGTGCAGGCATCATTCCACTTCTTGATATCACTATTGATTGTATTGACATACATCTCCACATAAGAATAGCCTTGATAGGCGGTATTGTTTCCTTTGTACATAGTGGCACCATCTTCGGAATTGGTAGCATCCAGTCCCCATGCACTTTCGAATAAGTCGGGAATACCGTCACCATCGGTATCGGTACGAGTAGGAGCTATATAACTGAGAATGGGCCAGGCTCCATTCTCCACTTCTGCGGCAGAGAAGCCATTGTCACTCTGGGTGTCTATCTGACCGTAAAGAGCTCCATTGGAACCACGAGTCTCTCCTAGGCGGTTTTCCACTTCTGCCACCATGAGATTATCCACACAGTCACGATGTAGGGATGCGCCGGCATTGGCTAATACAAGGTCGTATGCTTCCTTGGCTGACTGGGTGGTAACGTGCATAAACTCACGAGGGTTAGATAGACGAATGGTGTCTTTGGTAACTGCTGTCCAAGTATAATCCATATCACTGCCATTGGTAGTCTGATTATACACGCCACTGGCCCAGTTGTCGGTGGTGACATCGCTATAATCTGGATTCACATTACCATTGATATAAAAATGCCCATAGGTATGGAGAGCTCCAGCAAAGGCAGGGGATGACTGGATATATGAATTGGTACGCACACCGATAGCGAGGATTCTTTTGCGATACATCAGTCCGCGGGCATCGGTGCATGGTCCTGGTTTATAATAGTTGTTCACAATATTTGCATCGGTAGCCTCTGCTCCATAACAACCCATTCCGCCCCAATTGTAATACACATTATTACGGATATCGACGAAATCTGCTGTGGTAAGGTCGCCATCACCACCCAGACGAGGCACACGACTGGTACATTGAGTGATGAGATTATGATGATAACTCACATTATAACCGCCCCAGTTTCCGCCATAACCATGAGCCCCCTTTACATGTCCTGCATTATTCAGGGCTTCCTCTATCATACACCACTGAATGGTAATATTGCTGCCCTCGGATATGGAAAGACATTCATCTATACTCCAGGAAATGGAACAATGATCGATGATGACGTTATTGCAAGTTTCCAATCCAAACCCGTCTCCTTCATGATAGGCCACCTGACGATTACCCAGACGTATGCGGATATAACGGATGATGGCATTCTCACAAGAGATAGTAACGGGATAATCGGCCAGACAGATACCATCTCCAGGAGCTGTCTGACCCAAGATGGTTATATCGCCACCGTCTAGACAAAGTGCGGAGGTGAGATAGATGGTACCATTGACTGCAAAGGTGATTATTTTCTTGCCTGGTTGCTTCACCGCCCAACGAAAAGTACCTTTGACAAGGTCATTCTCCGAGCAGTCGGCAAGGGAGGTTACTACATAGGTTTTTCCCCCACGCCCTCCAGTAGCATAACGGCCGTAACCTTCTGCACCGGGAAATGCCAAATCTGTTGCCTGAGAAGTGAGTGTCATGCAGCACAACAGGATAAGCAATAGTATCTGTTTATATTGTTTCATCGTTAATATTGTTATTCTCGTTTTTTCGTTTTTAGTTATTCCAATGGTGCAAATGTAGTGTAAATAAGCAGATGCAAGGTGGAATAATTTGCGAAAAAGGAGGATTCTTTATTTCAGGTTCCATTGTATCCAGTATCCTGTACCTTCCAGATAGGTACGCACCTTCTGCTGCAACCCGGAGGTCTTGTACTTAGGAGCAATACGGTCGGCAAACTTCTCTCTGGCAGCAGTGGATGTACCTCTGTCAGCATTGCTCCAGCGCTCTGCCATCTTACAGAGATAACTGTAGGATTTCCCCTCGGCAGTGTATTCCTTGAGGTATTCGTCTGCCAATGCCCAGTCATACACTTGTTTGCGCTGATTTTCCGTGAGGTTGTAATCACTGTCATTCGGTGTAGGCAGATTATAGGTCTTGCCGTTGGCTGCACCTACGATACCTACATCGCCATAACCGCCACGGGGTGCAAACCAACTGTTATAATACGCACTCCAAGTACTGTCTGTTGGCAGAATCTTGCTGGCAAAACGGTTCATCAGTCCTTTATTGAGGATGGTAGATGCCTGGTCCCAATTACCCAGATGGTTCTCTGCTTCTGCCAGCAGGAAATGGAAGTCATGACCGCGGAAGGTGATGATGGTAGGCTCTATCTGGAAGATGTTGTCACGCAGATATTTGTAGGTACGTGTGGTCTGGTTGTACTTATAGTAATACTTGGTAAGGGCATCAGTTCCATTGATGTTATTCATCACCATCTTCTGGGTGAGCGAACGGATATCCGTTTCCGGATAAAGGCTCTTTCCATATTCTGAGGGTTGCAGATAAAAAGCATCCTGTGAGGGATAAGATGGACAGAAATACTGTACCAGGCGATTGCGCTGATGATTGTTATAATCGTACATGATTCCACTTGCCAACTGATACTTGTTGCCTACTTCCTCACTGGAGAAAATATTGAAATAAGCACCAGTATAATCACTCTGTAGGGGAACGTTAGTCTGGAACATCCATCCCAACACATTATAATCACTCGTAGTGGTGGATGAAATGTCCCATCCAGCATAAGGGAAGGCAGAACCAGCAGAGGCATTGTGAAGACCATAAAGATACTTCAGTAGGTTATCACGTATCCACAGCCAATCAGTCTGGGCGGCATCTTCTGTCTCATAGTTACACTTCCAGGAGCGCAACTCTGCCTGAAGCAGGATGAGCGGCGGGGTGAGGTACTGCCACTTCACGTAGGAACTGGCATTCTGATTCTCTTCATCCAACCATTCATACCAATTCATGGTGAGATCGGAAGTGACTGCCACGCCATCAATGGTGAGTCCGCTGTCCAACAGGGAAAGACATTTGGCGGTAAGTGTCTGCATATCGCAATGAGTAAACACATCAGTATTCGTGAGGGGCGTCTTTTCACGCAACGGGTCATCAAACCAGTAGGCCTGTCCATAGATACGACCCAACATATAATACGCCCATACCTTGATGCGGATGGCACTGGAGATGAGCGCCTTAAAATGAGTTTCGGCACTCTCACTCATTCCTCCTACATTGTGATGGTAGGTCTGCATCTTATCAAAGTAATCGTTGCAAGCGATGATAATGGAGTAATAACAGGTAGGATCGGCATACTCATTCCCATCGGTATTGTCGTAACTGTAGATCTCCTGCAGGGCTACGGGAGCTCTGTCGGTCACTTCAAGAAAATTACAGCGGGTATCGGTGAGGAAGATACTCTGGTCACCGGCTTCCTGCATTCGGTTGAAGATACCTAGGAATCCCTTGTACATCTCGTCTTCACTGCCGATATATTCATTATCCTTCATGATGTTGTCTGGATTGGTCTCGAAATAATCGGCACACGACGTAAACAGCATGGGCAATACGATAACTGCCAATAGGGATAGTCTGGATAGCATATTCTTTTTCATATCTCGTAATTCATATTTCATTAGAAGTTCAGATTAAAACCAAGTTTCACGGTTACCGGCTGTGCTAACTTACCATAGTCGAAACCGCGCATACACGCTGCATAGCAATAAGCGAACTCAGGGTCGGTTCCGGTGTACTTGGTGATGGTAAACAGATTTTCGGCTGCCACATACACATTACCAGAACGGACGAATGAGAAAACCTTGCCGAAGGTATAAGCCAATTTCAAACTCCGTAGTTTGAAATAACTGGCATCTTCTATCCATCGGTCTGAGAAAATATTGTTACCAGAGGGGTCGCCATAAGCTGCACGGGGGATAGAGGTCTGCTGACCTTCTACCTGCCAACGGTTGAGTACAGCTGTACTCTGATTATAGAAGGCAGACATCGACTCCAACAGCCTACGGGTGGCATTATAGGCTTTATTGCCTACACAATAACCAAAGTTGGCATCAAGTGACACTTGCCTGTAACGAAGCATGAGGTTCACGCCACCATAGATATCGGGGGTAGCCTTACCGATTGATACCTTGTCATAGCTGTTGATGACACCATCATGGTTCTGATCCACAAAACGGACATCACCTGCTTCATACGACTTACCACTGGCATTGGTGAGTTTTGCTTCCTGTGCCTCTGCTGTGGTGGTATAGATTCCATTGGTCTGATAACCATAGAACTCATAAGGATTACTGCCAACCTGCATGATTACTTCGGCATCATCACCGTTATAATCGCTGAACTTAATCTCTTCAAAAGAAGATTCACCCAACTTCTTCAAGGTGTTCTTGACTGTAGATAAGGTAGCACCCAGCACTACATCGAAGTCATGCGTATGTACGGGATTCACACGCAAGGAAACTTCCACCCCTTTACCACTGATTTCGCCACTGTTCTCGTAATAATATGTGGAACCATAGACCTTAGAGATATTGCTGTTGAGCAGAAGGTCGTAAGCATAGTTGCTAAAGAGGTTTACCCCCAGATTGATACGGTTACCTAGCATCCCGAAATCGAGTGCAAGGTCCAGTTGACGGTTTTTCTCCCAAGTAAGTTTGGTATTTGGCACATTACTGCGCTTGATGGCACCAATGGAAAAGAAATTGGACGTGGTATAATAGTTCTTGCCATAGTTGGAACTAAAACGACTGTTGCCAGAAAGACTAGCATCAAGTGAAACATTCAACTTGTCTATCCAAGTTGGCAACACACCGGTATTGGCAGCCAGGAAAGTGATGCCACCTGAAGGAAATATAGCTAGGCGAGAAGCATCCGTACCAGAGGCACTGGTAGCATCGGCAGCCACATTCGCTGAAGCACGGAGAATACGGTTATAGGTATAATCGCCGTGAAGGGTGAAACCTAGATAGTTCCATTCTATATTGTCACCTACAGTATTTTTCTCATCTGTGGTCTTGTCCAGTGTCTGATAGTAATCATTTGCGGTGTTGTAACCGGAAGATATATCGTATTCCAACGAATGGGTGAACATGCGGGCTGTGAAATAACTCTTCAGTTCATGTACATGATTAAACACACGATTATAATCGGCACGTAACTGATAGGTATTGCTATGCTGGCGGGTCACGCCCTGAGCCACATAGTTCTTGCCGTAACCGTAATACTGCGGCATCACTGCATGTGAGGTGACGCCGGGAACGAACATGGATTCCTCTATATAATTATAATAGAGATTCACCATGGCAGAGAGCTTGAGATACTCATTCCAGTGGTAATTGAGTACCAGATTGGTATTGGCATCGTATATTTTGTCAGCACCTGCCACATCTTCCACCAATGCCAAAGGATTACTCACATTATCATACGCATAAGTAGGATTGGCATTGGTATTCCATCCATCATAGGTGGAATAACTGCTGAGCAAGGAACCGTCAGTCTGCTTCTTATACGGACTGATAATCGGCATGGCATACGATGCAGCCAGGATAGGATTAGTCACGGCATTCATACCGAAATTCTGCAGGTTGCTGTTGATATAAGCTAATCCTACATTGGCGACGATATCTATCTTTCTGCTCACGAGCACATCGGCACTGATAAGGGTGTGATACTTATCTGTCTTGAGGTTTTTAAGGGTTCCGGCATTACTGGTATAGCCGAAGGATATATTATATTTGGCTATTTCATCGCCTCCCTCTACACGGAAGAGGTTCTCAGTCACAAACCCCTTCTTACTGATTTCCTTCATCCAGTCGGTATTCTCGTTGAAGAGGTAACTGCTGTTGTAACTTCCATTCTGCAAGAAAGGATAGTCCTCCACCAATGCTGCCATGGAAGAATAACGGGTGAGTCCCAGATCAGACATGTAATTGCGATACTGTGAAGCATCGAGCAACGGGATGGTTGTCTTTGCAAAGTTCATGCCATAACTGCCGCTGAAGGAGATACGCGTATCCAGATTGGTAGAGTTGGCCTTCTCCGTCTCTACCATCAGCACACCATTGCTGCCCAACGAACCCCATGCTGCGGCATCAGCACCTTTCAGCAGGGTAACGCTGCGGATGTCCTTAGGATCATAACCAAAAAGCATATCGCGCGAATAACCGTCTATCACACTGGAGGTAAGCTGGTTGCTCAAATAGGGCACGCCATTGATAACGATGAGCGGATTGTTTTCTGCCACGAGCGAATGGACACCCCTCGCATTGAGGTAAGCCCCTTCACCGGGTACCCCGCTCTTCTCAATGACCTGCAGACCAGGAATGGCATCGCCGATAACTCCGCCTACATGCTGTTTCTCATTGAAGTCCTTGTTCTCTATGGTGAGTGCACGATCACTGTAATGCACCTCTGATTCAGGCACTACGGTGATAAGAAAACCGTGTTTAGCAGCCATCTTGCGCAGATAAGAGGCAGGTATATCCTGTGCATAATAGCCTTTCGCCTTCACCGTAATGATACTATGATCATCGAGTGAGAGTTCAAAATAGCCTTTCTCATCAGTGAGTACGGTCTTTTTGGCATTGCCCTCCACTCCTACTATCGCACCTTCTACGGGACGGTTGGCGGTATTGAGCACTCTCACCTTGATTGTCTGTTGTGCTGTCACCGTCATAGACAAGCAGAGGGCGGCAGCTAATATATAGTTTTTCTTCATAGCTGAATGTTCATTCCATTAGTAGTTATTAATTGTCGGGCGCAGGCACCAGTGATACATCATCAACTGCTGGATGTTGTTTTTGGTACGTGTTCCCACATCACCTATCTTATAGGTATAGAGTTTGGCATTGTCATAAGAATCCACGGTGATATGGAAGTTACCGCTCTTCTTCAGTTTCACGATGCCCACAGTATAACCGTCGGTATCATAAGCGATGGCTTTAGGATCTTTCTCCATCCATTCATCAGGGTCGAATCCTTCCGGATAAGCGATGCCGCCCATTCCATAGTGAGGTACTTCTGAGGCAGCACCACGGTCGAAGTGGAAATTGGAACCCTGCGCATTCAGACACATATCCTTTACAAGCAATGAATCATTGAAGGAGATACTCACACTGTAAGTGAGACTGTGCTTGAAACCCATGCGCAGATAGTATTCTCCTGCCGGGAGATGCACTTCCTGCACATTGCCATCGGTGCTGTTGTATACCAGTCCGTCATAGTCTACACTGCAATGAAGCGCTTGGTCATGAGCTTCCTGAGTCGGTTCTGCTGTCAACTCATGATAATAGATGGTAGGCAATGTATTGGAGAGGGTAAACTCACCCTGACAGTCATTGATGACCATCGGATTCTGCCAGTTGGTCCAACGGAAATAACTGGTTTTCTGAGTATCACTCATGGCATTCCAAAGTTCATAGAACCGTGATTTTACACGATAAATCACGATATGATTAGGTATCTTGAAGTTAGTGAGTCTGTAGGCACAGCCATTGCTCAGCGTCACTTTGCTATCGATGTTGGCACGCTGCACACTAGGCAACCACCAGGCTGGGTCTATGCTTTTGTATTTGGTCTCATCGTTCTGGGTATCTATTATCTCCTGACACCCGCCGACGCTTGCAAATCCAGGGGCGATGGCACTCACGGCGTCATTTTCCAGACGACGGTCCACAAAACAGGCTTTCACAATCCATTCCTCAAACTTCTCCTTATCGGCATCAGTAGCCTCACGATTCAACCATACCGGAATACTGTCCATCGCATTGGTGATAGCGGTCTTGATTTGTGCGTTGGTAGGAATAAACATGGTAGTGGCATAATTCTCTGAACGCATGTTCCACTGCTCCACACCAGCAGAAGTATAACGGTCCATCAGTTCACTACGAGTCACCCAGATAGAATCATAAGTGGTCTGTCCCATATTGTTCACGCCGGTAATAGTACTGTGCGAACGGTCGAAATAACGTGCCTCGTACTTCTTCACGAGTGCCTTGAAATCAGCATAATCGCCAGAGAGGGAATTGAGATATTCATATATGGATGAGCGCACGGGAATAACGCCATCCACATAATATACATAACCGTTATTGGTTTTCACCCGTTTAGTAATATTGTAATTATCTATCTTGATGTCGTTTCCACTACCATATACCCATACGCTCTTGCCTGAACGGGTATGAATACCGTAACCATCGGTAAGCGAATTGGGATTCACCGCCAGATTAGCTACTGCGCAACGGGCATATTGGAGCGCATTGCTAATCTGCTGCTGTTGAGCAGAGTACACCTCGTTGTTGCATACGATAAAGGTATATTCACGGTCGGCAAAGGTACTGTCGTAGATACCATTGGCAGCAAAGAGCGATGACATATCACTCACCTCGGAGGTATTCTTCATATAGCTCACGATATCGCCATTGTATATTTCCACATTACCTGATGCCGTGAGAGCCGACTCATCGAAGTGGTCACTCCAGTCGGAGCAACCGCTGATGAGCATCGGAAGCAAAAGTGCTGCTAAATAATATATTTTCTTCATATTCTGATGATGTTTTTATTGGATAGGGATAAATTCCAGATAATCGTACATCTGATGGTACAGAGCCGATGTCTTGGCATTGATATCCATCATGGTGACCTTGAATGTATGAGTGCCACTGCCCGTGAACTCGATGGACGGGAATAAGGTAATATCTACTACGGCGCCCAGCATCTTGGTTCCAGTAAGTACACTGCCCAATCCCTTGTAAAGATAGACACTGGAAGATTCATTGTCCATATTGTATTTGGTGAGGGAACCAGATGTATAGAATGACTTGAGCGTCACGTCCGAACAATAGTGAAGCACTACTTTGTATTTACCTGCTATAATAGCAGGGGTCTTGAACTGTATCCAACCGGCATAACCCAGATTCAGACAGAGGTAATTATTCATATATGTACCATATTTGCTGGTAGTCTTGGCACTGCTGCTGGCATACTTTTCCTTATAGAATCCCACTACACGGTAATTGGAAGCAGATGCCTTGGAAGCTGTATTGGCATAAGTGAATGAACTCAGGGTGCCGTAGTCACCGTCACGACGGTCGGTAGACAGATCTATCTTGCTCTCTGTACTGGTCAGTGGAGATGTGAATACATCGCCCAGATTTCTGCTGGCGCCATAAGCATTGACGAAAGATATGATATCGGCAGTATTCAGGAAGTCCCATTTCACAGTAACGGGTGACGGATGATACACAGGCATCATTCCGTCTATCTTATCGATTAGTCCATTGCGGGCTGCCATATCACTACGCAGGATATGGATGGTATTATTGAGGGTGCGCACATCAAGCGGTGCACTGGCTACCATAGCTTGTCCCTCATACTTGGTTTCATAGATGAGTGATTCACCTGCGCTTTGGAAGTTGAACAGTTCATCGGTGCCATATTTGCGCAATAGGAAGTGATACTTCACATAATGGCTCAAGGCGGTTTCGCCATTGGTTTCCTCACCGTTGCTGTTGGTTACTAACCAACTCTTCAGACTGCTCACGTCGGTCACGCCATTAGCCTTAAACACACTGTTAGGAACAGCGAAACAGGTATAATTATAGGTATTTACCACATAACCGCCACCCTGTACGTATGTGGTATCCTTCACCTTATTGGCGATACTGTCATAACCGGATTCACGAATAGCTGCAGCAAAGATACTGTAGTCATCATCCAGTTCCAACTTACCTAAGATAGTCTCTGCCAACGGTTCTATTACACTGCTCATTGAAAAGATGTGACCATTGGCACAAGCGATGCCCGTGAAACTGGCTAACTTAGCCTGATTGTTGATATAGACGGAAGCCGTATCATGTACCTCACTAGTGCGCTGTGCATCATCCACATCGGTAATGGTATAACCATAACCCAATGTCAGATAAGACTCGAACAGATTCTTAGTGGGAATATAACTGGCATTCTGCGCATAATCATTAAGCGTACTGTCACTTACTTCCACAGCAGGAACTACGTGCTCCTGCACGATGGAACGTGCCATTGTCTTCGATAAGTCGCGCACACTGTTCACGCCACGTTTCTGGAGGAAAGCCTCAACGGCTGCATTGGTGGGACAGAATACGGTGGCCTTAGTGGATGCATCCTTAAAGGCGTTATAATAATCGGCATACTTCAGGAAGTCCACCCACATACTATAATCGGAGTTGCTCTCTAATACATCAGCGATAGACATCTCTGACTGCACTGTAGTGGGCGTCACAAACATCTCGCCTTCATTCGGGTCGCTGCAACTGTTCAGTGCTACGATAGCAAGACTGAAGAGAAAATATATAAACTTTTTCATACGATGATTCATCATTCTTTGTTCTCTATTCATTTTCGCTTCCATTTACTGATAATAACTGTTTTGGACGAGTTGCCCGTTGACACTCATTTCAGAAGATGATACAGGCAGATACCAGGCATTCTCATTGCTGAGCACACTGCTAATCCAACTTTCGCTGGCCTGCTTATTGTATTTCTGCACATATTCTATCAGAAAGTCCTTCTTGAAGTTGATACCGTTGCGGTCGGCATAGTGACCCAGACGGAGAATATCATACCACGCTTTGCCTTCGCCGAGGAATTCTTTCAGCCGTTCATCAAGTACATACTGTAGCATCTCCTTGAAATCAGTGGACTGACTGATTTCCACATCCTGCAGATTAGTACGCTCCCTCACCTGATTCACCAGTGCAATGGCAGCCTGATTGTCTTCATAGTTCTGCCCACTGCCGCGCATCACAAGGGCTTCTGCCTTCATCAGCATCACATCTGCCACACGATAAAGGATGAAGTTTGGATCATAATAAGTGGTAGTTCGCTTATCTGAGATGGTAGTACCGCCAATGTATTTCCAGACATAACCTTCTGTGGCTGACATATAAGTGGAGGCATCAGTACCTGTATAATAACCGCCATACATGGTACGTACTGCCAGTTCCGGTTGCAGATTGCCATAATTATCCAGGATAGACGTGTAATCACTGTTAAAGTCCTGCAACATCTGTGCTGACATCACATACAGACGATTGGTATTGGCATTATCGAAATAGATAGGCAGCCTGTTGGTCTGATAACTGCTGCCGTCCATCTTCTCATGTGACCACTGCACTTCATATACTGACTCATTGGAATTGCCGGGATTAAACATGGAGAACCAACTGGAGTGGGTGGCTGTGGACATGAAGTGAGGTGCATTCGTTGAATTGGCATTCAGTATGGCATTACAATAAGAGATGGCCTCATCAAAATCCTCGTTCCACAGACATACATCTGCCATCAGTGCATAAATGGACCAGATGGTGGCACGTCCCTTGGTTTCCCAGGTAGTATCAAACTTCTCTTTGGCAGCACCTAGTTTGATGGCTGCCAGTAAGTCACTTTTAATCTGAGCGATGATATCGGCCGCACTCGACTGCGGAATGTTATATGTATTCTCATCCGTCTCGTAAGGCGTAGTGATGAGCGGGGCATCACGCCAGTTTCTGACAATATAAAAATAAGCCAGGGCACGGAGCCAATAGGCTTCCGTAAGATGGGAATTCATCTCCTGTTCTGTATATGTATCGTCATTACTGCGTGCCTTGGCTGCATTGGCAAGCACCAGATTGGCGGTGTTCACAATCTGATACATCGGTCCCCAGTCGCAGAGCTTTGTATCAGTAGGCTTCACTTCGAATTTCTGCAGGTTGCTGCCTTTACGGTTGTAGATACATCCTGCACGCAACTCACCCCAGGGGATGAGATAATCTTCTACGGAAGAACGAAGATAGTAATAACCCGTCATAAGTGACGACTCTACCTCTTCTTTCGACTTCCAGTACTGGTCTGTTGCCTTTACATTCTCGGGATAGATGTCCAGATAATCGCTGCATGCTGACAATGACAGGACAGCAGCAACCCCCATGATTATATGTTTGATATGTCTCATATATATAATTTCTAATTCATTCATAATTGCTTAGAAGTTCACTGTAAGGCCGAAGGCGAAGCGCCTGCTTCGTGGTGTCTGAGAGTTATCTTCTGCCAGTGCCGTGACACTTGACGGCAAGGTTACTTCCGGATCCTGCCCTTTGTAATTACTAAAGGTAAAGAGGTCATAACCGGTTACAAAAGCATTCAGGCCGGTAAGTCCTAAGTTCTTGCATACCTTTTTGGAAAAGGTATAACTCAGTGAGAGGGTCTTCAGACGGACAAAAGAGCACTTCTCCACGAAGCGGTCGCTGCCTAGATAGTTCAGACCATAATTCCATAGAGCACGGGGAATGTCGGTATCATCACCTTCATTACGCCAACGACGCAATACGGCTGTACTCTGATTGTCGGAATTGTACATGGATTCGGCATCCATACGGGCGGAGTTAATCACCTTCTGTCCTAAACGGTAGTGCAGGAAAACGGTAAGACTCAGTCGTTTGTACTTCACATTGAAACCACCGCCACCAGTTACTACCGGGTTGGAATTGCCTATGTACACGATGTCATTTTTATCTATCACACCGTCATGGTTAATATCTTCATATTTGGCATCACCTGGATAACAGGTATAGGTACCGTTCTTCATCACGATGGCTTTGCCATACAGGTCGTACATCACATTACCTTCTGCATCCTTGGCATACGTATCAGTGGTGTTCTGATAGACACCAGCATACTTGAAGCCGAAGAAACTGCCTACGGCTGTCCCTGACATCAACTTCTGATAATAGGTACCGTTGGACAATGATGACTGACTGCTGGAGAGGTTATCAGGCAATTCTTCGATGGTATTCTCATTACGGTTGATGTTCCAGTTCACACGTACATCCCAATCCTTGTTCTTGAAGAGTCCGTAGTCTATGCGGAACTCCCAACCGGCATTTTTCAACTTACCGGAGTTATAATAAGCTATCTGTGCTGAACTGTAACCGGTAGAAGCAGGAATGGTCACCTTCTTCTGCAACAAGTCTTTGGTCTTCTTGGTGTACAGGTCGAATGTGGCGGTCAGTTTACCGTTCCATAAGTTCAGGTCGGCACCAAAGTCCCACTCCGTGCTCGACTCCCACTTCAACTTGTTCAACTGCATGGTACTCAGTGCTACGGCACTGCCATCCATATAATTACCTATAGCAGAGTAAGTACCCACATAAGGAGAGGTGCCGCTCGGCGCATTACCACTCTGCCCTACACTGGCACGAATCTTCAACTGGTCCAGCCAGTCCTTGGCAAACCGCATGAACGGTTCATCCTGCACCTGCCAGCTGACACCTACCGACGGGAAGAATCCCCAGCGGTTGTCTTTTCCCAGACTGGACTTACCCTCATAGTTACAAGTACCGTTGATGGTATAGCGCTTCATGAAGGTGTAAGCCAGACTGCCGATGGCAGAGAGACTGGTTACCTCAGAAGTACCTGAACCGATTTCAAGCAACGTACCGCCACCTGCTGCCGGGTCACTGATGGATGATGATGCCACATTGTAACGGGAAGCTAAGGTGGCAGAACTCTTGGACTGTGAGGTACGCCACAGACCTACAGCCACCAACTGATGGAGATCATTCTTCCAACTGCCGCGATACATCAGTTTGTTTTCTGTCTGCAAGGCGAAGTTGTTGGAATAAGAATTCGTAGACCGGTTGGCATAAGAGCTCTCTGTCGTTACACCCGTAGCATCCTGAGGCAGGAATTGGTCAGTCTTGATGGTTTTGTATTTCATGGATACATAGCCATAATAGGTAAGTTTCGGTGTGATATACCAGTTGGCTCTCACATTCATATTCTGCTCCTTGGTATCCAGATTACTATAACTGTCATTGGCCATGATGATAGGATGAAAATTCTTCTTACCGTTGAAGGCACCCTGAAATTCATCCGCATTCTGACGGGTAAAGTAAGTATCCGTCATCTCACCTGTGGTATTGTCTATATAATAAGGACTCTTGTTCGGCATCTTGCGCAGTGCCTCTGCACGTACATTGTCACTCCAGGGAGATTCCTTTTTGGTGTCTGAATAAGTGTACTCTGCATCCACACGCAGTTTCTCCGAGAATTTATAACCGATGTCCAATGAAGAAGTGAAACGGCGAAGATCAGTTCCTTTGGTCGTACCACCCTCATTCATATAGGAAGAGGAGAATCGGTAGTTGGCTTTCTCACCACCACCCGACATGCTGAAACTGTTGTCGGTCACCAGTGCATTCTGCTTCACGTAACTCAACCAGTCCACGTCCTGATTGTACTCATCAAAGTAGCGCCAGTCAGTATTGTAATTGATTTCCGGTGTATCAAACAGGTATTCCAGCAGACTGCTGTTATTGGCAAGGCCACGGGCATTGGCTGTATTCCAGATAGCATCCTGGATATAAGCCACATACTCATTACCGTTCAGCATCGGCATGCTCTTGGGTTCAATCTTAATCGTGTTCTTGGTAGAGAAGGTAAACTTGGTCTTGCCCATCGCACCCTTCTTTGTGGTGATGAGCAGCACGCCATTGGCACCTGCCGTACCATAGATGGCAGTGGAAGCTGCATCCTTGAGTACCTCTATCGTTTCAATATCATTCGGATTCAGGCTCAGCATCTGGGCGAAATCATCCTGCGAAGCAGTATTGAAATCGAAAGAATCGTCGATATCAGTGGAATAAGGAATACCATTGATGACGATAAGCGGGTCACTGTTGGAATTCAGGGTAGCCGTACCACGGATACGGATACTGCTCTTGGCACCAGGGTCACCGGCTGCCACGATATCCACACCGCCCAACTGTCCCTGCAGGGCTTCCTCGATAGAAGTTACAGGTGAGACGGCAGTCAACTCATCCATATTGATTTTCTGGGTAGCGAAAGTCTGTTCACGCATATTCACACCCATATCATTACGCTGGTTACGACGTGATGTGACAGTCACTTCCTTAATCACATGCTGGTCATCATTCATCTTCACATCCAGTTTGGTCTGCCCCGTATATTTGAATCGCTGTGTTTTCATACCGATATACGAGAACACCATGGTCAGGTTGCTCTCATCTTTAGGAATTTTCAGCGAATACATACCACTTATATCCGTCACCGTACCCACGATGATACGGTTTTGTTTGTTTACGAACGTCACATTGACGCCGATACAGGGTCCGGCATTGCTGCCTACCATCTCTGTCACGGTACCTGATACCATCTTATCCTGCGCCTGGGCAGACAAGACTGTGGTCATCAGTACCATGATGATATATAATACTCTTTTCATGATCGTCTTTGTCATTCGTTATTATTACAGCGTTCCACTCAGGAAGTGTGCCGGTCCGTCAACAAATATAAAGGGGAAGTAATCGTAATCTGCTGTCACGCTCACCCGTTTACTGCTTCCTGCCACGCCCACAGTCAGTTTGGTTCCGTCATCATAGATATTCAGATTAGTAGATACAATGCTCACCTGGCCATTATTCACAGTAGTCTGCTGATCAAGTGTCACAAGTCCACCCTGTGACTCGGTGTTCTCACCCCATCCTACATATGGATAATGGGTAATGACTGCCGTGGAAAGGGGTACAAAGTAGCGTTTCAGGTATTTCTGCAGACTCGTTTCATCTGTTATCTCACAACTACTGATAAAGTCATCCTGTCCTACGGTGGCGTTGGCACCGCTGATACCAGGTATCTCGCCAGCCTTGATAGCTTTTTCCAATACAGTAGTGGTAGGCACAAACATCAGGCAGTTCTCTGTCATATCAGTCACCGTCTGTGCACTGCGGTTCATCATGCCAGTCTTGTCAAGCAGATTGATCCATGCGTAAAATTCTGTGGTGGCATCCATACGGTGACTGTACATCGTAGCCACAAACTTGGAATTGTTCACATTGTCGAAACTGCCTTCAAACAGCGTCTTGTCATACGTATAACAGTGGCCGTTGTTCCAACCGTCCACATTGCCACGATAAGCCAGCGGCGCGAAACTGACAAACACATCACTCTCAGTGGTGGCATTATCAGCATATTTCAGTAGTTCATTATGCTTGATACTGTTGGTTATCTTGCCATTCTTCACATACCAATAGATGGTGGTACCTGGTGACAGAGCCTGATACACAGCCTTACCGGATTCAGGAAGTATCGTATTTCCGTCAGTAGGCGCACACACATGTGCATAGACATAACTGGACTTGACGGAACTACCTATACCTTTAGGCGATGCATCGGATATCAGCGTACCATTGGCATCAAACTGAATGCCACCGTTATTCAGCATCTGGTCATTGTCAGGATAGAGCATGATGTAACTCACGCTGCTGCTGCTCAGTGTACTGACCAGTCCTGAGGAAGAAAGCATATTCTGGAAGGCGCTGAACTTCTTATACTGATAAGCCGGACCCGTCACGGCACCGTACTTGGCAGGTGGAGTAAGCACACTGCAACCGTAGAGTACGCCATTAGAACAGACCACACGGTCTGCCTGTGCCACTGTGCTGATATCAAACTTGATGGGTTGGTTGTCATTATTGGCATTCAGGATATATCCCTTGGTTATCTCTTCCGGGAATACGAGCGACTTATCATAGTAGCTGTTCATCAAGATGTCCTGAATGGAAGAACTGCTCACCTCGTCAAGACTGCCATAGCCACCTTCCTTCCAATAGTCATTGAAGAAATTGTTGAGTGCATCATCCGTAGGCGCAAACACGCTGTAAGCCTTGTAAGCCAAGTCTGCCACGGCAGTATATTGGGTGACGGGCCATTCACAGGCAATTGGAGCCAAAGTAGCCCCATTCTTATTATGCTCATGCAAATACAGGTCGGTGCCATTGCCGTAGTTCAAGGTAAGATTGGCATCTTTCTGATAATTACTATATTGATCATACATGGCTAGGTACTTGGTGTATTTTCCGGCACTCTTCAGATTACTATAAATAGTTTCCAGTGGTTTCAGTACTTTATCCACCTTATATATATAACCGTTGTTGGCTACCTCTGCATAATCGTCCACTCCAGCATTGGCTACATTAAATCCGTCACTTCCGCCCTTCCAACTATCGGGGTAGAAGTAATTGTAATTCGTGGCGGCATCAATTGTCTTGGTCTGGAACATGGCAGCAGAGAAGACAGGCACATAGCGCTCCAGATGATACACGCTCACATCATAAGTGGTGGAGTCAGTCTTATTTTGTTCCACGCTGATGGGATCCTGACTCTTGGTACGGAACTTGAAGTAAAGACCGGCATTCACCGCCTTCTGGTCATCGGTAGCGCCATCGCCCTCATTGGGACGGAAATTGTACAACGCATCCTTATCGAAGGAATAATACAGGATGTGGAAGCCAATCAGTTTCTTCACCTCCTGATCACTCAACTGCGAAATGTCCGTCGTGTTGTAATTTGCCTGCAGGTAAGTACGCATGGCATCGTCAGTAGGAGCCATCACCGTGAGGATAGACTTACCATTCAGGATAGGAGAAAATCCAGCTTTCTCTACGCCTTGTAGGAAAATGGTGTAATTGCCATCATCTTTCAATTCTTCCATGATGGAGCCT
Source organism: Prevotella sp. (assembly GCA_036796635.1). GTDB lineage: Bacteria > Bacteroidota > Bacteroidia > Bacteroidales > Bacteroidaceae > Prevotella. The sequence continues at coordinate 4,239 of DAIRCP010000027.1, read as the reverse complement.
TTGAGCCAACTAGGCGTCTCAAAATACTCACTCATGTCAGAGCAGGACTGCAACAGGCAGGATGCCAACAGCAGTGCAGCGAATGATTTTCCTAATAATTTAAAGGTACTCATTATTGTTTTGATTTATTGTTATTGCCGTAATAGTTTGCTGATAATAGCAAGGTTTTTAATTAACACTTTGCAAAATTAGATAAAAACATATCGACAAAGGTGGAATATTTTGCGCAAATCTTAAAAAAATTACCATTTCATCGAATATTCCACCTGTTTTGTTAAAAATGGAATGATTTACAAACATCTTATAAATATGATATTCATAAACCATTCCTTTGTTATTCTATCTTTCCTCATCAGCCCCCCATACATCGCTTTCTCTAGATAGAGGGGTGTCAGTTGAACCATTTTTTGTCCCTGTATTAAATTTACTTGTACCATCTATAGAATTCGGATCAGAACCAGCCAATAACTGATTAGCTATTTGTATATGATAAGATTCTATCTCTGGTTTCATATATTGCTTTTTCATTGCTTAATGTCTTTAATTTATTATTTCTGAATATATTTCTTACCATTAGTGATATAGAGTCTGCCAGCCTGCGGAACTGCTACGCGCTGTCCTTGCAGGTTGTAGATAGCATCAGACTGACGGGCAGCAGGAAGCTGTGCATTGGATATACCTGTCACTACATCATCGATACTCAGCTGAAGAGCGGATGCTGAACTTGGAACACTACTCTTAGGCAGATAAGCATGGTTAGCGGCGATGGTTGTGCCGTCATATAGCATCATACCTACTGTATTAGCGTCTATTTTTCCTAACACGTATGTTTTATTAGCTTCAACAGTTGTCGTTGCAGTTGTTCCAACCAAAAGATTGGTAATGGAAGCAGGAGTAGTGCTTGCCACATCAAAACTATGATTTCCTGTTTTGGCATTGAGAATAAAGCCTTCACCTGCCGGGATAGAGGTTAATTCGGTGAGTGTCACCTTATCACTGCTTGCTCCTGAGATGTAATAAGCCTTGCAGTCTGATGGCACAGTCGCATCATAAGAGATACAGCCTGTAGCCCAACCGGTTTCGCCTGTTGTGACAGTAGCTTTCTGAATGACGGAATTGGATGTAGCGCCCAGACCTCCACTTACATTGGCAGCTCTGACTGTATAGAGACCTGCTTCTGTCACTTGGTAACTGGTAGCGGTAGTATTGGCTATATACTTGCCATTCAGGAAAATGGCATAGCAACGGGCATCATTCTGGTCAGTCCAACTGATGGTACCATCGGTAATAGAAATGACTGGTGCCGCAGCCTCAGCACATTCCTCTGTAGGCAACCAACTGTCTGTGCCGCCCAAGACGTTCTCTACCGTAAAGTCGGCTGCCTGAGTGTCAGTCAGTACAGGGGTATAAGTATTCTTACTTGTAGAAGAGTTACCACGCTTAGACAAATCAATGGCTGCGCCTGAAGCATTCAAAGAATTGTATTCATAGAAGTAAGTAGGTACACTGCTCATGTCTGCCCAACCGTTATCACTTGGCAAAACATCCATCGTGGTGTTGAGGTAATAGCAACGAGGCTCATTCTGCCAAGGACGACCAAGGCTGTAACTGCCGTCAGTCACTTCTGTAGCACCTTCCATGGCTTTGACTGTACAATGTTGGAACACATATCCCCAATCATTCTCTGCACTGGTAGATGGTGCGGTAAGATAATTACCTGCACGATTCTCCATCACCAAATCCGTATTCTCATAGAAGTTATCTCCACCACCGCAGATGAAGTCCACCGTACCGTGAATTTCACTGTTTACGATATAAACGCGGTCACCCGTAACCTGTGTATCCTGATTGCTCAGCATACGGACATTCTTCATGATGGTCTTGTTACCACCATAGATAGCTACTGCCACGCCTTTGAAACTGCCAGTACCATAATCATAATCATTGCGTACAGTAAGATCCTGGAGATAGAATCCACTGCGGTCACGAAGATTGAGTACCGGATTGGAGATACCAGTACGATTGGCAGAGATGATGACGCCGTCACGACTCTCACCGATAAGTGATACATTGTATGCCTTGATCTGCTGTCCGGTGCTGCCCAGATCATAAGTGCCGTTTTTCAGGAAGATCGTGACACGGGCTGCTGTGGCACTAGCATTACTGGTATTCACAGCAGTAATGGCTGCGATGAGTTCTGCAGCAGTAGACACTACATAATTATAAACGGCTTTGGCTGCCACAGCTTGGCTGCCTACGGTCACATCAGTGTTGATAACCTCACTATTACTATTACCATAAGTGTCCACAGCGGCACCAGCTTCAATGCTGAGTGTCTGGGTAGCATTATAATTCAGATTCCACAACGGGAAATAAAGTGTGGAGCCACCACCTTTGGCTGTGATACTCTTTCCATTGATCGTAGCTGTTGTAGACTTCATCTCACGGTCAAAGGCAAGAGCCACCACACAGTGATTCTTATCTGTTGTACTAGTTATCGTCGTACTCTTGAGCACCGGTACAGTACCTGGATTCTTTTTCTCAACGGTTAACTGTAAGTAAGTGGTGGGCTGTCCACCACCAGTGATATTGAAGGTAATAGCTTTGCCTGGCTGATGATCTTCCATGTTGATCATCAAATCATAACTTGTACCATTTATATACGTACTCTTGGTAGGCAGGTAAACCGTAGAACCAACAGAAGCAAGGGCCGTCAGTTTTGCATTTGCTGCGGGCGCATAGTTACTGGTAAAATTCTTCAGTATCACCTGTTTTACCTGTACATCGCTTGGGATACTCAGTGTATAATCTGTACCATTCATCTTGAAACTGCTGTTTTCCCAACCGTCCAGTCCTGAGTTACTTACCAATGTATAAAGTCCGTTGCTCCATGTATTGCCATCTATTTTGCCTGCTCCAGTATATTTCAGCGTTACGGCCTGGTCGTCTGATGAAGCAGTATAGGTATGGACACCTTCCACCTTCAGTGTAAAGGTACGAGTAGAAGAGCCGATAGTAGCAGCGATGGTATAAGTAGCGGTGGTTCCGCTCAAAGTGCCTACACCAGCCACAGTACTTCCATCTATTAATGTAGCCGTAACAACAGGCAACTGTGTATAAACATTGCCCGATAAAGTAGCCGTGTAACTCTCACCGGTATTAATGGTTGTGAGTACATCTGCAGAGGTCCCATCCACGGTTAAGCCGGTAATGGATATTTCGCCTATATGAAAAAGGTTAAGCGTATATGTTGACTGTGGGGCTGAAGCGCCTTCACTGGCAGTAAGCGTCAGCGTTACTGTCGTAGTAGCTCCTGCTGCTGGAGTAGGAAGTGTAAATGTGCCATCATTATTATTTGTAACAGTCACCTCATTATTAGAGGCATCCTTGGCAGTGGCTGTTACCGTACCGTTTTCAGCAGTTACACTCATCGTCGTATTTGCTGCACTGTAAGTAATAGGAAGATTGTATAACCAGTCAGTAGTAGTACCCTTCGTAGCTGTATTCCCATCAACAGAGATTCCCTTGATACTGGCCACTGAACCCACATAGTCAAATTTCAGATTCTGGTAGTTGCAGATATAACTGCTGCCGCCTGCAAAAGAAAGTGTAAGGGTTTTGAGTCCTTTGGAAAGTGACGGAACAGAGAGTGTATTCGTAGTATAAGCTGCAGGTGCATCAGATGCAATGGTATAAGCATTGGTATATTCCACCGTACCGCTAACAGCATCAGTGATGCTCACATTCATAGTACCTCCTGTATTATAGCGGTAGATATCCATCAACATATTATAGCCACCGGCTTTTGTAGTATAGAAGTTATAGGAAGCTGTTCCCCCACTCTGTACATTTCCTACATTACCTGCCTGTTCCACACTCGGACCACTATAGGTTCCTTTAGACAATGTAATGGTGCCTGGTGCCTGGTCATAACTGGAAGCTGCAACGATGCTTAGACTTCCAAGATTTCCTGCATATTTTCCAGTTGTACTTTTTACGCTGATTACCATGGTATAGGTACCTATAGCCAAGTCAGACACATTAAATGCATGACTTTCTGAAGGAGTCCAACTACCTGTATTAGATACATTAAAATCACTGTTTAGTACAACTGTATTATCACTACTATTGGTGATGATGACGTTGTAGACAGCTGAATATTTAGATCCCGATTTAAGACTTAGAATATAGTCTTGCTGGGTATCATTCTGCAAGGTAAAAGTGATAGTAGTTTTAGAA
>DAIRCP010000026.1:0-32213 GCA_036796635.1 Prevotella sp. | reverse complement strand
CCTGCGCCGATGGTACTGCAATGCAATGTGGGAGAGTAGGAAGCCGCCTCCTTTTTTCATCTGAAACCTCGATTCTTTTATTAGAGTCGAGGTTTTTTTTGTTGTTTCTGTTTCGTTGTTTTGCTTATTGAATACTTGTGATATGTAAAAGTTTTAAACAGTTTATTTTTCTAAAATTCTGTAAATCAATAAGATAAAGAGACGTAAAACCTATTAAAAACCTTAATTTTCTTGTTTTTTCCCCATTTTTTTTGTACCTTTGCATCCGATAAAACAGTATGGCGTATAAATCTCTTGGTGAGATTGCTATACTTAAGTTTAACGGAGTTCTGTACGGTGTAACTCGTTCTCATGTAGATTGTGCAGTGGAAATGACTTGATTATTTAATGAAGATATTTCCAGACTCCATAAAAGAAATGTTATGAAGAGAATAAGAAAAGTATGTTTAAGTTTAATTTTGATGATTGTATTCCCGTTTTCTTGTTTTTCAGAAAGTACGGGAAGTGAGAATTCTACAGATTATGATTGGACTCCAGTAATAGAAGCTATCATAGGAGTGGAAAGCGAAGGAAATTCTAAAGCTGTTAGTGGAAATTCTTGTGGAGCCATGCAGATTACTCCAGTTCTTGTCAAAGAATGCAATTCCATTTTACGACGTAAAGGAAGCAAAAAGAGATTCTCTTTAAGAGATAGATTTAGCATCAACAAATCCAAGGAGATGTTTCTGCTGATACAGTCTTTTTATAATCCGCTCCATAGTGTAGAAATGGCTATCAGAGCCTGGAATGGCGGTATTCATTATAGTGTCAAGCGAACGCAGAGATATTATGATCGTGTAATGAACCGCATGAAATAGAATTTATTTAATCCTATTCATATAAGGGAAAGTACCGAATAATAAGGCACTTTCCCTTTAATTTTACTCCAAAGATACAAAGAATTCTTAATTTTCTCTCTATAGTTATTCTTTTGTTGTATATTTGCAATTCATTATTTAACTAAATTATAATTTATGATTGGATTAATTTGTGTGATAGTATTTGTTGTTATTGTGGCTATCTGGTTGGTATCCATGTATAATAACTTGGTAAAATTGCGTAATAATCGAGAAAATGCATTTGCAAATATTGATGTGCAACTCAAGCAACGTCATGATTTGATACCTCAATTGGTTGCTACCGTGAAGGGATATGCTGATCATGAAAAAAATGTGTTGACTCAAGTGACTCAAGCAAGAGCTGCTGCAATGGGGGCTACTTCTATTAATGATAAGATAGTTGCTGAAAACCAGTTGACCGCTGCATTATCAGGTCTGAAAGTTTCTTTGGAGGCCTATCCTGATTTGAAAGCTAATCAGAATTTTCTTCAGTTGCAGGGTGAGATATCTGACATTGAAAATAAGTTGGCTGCTACACGTCGTTTCTTCAATTCAACTACTCGTGAACTGAATACGTCTGTACAGAGTTTCCCTTCCAACCTGATTGCAAATATGTTCGGATTCCATAAAGAACCTATGTTTGAGATTCCTCAGGAGGATAGAGCAACTCTAGACAAAGCACCAGAAATAAAATTCTAATTGCACATGGAATATGTAGGAATGCAGACTCAGATAAGTCGCAATAATAGATTAAGTTTACTACTGTTGCTGATGTTTCCTCTGATTATCTTAGGTATGATCTGGGTCTTTCTGGCATTGCTCAATTACTTCGGTACTTCATACTATGACCAATATGGTAATACGCTGGATGTAGATACAGTCAATTATTATTTTATCACAACTATCCCATGGGTTATAGGTGGAGTAGGCTTATGGTTTTTGATTGCCTATTTCAGTAATACATCAATGGTGCGTGCTGCTACCGGAGCGCGTTCACTGAGTCGTAAGGAGAATCCGCGGGTTTATAATATTGTGGAGAACCTTACAATGACATGTGGTATGGATATGCCCATGATAAATGTGATTGATGATCCACAGTTGAATGCGTTCGCAAGTGGTATAGATAAGAAAAGTTATACAGTGACAGTCACAACAGGCCTACTGAATTTGCTCAATGATGAGGAACTGGCAGGGGTTATTGGTCATGAACTGACACATATACGGAATCATGATACGCGTTTATTGATTACAAGTATTGTTTTTGTGGGTATTGTGTCTACTGTGATGAGTTTGGTACTCAACATATTTAGTAATATGTTTTGGTGGGGAGGTGCAGCTTTCCATAGTAGTAATGATCGTGATGATGACGGTAAAAGTAACGGTTTAAGTGCTATTGTCGTTCTTCTGATTGGATTGGTTTGTATTGCCATTGCATACTTCTTTACCCTTCTCACCCGTTTTGCCATTTCCCGTAAGCGTGAGTATATGGCAGATGCTGGTGGTGCGGAACTTTGCGGTGATCCATTGGCATTGGCTTCAGCATTGCGTAAGATATCAAATGATCCAGGATTAGGTAAGGTTGGGCGAGAAGATATAGCTCAACTTTATATTATTCATCCGCAATCATTGTCGAAAGGCATTCAAAGTGCGTTTAATTCTATGTTCAGTACGCACCCTGATACAGCGAAGCGCATAGAAGTGTTAGAGCAATTTTAGGTAATAATTATATAGGAAAGCCCCATTTTAGGGGCTTTTTTACTTTAATTTGAAAATAAACGCAAATTAATAGCCGAATAATTTGCATAGTTCAAAATAAAACCGTACCTTTGCAGTCGCAATTAAGAAATAGATCGCGGAGTGGAGCAGTTGGTAGCTCGCCAGGCTCATAACCTGGAGGTCGCATGTTCGAGTCCTGCCTCCGCAACATTTTTGTCCGAAACCTTTTATTTTAAAGGATTTCGGACTTTTTTATGTCCTAATTTTATAGTAATTGGCATTTTGTTTCGCTTCATCCAGTCTATTTTCTACTATTTAGGCAGTGAAAAGAGAAAATTCAAAAATAATTGGTTTTTGATGTCACAAAATGGAGTAATCTGCGTATTATATATAAAAAGTAAAGAATCAGAGAATGACCGTCGACGAATACAAACTGGAAGTCAAGCGAATCAGACCTGGACTTGTTGTTACCGCCTTGCGCTATATGGGCGATGCTGACGAGGCTGAAGATGTGGTACAGGATGTGCTGCTGAAGATGTGGCAGCTCATCGACACCCTTCAACTGCCACTAGACCGTTTTGGCAATATTCTGGTACGTAACCGTTGTATAGATGCTCTGAGAAGAAAACCACAGATGGCTGTCATCAGTGAAGATATCTCTGCACCACAGAATGAGGCCGATGAACGTTTAGACAAAGTAATGGCTATCATCCGCCATTTACCTGACATGCAGCAGACTGTCGTACAACTGCGACACATGGATGGACTGGAGATGAGCGAGATTGCAGCACTGATGGGCACCAGTGAAGTAGCAGTGAGAAAAACACTGAGCCGTTCGCGTCAAGCCATTCTGAAATCATTTAAGAATCATGACTATGGACAAAATTGATGATATCACAAAATTAGTAGACCGTTTTATGAACGGTGAGACTACGCTCCGGGAAGAGCAACTGCTCTACGATTATTTCCGTGGTGAGAATGTGGATGAAAGTCTACTGCCGATGCGGGATATGTTTATGGGGTTGGCTGATATGCAGATTTCCAGTGCTGATGGGGTGCTGAATCCAGAGGTGCAATTACCAGAATACAGTACTGCAAAGCATCAGCATTTCATCCATCAATATCTCTCCATGGGTATTGCTGCGGCAGTGGCCTGCCTACTTATAAGCAGCGCCGTAATTTACAGTTATCACCAGCAAAATTATTGTGAAGTTTATATTTATGGTAAGAAGGTGACGGATAAGTCTGTAGTTATGGAGGAGGTAGACCATACGATGAACAGTATGGTTAAAAGTACCCCGGATGTGGATAATGAGCTGAAAATAGCTTTCGATGAATGATGAAATGCCATGTCACTGGGTAAAGTGAAAATAAAAAGAAAATAAATAAGGAGACCGAAGATTATGAAAAGAATGATCATGTTCATATTTCTCTTTGTGGGGACAGTGGTGATAGCGGATGCCCAGTCACGCGACTTGAATATCTGGTCGATATTTGAAACTGATCAGGTGGTGCCGTCCAGTCGAAAGATAGAGACCCGCGTAAAAGGCAAGGCACTGAGTAAATACCGCCTTGATTATTATCGTAGTGTGAGGATGAAACCTACTGCCGATGAATCAGCCACCATCTATACACTATTCAAGAAGGATTGGGGCGATAATCCCAATTATAAGATATACGGCTCAGGTTCATTTGAGAACATCTGTCTGATGCTTCCCCGACAGGGTAAGGACAATCGCTTCGTATGTCTGGTGCGCAGAGGTAGTAAGCGAAATATCCAAGAACTCACATTGATTTATATGGAAGGCAGTATCAGCAGTATCAATGAATTGAAGTCCCTGATAGGTAAGTCTGAGTAATGCCTTCCGAACATAGTACTTTGAACAAAAAATAAAAACATAATAACGATGAAGAAACTATTTTTTTGTGCAGCTGTTTCCATGATGAGCATGACTGCATTAGCTTCAACCTCTGTGAATGATACAGTAGATGTAAAGAAGCCCCTGAGAGTGATTGTCGTAACAAACGATTCCTTGCAGAAAGTGGAAATCTTTGGCAAAGACGGTGTAGAGGGATACCATTACGATAATACGATACAGCTGGTGGACAGTAATTATGAAAGTACCACTACAACCAGAGGTAATCTGTGGGACTTCAACATCTTCAATACTCATGGAGATAAGCATAAGAAGTTTAATAATGAGATAGTCATGAATTTCTATGCAGGTTGGTGTAATACCAGCGGTATGCCCAGTCAGGTGGATGTGCGTACATTCAGTTCCTGGGAATTATGGTGGGTTATCTCCGATTGGAATTTCCATCCCTGGTGGAACAATCACGCATTCTCCGTAGGTATAGGTCTGGACTGGCGCAATTTTCGGATGACGGACGATTATCGGTTTGTCCAGACCACTGACAACCATACCGTGATAGACAAGTATCCCGGTGATGCTCATCCGAAGTTCTCACGTATCAAAGTGTTTAGTATCAACTTCCCTATTCGTTATCATTATAGGGTGAAACACTTTGGTTTCTCTCTCGGTCCTGTCATTAATCTGAATACATACAGCAGTATAAAAACACGTTACACCATGGGTGGTGAGGAGGTTAAGGACGTGAATCAAAATGTGAAGGTAAATCCAATTACGGTCGACTTCATGGGAACTCTGAGTTTACGAGATGTCAATATGTACTTCAAGTACAGTCCGTGCAATATGCTTAACAGTGACTATTGTCCTAAGTTCAAGACATTGTCTTTCGGTTTCTTCCTGTAACCAAAATAAGTTCAATAAGATGGAGGACAGAAATGCTTTTTCTGTCCTCCATCTTATTGGGTTCGTATGTATGAAGAAAAACACGATTATAGCATGAGCACGCAGCTCAGTCCTTTTCCTTCGGTTGAGATGAATGGTGATGCGATTACAGCAGTATTATTTTTGTGGTATTTCTTTCTTCCGAACAAATGCTTTTGAATGTACGGAAACATCCAATAGGCAGCTCTAGCACTTAGGATGCCGATACCTGCACCTGCTACTACGTCAGTAAACCAATGTCTGTTATTATACATTCTGAAGAAACCTGTTCCTGTAGCTACTAAATAGCCAGCTAAACCTATCCAGGGAGAAGAATCCTTGTATTCCATTCTGAGAATTTCCGCACCCATAAATGCTGTCGCTGTATGACCGGAAGGAAATGAATTGAAACTAGATTTGTCTGGTCGCTGAATACGTACAGTGTATTTCAGCGTGTTTACTGTTACACCCATCAGTAAGGCGGCTGTTGCCGATATGATGGTTCTGTCCCGAAAATTATGTAATCCTTTCACTCCGCACAGATTGAGAGCATATACAGATACAAGGGGAGCATATTGAGAAAAGTCGTCAATGGTTAATTTGGAATCTATATTCTCTTGCAGTTCATCTCTAATCTCGGAATTCTGGTATTCCATCCAGTCACTTCCCAAGCCAATGATGCCAATACCTATCAATGTAGTAGGTGCAATCAATTGTTTAACATTGAATTTGTGCAGTTTGCAAGTATCTTGATGGTTGGATATGTAATCAACTGAGTCAGAGACTTGGCCCATCACCACAGTATGGATGGTTGTCAATAATATGAAAGACAGTATTGTTTTAATCATTTTGATTTTTTTCATTTCTGTTGAAAATTAATAGTAAGAATGAAGGAAGTACGATGAGCAGTAAAGGTAACCCAGCGCAGAATCCGCCAATGACCGCTACAGCCAGCGGTTGTTGCATTTGGGCACCCATACTGAAACCTAATGCCAGTGGCAGCAAAGCGAGAATAGCACTGATGGCTGTCATGAGTTTGGGGCGGATACGTAGTGCTATGGCATAATTGACCGAATCAGTTACATTGCCACCGTTCTTCCGGTTTATCCGATATTGCCAAACTGTGAATATAGCATTCTCAGCAATAATACCAACTACCATGATGATTCCCGTGTAACTACTTACATTAAGTGGGACGTTAGTCAGCCAGAGGGCAATGAGACTGCCAGTCACGCCCAAAACAGAGATGAACAGGACTGCCATGGAAATAAGCCATTTGCGGAAAAGAAACATTAATACACCAAATACTAGCAAAGTAGCTAAAGACAGGATAAGCAGGAGCTCACTGAATGACTGCTGCTGTTCTGAATAGGCACCACCAAACTGCAATGTGTAATCTTTAGGTAATTTCAGTTGTTGATTAAATGTTTGCTGCAAATCATTGACTGTAGTTCCCAAATCTCGTCCGTCCAATCGTGCTGTGATAGTAATATCGCTTTTCAGGTCTTCCCGTTTTTGTTCAATTTCGCCTGGAATGACTTTCGTTTCGGCGAAGAAAGACAGTGGACGAGTGGAACCATCAGGAAGAAAGATTAATTGTTTCTTCAACAGTTCTGGAGAATTGAGCGAATAAGGAGTAAACCGCAACAGAATACGCCGCATCTGCTCACCATCCTGAATACTTCCTATCTGCAAACCGCCGGTCATGGCAACTTGAGCAGGATTAGGTTCTGTTATGTTCGCATTTGTTCCGAGTGGTATTCCGCCTGTATAAGCAGTAAGTTGCTCTTGAAATTCATCAAGTGAGATACCAAACTGTGACAAACGTTCCTGATTGGGAATGAATACAAGTGAAGCACCAGCTGGAACGAGTCCGTTATCAATATCAACTACACCTTTTACATGGTGCATCAATTTCTCAGTCTGGCCAGCCAACTGTTGCAGTTTCTCATAATTATCTCCATAAATTTTGATTTCAATGGGTTTGGGCGTACTCATCAAGTCGCCTAACAAATCAGATATCCGCTGACCGAAATCTATAGTCATCACAGGAACTTGCCGGGAGATTTCGTTTCTTAATTCACTGATTACTTCCGGGGTGGATGTAGATCGGTCTTTCTTCAACTGAATCAGATAGTCACCATAGTTACTAGGACAGGTCTTGAATGACATACCTAATGCTGTACGTCGTGAATAAGTCTCCACCTCAGGATGAGCCATAATGATTTTCTCCATTTCCCTGCACAGTCTGTCAGTCTCGTCAATGTCAGTTCCAGCTGGTGAATGATAATCCAGTACAATGGTGCCTTCATCCAAATCGGGCAAAAATCCTGTAGGCAATGTCGTTGAGCACCACCATCCACCTATAAGGAGCAGAAGAACAAACCCTAAAGAAATATATGGCTTTCTGTATGCATAAGTGAGCCAATGTACTCTCCTTATTTCATCCTCTTTGGTCTCTTTCTTCTGATTGCCTTTTCGTTTATAGCCAAAGTAAATGTGCAGAACAGGTAAAAGTAGCCAGGTTACAAAGAACGAGGCAATCATAGTAAGTTGCATGGTATCGGATAATTCCTTGAAGAAACTGCCTGCCAATCCACTCATTAATCTGAAAGGAAAATGAATGACGATGGTGGAAAGCGAAGAGGCTATCATGGCGGGGAATAGATTGCGCATAGCCATCCTTACGGCATCAAACCTATTAATGTCAGGCCTCTCTTCGTGTTCCCTATATATTTGCTCAATGATAACCACTGCATCATCTATAATTAGTCCCACTGAGGCGGCTATGGCACCTAGCGACATGATATTGATGGAGATGCCAGCTAAATAGACCAGCACAAGACTGAAAGCAATCGTAATGGGGATGGTTAGCATGACAATACTACTGGCTCGCCAGGAGCGCAGAAAAAGGATGATGACGATGATGGCGAGAAACAATCCTTCTATGATGGTGTGGATGACGCTGTTTACGCTGTCACCCACAAAGGCACTTTGGTTATAGTAGGTCGTGAGTTCGTAGCCTTCCGGAAGTGCCTTTCGCACTTCATTTTCTTTTTGTTGCACATCATGTGCGAAGTCTATCAGATTCACGCCGGGTTGTTTAACTAAATCTATCAGTACGGCATCATCACCATCAGCATTGATTTTTAGAAATTCCTGTTGCTCCTGTATTTCTACATTTGCAATGTCTTCCAATCTCACCACTCGTTTGCTGTCATTTCTGATAATGGTATGTTTCAGTTCCTGTAAGTCATTGATTCTCGTATCGGTCAGTGTAAGGTACAGGCGCTTATAATCAGTAACATTACCATTGGACAGCACAAAATTAGTATGCTCAAAAGCTGTTTTCAGTTGTGACAGCGTAATACCCAACGATGACATTCTGATGGCATTGGGTATGACTACAAATTCTTTGGCTTTACCTCCGCGAACCACTACATTACTGATGCCTTTTACCTGAGAGAACAGTGGACGTATGATGAGATTACCTACATCTCTCATTTCTATACGGCTATGCGTATTACTTTTAAGTGTATATCCATAAACGGGGAATAGGGATTGATTCATTACCTCCGAAGAAATGACAGTACCCGTAGGTAAGAAATTCTTGATTTCATTAACACGACTTTCCAATTCTCCTTTTTTTGCATAGATGTCCAGTCCCCAATTGAAATATACTTCTATCACACAACTACCCCTACTAGTACTGCTACGTACAATAGATACTCCCGGAACTTTCTTAACAGCACTTTCCAAAGGCTTCGTAACAGTAATCATCATGCGGTCCACAGGTTGCTGACCTGCATCAGCAATCAAGGTGATTCTTGGAAACTGAACTTCTGGAAACAGATTTTTCTGCATGTGGGTATAACTGTAGATACCAGTCATTAACAGCAGCAGACTTACAAATAATATAGGTTTGGCATACAATTGATGCATGCATTTTTTTTGAATACGATTCATCGCTTGACAACTTTTACAGGTGAGCCTTCTGTCAGTCCATAACTTCCCGAACTGATAATTTTGTCAGAAGAGGAAAATACGGGACTGATAATTTCTATATCCCTGCTATTGGAATTTCCTATTCTTACGGGTACTTTCACAGCCAAAGAATCAGCTTCCATTTCCATCACCCAATAATCGGTCATGGTCTCATCGCACTGTACTGCTTCTTTTGGCAGTATCTGATGTGAACGGTTATAGGACCCAGTGTTAATAAGAACCTGAGCCATTAAACCTTCCGGTAGAAATGGATGTCTGGCTTTGGCGATGTAGTGGCCTGTCTGGCTTTGCCCATCTACAGAAAGTAATGGCCTTTCTAATGTAGCATACAGCACATTTTCATCGGGCAATATGATTTCACATTTAGATCCTTGGTGTATATTCCTTTGCTGTTCATAAGGTACATTCAGTTCAAATACCATACTTGACAGTTGTGCTATGATACATAGAGGAGTTCCTTCAGGGGTGTAACTGCCTGTCTGTTGCATGACATCTGTAATTAAGCCACTGCAACTGGCTTTGATGGAAAGTTTACCTATTCTGCTTTCATCGCCCAGTGCTCTGTTTTCCTTACTTTCCAGAATAAATAGAGTCTGACCCTTTCTTACCATGTCGCCTGGTGAAACTAATGCTTGTGTAATATAGCACGCGATTGGGGTTGCTAAAGTTGTCTTCCGCTGATACACAGTGGTGGCCGATAAGGTCAGCGTGGATGAGATGGAACCTTCTTTTACAGAAGTGAGTGTCACCTCGGTGCTGGGCATATCCTGATGGGCCCAATGGTCGTCTTTTTTGGATTGACATCCCACAAGCAGGATGGCAAAAATTAAAATCTTTATTTTCATACAATGTTTTTGATGTTTCTTTTTACCAGTTCCAATAGTTCAGTGCATTAATAATCAGTTCCCTGTTTATTAATAAAGAATCATATTCCTTCTTTTGTAGGATATAGCCTTTCAATACAGTGATATAATCCAAAATCGATAATTGACCGGCGATGATTTCCCGTTGATAGTTTTGGAGGAGACTTTGATAATCAGAAAGCTGCTTTTTTGTATTTGTCAGTTGAATTTCCTGCTCTTTTAATTGTCTGTAGCAAGCATTGCGCTTTTGGAGTATCATGATTTGTTTCTGAGTCTTGTAGGCATCATTCGTATTAAGTTGGTATTGCATCTGTCGGTATTTGCTTTTTCTTTGTCCTTCGTCAGAGAGTAACCAAGAAAAGGTGACTCCAGCACTTGCTCCAAAATGCTGATAGCAGTTGGAAAATTGTGAAGTGCGTAAGCCTCCATCCACAAAGAGGTTTAACTGCGGTTTATATTGATTGTTATAGAGTTTATAATTCCCCGTGATACTTAAACTGTCCAACTTGTAGGAATGTAGGAAATGGGATTCTTCTATTGAAGGATAAAGTTGCAGTTGGGCGGGTACTAATTCAACATGAGCAGTATCTGCGATGCCACAGAGTAGATTTAGATCCAGCAGATGATTCCAATATGATTGTCTGAATGCAGATGCCGTCTGATTATTATTACTTATCTCGATATCCAGCAAATGAATATCAGTCTGTTTTATCAGGGCCTGTCTAGCTAACTTCTCGATAACAGTCTTTTGCTTTTGAAGAATTTGACTGATAGTATCCGTTTGTTCCGCCCCGATGATATCAGACATACATAGAAGATATTGTTCAGTCACCGCTCTCTTCAACTCATGTTGTTCCAGTTGAATCAGCTGAAGAAACTTTTGTCTGTTAATACTTTCGTTTTGTTTTACCACTTGATACGATGCATTTCCTAATAAAGGTTTTGTCCATGTAATACCGGCCTTTAATTCTCCGCTCGTAACTCCGGTGTCATATCCATAGTAGTCTGTAGCTTTAGTTCCATCCCATTGGAATGAAGTATTGCCATTATCCCGGGTGATAATCGGAACAAATAGATAGTTACCATTCATTTCCAGCCTGGAACGGGTGTATTGTTTTCTTAGTCGTTCTTGTTCATCTATAGAGATGAGTCTTTGATTGTTTAAATCATGAATGAGAGGGCTTGCTACCGCAGCTCTTTCCAAATAATAATCCAAACTATTTGTCTGTCCATGAACATTCAGATAAATACAGGATAGAAATAATAAATAAAAAAAACGCCACATACTTTATAACATCATTTTGATTGATGATGCAAAAGTATGAAGCGATTTTGTAGATAATTTGAATTTATCGTTTGATTATGATATTTTATTTCATTTCATAATAATCAATATACTGCCTAAAGCAATGCATGCGCCACCCAAAATAACCCTTGGTGATGCCTCTTCTTTAAATAGAATAAAGGAGAGAATCATCGTGATGACAACACTAAGTTTGTCTATAGGTGCCACTTTTGATACGTCACCCATCTGTATGGCCTTAAAATAAAATAGCCAAGAACATCCAGTTGCCAGTCCGGAAAGAATAAGGAATAGCCAGGTATGTCCGGAAAGCGTCTTTACATCTTTTATGTGGTCTCCACAGAGAACTATTCCCCATGTGATAAGCAGAATGACAATGGTACGGATGGCAGTTGCTAAGTTGGAATTGACATCTTTGATGCCTATCTTTGCAAAGATGGCTGTGAGAGCAGCAAAGACTGCCGATAATATTGCATATAATTTCCACATAATATGAGTTGTTTGATAATGTTAATTGGGGAAAATGATATAAAAACAATGGTAGCCATTTTGGTATTCATAATTGATCACCCAATGGTGAAAATCACAAATAGCCTTGACAATAGGCAGTCCCAATCCGTTACCGCGTTTTTTGTTATCTGTAAATTGAAATCTGCGGAAGATTTTATTTTTGTCTAAAGGACCGTCTTGGGTTGAATTCAGAATGGACAGACTATTGTGTTTTATCTCTATGATAATACTGTTATCGTCTGTCGTATGACGAATGGCATTGATAACCAGATTATTAAGCATACTTTCAAGTAATACCTCATTTGCTTGAATTATAAGTGGATTTTCTTCTTTTTTGAAGGAAATGGATGAGTTATTTCCTCGTAAGTTATTGAATAAAGGCAGTTGTCTTTCGATAAACTGGCACAAGTCAATTTTTTCCAAATTATAATATTGTGCATTTTCTATTTTGGCCAGCAGGAGCAGATTTTTGTTTAATCTGCTCATACGGTTTAAAGCTCTATAAAGGTCGCTGACAATATTAGATTGCGTCTCATTCAAGTCTTCCTGCAGGAGCAAGTCCAGTTTACTTTGAGCGATAGCCAGAGGTGTCTGCAGTTCATGCGAAGCATTTTCGGTAAATTCCTTTTGAGTGCGGTAACTTTCCTTGTCTCTTTTGATCAGTAGGGTAACAGATTTGTTGAGACGATGAAACTCTTTGATATTGGTTGGGACGAATTGAGGAATAGAATTTTGTTCCAGATTGAATTGTTCCATTTTCTTGAGTGTATCATCAAATGGACGCCACAACTTCCTCGTAACAATATGCAAGGTGATAAACATAGAGCAACTCAAAACTGAGAAAATAAGGAAAAACTGAATCATGACACCTTTCAGAATGTCTCTTTCCAAATCCAGATGCGGAACTTTCTCACCATGTTCCATAGCTTCCATCAGGTCTATCATATCTTCTGCATAATAATGTTTGGTAAGCATGTAGAAGACGGGAGTAGCAAGCAGAAGTACGATGACAGTGCAACTGATGAATCGAAAAAGGGTTTTGTTAATTAAGCTATTCATTGTTCCATCCATTTATATCCTGTACCATATACAGTTTTGATACAGTCATTGAGTCCGGCATCAGCTAATTTTGCTTTTAGGTTTTTGACATGTGCATAGATAAAATTGAAATCATCCATCATATCCGCCATATCACCATTCAGATGTTCGGCAAGAGCTGCTTTGGAAACAACCCTTTTTCGGTTTTCCACCAGAAACAGAAGTAATTCATATTCTGATTTGGTCAGTACTAATTGGCGTGTCCCGACAGAGACCACCTTACTGAGTATATTGATATGTAGAGCCCCAAGTTCAATCGTGTTGTGATTGGAAAAGTTACGTCTGCGTATCAGTGCAAATATCCTGATGCTGAGTTCAGGCAGGTGAAAAGGTTTGGCTAAATAATCATCAGCCCCGATTTGCAGTCCTGTCACTTTGTCATCCAAAGCATCTTTGGCCGATATGATAATGACGCCAGTAGAAGGTGAGACCTTTTTTACTTTTCTCAATACGTCCAAACCACTTCCGCCAGGAAGCATTAAGTCTAAAAGGATACATTCATATTCATAAATGCCAACCTTGCTCATTGCTTCTTGAAAAGTGAAAGCCTGTTCACATAGATAGTTTTCTTGGTTTAAGTAGGAGACGATACTGTCAGACAGTTCTTTTTCATCTTCTACTATCAGAATCTTCATATAGCATTCTTTTAATTGTTTGCAAAAGTACAATAATTTGCAAAGATAAAGATAGATTCTGTAGAAATTTTGAAGTTACGTTTCTTATTTTCCTAATCTATATGCTTTAGGACCTACACCTGTCTGTTGCTTGAAATATTTTCCGAATGCCGACTGTGTGGAGAAGTGGAGATGGTATGCGATGGACTGGATACTATCGTCTGTACTTTTTAGCATCATTTTGGCTTCGGTCACTACATATTCGTTAATCCATTCTAAAGCACATTTCCCACTGTACTCTTTGATTTCACCAGACAGGTAGTTAGGTGTGAGACAGAGACGGTTGGCATAGAAAGACACACTGTGTTCCCTGGAATGATGTACGGTGAGCAATGCCATGAATTTGTCGAATAACTGTTGGCTGCGGGGAGTGGCAATGTTTTCTTCCTCCAAATGTCTGTACGCATGAATCAATGATATGACAGTATAAGAGAAGGCACAGACAAGTCCCCTGATAATTTCATTTCTTTCTACACGATTGGATTCCATATTGGTACTTAGTAGTTGATAGTAAGGCTTCAATAGGAGTATCTCATCAAAAGGAACACTGGCTATGGCGTTATGACGTATATTGATGCGAAAACTTGTTCGTTGCCGGAAGTCTATCTGCAGGTCATTCAGATAGTCGGATGATATGACGATGGCATAAGCTTCCATATTGTCTGCCTGATGTATTTGGATGATATCGCTGGAGAAAGCCACCAAAATTGTATTTTCCTCCAGATGATAATGATTCAGATTCACACTGCAATCCACATATCCCCCGAGACAGATAAATACAGTAGTGGCATCCAGTCTGCATGGATGCCGGAAAGGCTCAATATATTCCACATGGTTAGTTACAAGTATATCATCATTGTAATATACCACAGACCTTAATCCGCGACGCTTGAACTGGCTTATAGAAATACTGTTTTCTTCCATTGCTATTGAAAAATATATGTAAAACCGTTAAATTGAGCACAAATATACGGCTTTTTATTCTTAAATCGTGCAATTACCCTTTAAATATGCCAATATCTCCTTTGTATGTCTCTTTTTTAGTCCAATTCTTCTGCTTAATTTTGCAGCCTGATATAAGAAATGAAGAAAGAATCAGGAAATAATAGAAGAGAAAGAACAATGAGAAAGATAATTATTGTATTGTTGGCAATGCTGATGCTGTCTATGAATATGGCTGCACAAGTGATGACGCTGACTCTGGATAGCTGCCGTGCATTGGCAGTAAACAACAACAAGGAGTTGCGTATGGCCGACAAGAAAGTTCAGGCAGCATATTATGAACGCAAGGCTGCATTTACCAAATATCTGCCACGTATTACAGCTACAGGTACATATACTTATACGAGTAAGGAACTGTCACTCTTGAGTGATGAACAGAAAGAAACATTCAGCAATGTGGGTACTACCGTATCTGCTATGTTGCCGCAGTTATCTAGTATGAGCACTACACTGAATGGTCTGGGATCTGGGTTGGTAGATGCCCTGCATACTGATACACGTAATACGACAGTGGGTTCTGTGCTCCTCACACAACCACTATATATGGGAGGAAAAATAGCAGCTTATAACCGGATCACGCAATATGCAGAAAAGATAGCGCACAACAGTCAGGACTTGTCACTACAGGATGTTATCGTTGAAGTGGATGAGGCTTATTGGCGCATCGTAGCTTTACAGACGAAGAAGAAGTTAGCCGAGAGTTATCTTAAGCTGGTGGAGAAACTTGATAGTGATGTACAGCAGATTATCTCCGCCGGTATGGGAACAAAGGCCGACGGGCTGAGTGTGAAGGTGAAGGTGAATGAGGCCCGCGTAGCCATGATACAGGTGACCAACGGACTGTCAATCTCACAGATGTTATTGTGCCAGATATGTGGATTGCCACTTGATTCCCATCTTCTTTTAACTGATGAGAATCCACAGTCCCTGTCATCTCCTGGTACAAGCGTAAACAATAGCGTACAGACAGCATGGACACTTCGTCCGGAACTGCGGTCTTTGGAACTGGCCACAAAGATAGCTAAGGAGAAAGTGAAAATTGCCCGTGCCGCTTATTTGCCTAATGTGGCTCTTACGGGAGGCTACCTGGCATCCAACCCATCTGTATTCAACAGTTTTGAACGTAAGTTCAAAGGCATGTGGAATGTGGGTGTCGTCGTCAGCGTTCCACTCGTGACCTGTGGTGAACGAATATATAAGGTGAAAGCCGAGCAGGCAGAAGCCGAGGCAGTGTCATTGAGACTGGCTGAGACACGTGAGAAAGTGGAACTGCAAGTAAACCAAAATCATCAAAAGGTGGAGGAGGCAACCGAACGACTCAATACCGCTGAACGAAGTCAGGCCGAGGCAGACGAGAATTTACGTTATGCCACGTTAGGATTGAAAGAGGGCGTGATACCCGTGAGTAATGTGCTGGAGGCACAGACAGCCTGGCTTTCCGCTCATTCAGAATGTGTCACGGCACGTATTGACCTGCGTCTGGCCAACCTTTATCTCAATAAATCTATAGGTACATTGACATACAAATAAAATAAGCAGATAGAAATGAAAAAAAGCAAAAATATCACAGTGATCCTCATAATTGCCTGTCTTCTGGTAGGCGTTATTGTCATCGTAACCATTGTAGGGCTGAATATGCCCAACCATCCTGAAATCATACAGGGACAAGTGGAGAATACTGACTATAGAATGTCGTCCAAAGTTCCTGCCCGTGTGAAAGAACTCAGAGTGAAAGAGGGGGACCATGTACACCGTGGAGATACACTTGCTATACTGGAAGCTCCGGAAGTTCAGGCTAAATTGTCACAGGCAGAAGCTGCTTATTCAGCAGCAGAGGCATTGGACCAGGAGGCACACAATGGTACACGACAAGAGCAGATACAACAGGCCTTTGATATGTGGCAGAAGGCAATTGCCGGTGTTCTGGTATCACAGAAGACGTATAGCCGTGTGAACCGCCTCTTTGAAAGTGGCGTGATGGCCGAACAGAAGCGTGATGAGGCCCGTGCGCAATATGATGCAATGGTTGCTACGGAGAAAGCAGCCCGTGCTCAGTATGACATGGCAGTGAATGGCGCCCGTAAGGAAGACAAAGCTGCAGCCGGTGCACAGGTGATGCGTGCCAAGGGTGCCATCAGAGAAGTGGAATCATACGTGTCAGAGACTGTGCTTATAGCCACTACGGATGGTTATGTTACCGAGATATTCCCAGAGATAGGCGAACTGGTAGGAACTGGCGCGCCGGTCATGAATATAGCCTGTAGTGATGATGTGTGGTTCACATTCAATGTACGTGAGGACTTGCTGCCTGGGTTGAAGATAGGAACAGAAGCAGAAGTGTATATGCCTGCTATCAATAAGAATGTAAAGGTGAAAATCACTCTGATGAAAGAAGTGGGAACTTTTGCCGCATGGAAAGCTACCAAGGCTCTGGACGGTTATGATCTGAAGACATTCGAAGTGCAGGCCCATCCGCTTCATCAGAAAGATGTGGAAGGAGTGCGCTGCGGTATGTCGGCCATCTTAAAAAAATAATGTAATATGAAACGACTCTATTATCAATTGAAAGCCATCATCCTCCGTGAACTGCAGATATTTGCCCATCGCCCGATGTTTCTCTTCACGATGATTGTGGCACCGATTGTCTGTATCATATTCTTCACCACTCTGATGGCTGACGGCCTGCCTACCAAACTGCCTGCCGGTTGGGTGGATGAGGATGATACCCACATCACTCGTATTGTGGGCAGAATACTCGGTTCGATGGAGGAAACGAATCTTACTACCCGCTATGCCAACTTTGAAGATGCCCGTAAGGCTATGCAGAAAGGAGAGATCTATGGATTTTTCTATATTCCTAAAGGCCTGACAGAAAAGGCTATCGCCAGTCGCCAGCCTCGACTGTCATTTTATACTAATGAGACTTATTTCGTACCGGGCACACTGCTTATGAAGGACCTTCGCTATGTCTGCGAATTGGCTGGATTGGCACTGACCCGTGAGAATCTCTATGGTCATGGACTTACAGAAGACCAAGCCATGGGAATTATCCAGCCTATCGTCATTGAAACACACCCGCTCAATAATCCCTATCTTAACTATTCCGTCTATCTGAACAATATCATACTTCCAGGAATCCTTATCCTGCTTGTTATGCTTTCCACCACCTATACTATAGGTTTGGAATGGAAACGTGGTACGCAGAAAGAACTTTATCGTATGAGCGGCTATTCATCTACGGTTGCCCTGATAGGTAAATTGTTACCTCAGACATTATTGTTTTCGCTGATATTCATTTTTTATGATGTTTATTTTTACCGGTTTCTGCTTTTCCCCTGTAATTCAGGTATATTATCCATGATGATATTAGGCATTGTTACTGTATTGGCATCGCAGTCGTTTGGCGTATTTCTTTTCGGTACTTTCATCGGACAGATGCGACTTTCCATGTGTCTCTGTTCACTGTGGGGCATCTTGTCATTCTCGTTGGCAGGTTTTACATATCCAGTGCCGGCTATGGATCTTTTCCTCCAGAAGTTGTCATGGCTGTTCCCCTTGCGCCATTACTATCTCATCTATGTAAATCAGGCACTCGATGGCTATTCCATTTTCTACGTGTGGCCGTCAGTAGTTGCCTTGCTGCTGTTTCTGTTGCTTCCCTCTCTCGTACTGTGGCGTTATCGGGCAGCATTTCTGAAATATAAATATAAACCTTGATAAATGATGAAAATAATACAGAATACATTGGAAATTTGGTATCACGAACTTACCACCGTGATGCGCGATAAGGGAATACTCATTTTTATAATTTTTGTACCCCTCTGTTATCCATTGCTCTACTCCTACGTTTATACCAATGAAGTAGTACGTGATGTACCTGCTGCAGTAGTGGATGAAAGCAATACGCAGCTCAGTCGCACATTCATACGGCGGATGGATGCCTCACCGGATGTGAAGATTGCCGCTTACTGTACCAATATGGCAGAAGCAGAGGAATTGCTAAAGGAGCAGAAGGTATATGGGATAGTACGTGTTCCGTCATCCTTCATCCTCGATCTGTGGCATCGCGAACAAACCCATATAGGACTTTATTGCGATATGTGCAGTATGCTCTATTACAAGGCATTGATGATAACAGCCACGAATGTATCACTCGATATGAACAAAGATATTAAGGTGGAACGCTATCTGCCTGCCACCACAGACAGGGAGAAAGAAATCATCCAAACGCCAATAGAATATGATTATGTATCACTCTATAATCCGCAGAGTGGCTTTGCTGCTTTTCTGATTCCGCCTGTGCTGATGCTGATTATCCAGCAGACACTCTTTCTTGGCATCGGAATGGCAATGGGCGATTCAAGGGATAAATTCCAAGGGAGTGTCATCCCTTTCAAACCAGTCTATAAAAATTCCGTGAATATCGTATTGGGTAAGGCTTTGTTCTATTTCCTTCTGTATATAGTTATGGGTATCTATATGTTTACATTCGTTTCGCGTAGTTTTGTCCTGCCACAATTGGGGCATTACCTCACATTCCTGGCTTTCCTGATACCTTATATATTAGCATGTATATTTCTTGCCATGGTATTGTCTTCGTTTGTGTATCACAGGGAAGACTGTATCATGTTGTTTGTGTTTCTTTCTGTTCCGCTTCTGTTTCTTTCGGGTATATCATGGCCAGGTGCTTCCATGCCAAAATTCTGGAAATGTGTGTCATATCTCATGCCTTCCACATTTGGAATGAATGGTTATGTGCGTATTAGCGGCTGTGGCGCGTCATTATCCGATGTGGCTTTTGAATTTAAGGGCCTGTGGATACAGACCACAGTGTATTTCTTTATTGCCTGTATAATGTATCGCCTAGAAATATTGAAATTGGCCAAGCGGGGAAGGAAGATAGTAAATAACCAAATTAATAACAATAGCTATGAACAAGAATGAAATTGGAAAAAATGCCGGCATCGTATGGCGATTATTGGAAAATCATACAATAATGAAATATGATGAACTGAAACAACGCAGTCAGCTATCTGACCGAGAGTTGAGTGCTGCTATCGGATGGCTGGCACGTGAAAATAAATTAGATATAGACGTGAATGACAAGGGTGAGTATGATCAATTCCATCTGCCACTTTATAATTTGTTTTACTAAAATATCCTATTTGGATAAAAATAAATCCGCTATCATTTGGAAGTTATGGAAATAAACCGTAATTTCGCGGCGGAGTTATGGAACAGAAGAAAAAGATTATCGCCATTATTGGAGCCGGAGCTGCCGGATGCTTCGCTGCAATCAATCTGAAACGTTTCTGCCCCGAGGCAGATATTACAGTTTATGAAGGCGGACGGAAACCGTTGGCAAAAGTGGCAATAACCGGTGGCGGGAGATGCAATCTCACCAATTCGTTCTGCGGTATTAAAAGCACAGATGAGGCTTATCCCCGCGGTGGTCGTCTGATGAAGAGACTCCTGAAGGAGTTTAGTCATATTGACACTTATGAATGGTTTGAACGCGAAGGCGTGCGCCTGGTAACTCAGGAGGATGGCTGCGTGTTTCCCCATTCGCAAGATGCGATGGAGATTGTTATTACACTTACTCAGTTGATGCGACGGACTGGCGTGAATCTCAAGACGACTCATCGTGTAAAAATGATAGAGCGTAGTCTAGATGAGAAATCAGACCATAGTAATGGATCATTTAGAATCTCATTTTCTGATGAGAACATAAGTCCTTGTTGTGCTGATGCTGTCATTGTGACCACGGGTGGTAGCCCCCAACTAAGTGGTCTTGATATGCTCAGTACCTTAGGACATGAAATAGCTGCCCCTGTGCCATCATTATTCAGCGTATGTCTGCGTGACAATGCTATTACCGAACTCATGGGTACTGTCATAGATCATGTTACGGTATCTTTATCTGGTACCAAGCATCGTGCGTCCGGTCCTTTGCTTGTTACGCATTGGGGGCTAAGCGGCCCAGCCATTTTAAAACTTTCTTCGTATGCAGCCCGTACACTTCATGAGACGGATTATAAGGCACAACTGTCAGTCAATTGGTTTGGTGATAAGAATGAGAACGAGGTGATGCAGCATATCAGTGAGATGGCAACAGCCAATCCCCAAAAGAAGATATCCACCACGCGTCCTTCTCATATCAACTCCCGATTATGGCTGCATCTGTTATCCGAAAGTGGCTTGAATCACGAGCAACGATGGGCGGAACTGAGTAAGAAAAGCCATCATAAGTTGGTCAGTACACTCACCAATAATATCTATATTATAGATGGTAAAAACCGTTTTAAAGAAGAATTTGTGACGTGTGGAGGTGTTGCTTTGTCTAATATTTATCCCAGTACATTAGAATCCCGCAAGCATCCCGGTTTGTATTTCGCCGGTGAGGTGACAGACCTTGATGCTATTACAGGCGGATTTAATCTTCAGGCAGCCTGGACCATGGGATATGTTGCGGCAAAGTCGCTGGCTGCTAGTCTGTCTTAATACAGTAATCTTTTTTCAGGTAGATAGTGATGACTATACATAATAGTGACTTCACTATTGTTATGATTGTAACAACAGTGAAGTCATGCTTAGCGAACCGCCTACTAGCGAGTCATTGAAGAATATTGGAATATCATTCTTCGTTTGGGTAGCTAGTATATATAGTAAAGGGAGATAGTGATCTGCCGCTGGTGCGGCCAACTGGTAGTTCTTGTCATTTTCTTCGATATGGATGAGTCGTTCATGTTCTCCGTCCATTATCAACTGCTTGATTTTATTATTGAATGATTGAGCCCAGTCAAAACCGAAACCAACATCTTCTATATGTCTCCAGTTAATCATCCGTAGGTTGTGAACAATATTCCCGCTGGCGATGAGCATAATGCCTTGTTGCCTTAATGATGTCAGTTTTTTGGCAAGTTGATAGTGATATGCTGCAGGTTTCGTATAGTCTATGCTCATTTGCACAATAGGGATGTCAGCGTTGGGAAATAGAAATTTAATAACCGACCAGCATCCGTGGTCTAATCCCCAATTATAGTCCAGTTCCACTTTTGTGGATGTGACAGTCTTTGTTACCAGTTTAGCTAGGTCAGGACTTCCTGGAGCAAGATATTCTATCTCGAACAATCGTTTCGGAAAACCGCCGAAGTCGTGTATCGTCTTAGGCTTATCCATGGCAGTGACAAATGTACCGATTGTTTCCCAATGTGCCGATATGCAGAGAATAGCTTTGGGAGTGGGAAGTTGCTTAGCAATTTCCTCAAATCCCTGCGTATAGATATTATCTTCAATTGCATTCATCGGACTTCCGTGTCCCAGGAAGAGAGCTGGCATAAGATTCTTTCCGTTTGTTTCCATCGTGGATGTCTTTATTTGTCAGGACTGAATTCTACGTTGGCTGTGATTCTTACCTCGTTGCCAATCATGGCAGCGGGGAATTTGGGTCCCAGGTTGTAATCAGTACGTTTTACAGTACCTTTAACTTGGAATCCCGCCGTAGTGCGCTTATTCATTGGATTGATCACTTTTCCGAAGAAAGTAACAGCCAGTTTGATAGGTTTTGTGATTCCGTGGAAATTGAGATTTCCATAGATGAATCCTTTTTTTGCATTTACCTTTACCAGTTTCGTACTTTTGAAAGTCAGCGTCGGATATTTTTCTGCATCAAAGAAGTCTGCTGTCTTGAGATGGTTATCACGTGCTTCTACATCTGTATTGATGCTAGCTATTTTTGCGGTAAGTGTAATTTTAGCATCACTATAATCTGGCTTTGCTGTTGTTACCGTTACATTAAAGTCGGTAAAGCGACCGTCCACTTCTGATATCATCAGATGGCTCACTATAAATGCCAGTCTGGAGTGTTGAGAATCATTCTTCCATGTTGTCTGTGCTGAGGCTGCCAGTGTGAAGAGTATCATCGCAGCCATTAAAATGTTTTTTTTCATTGTCGTATCTTTTAATGTTTTTATGATTATTTCTACGGTGCAAAGGTAATAACAATAGTGATACGCGTGGTAACAGATTTAGGAAGAAAGGTTGCACAATTCGGAAAATTCGTTTTAGATTTGGTTTTTTATCTCTTTCCTGAAGTCGGATGGAGTCATTCCGGCTTTCTTTTTGAATACTCGTGTGAAGTATGTCTTCTCATTGAATCCCAGTTCAAAACCGATTTCTGCTATGGTTTTATCTGTGGAAATAAGCAGATTTTTAGCCTCAAGCAGTTTTCTGGTTTCAATAATCTCAGAAACACTTTGGTGCATGACCCGCTGACATATCATATTCAGATTACGTGAAGTCATAAATAATTTCTCAGCATAGAACTCCACTCCTTTGGGTTGGCGGTAATGCTGTTCAAGTACCTGTAGGAAACTTTTGAAAGTGTTGTTTTGTATGTTCATTGTGTCAGTAGGCATCTCTGAAGTTTTTCTCTTATCAGATTCTATCATGCAGATGAGTGCTATCAGCAGTTGCTTGATGACAGATCCGTCAGGTTCTTCTTGGTTGTATTCATTGTCAATCAGAGTGCACAGTGTATTCAGTCTGTTAAAGCATCCATTGAATTTCATGCAGATATTTGCATTGTCATGGAAGGAAGAATAGAGTTGAAATACAGTTTCTGCGATGAAATCGCTTTTGAAGCGTAACACCCAGATATTGCAGAGATCATTTTTTTTCAAGGGTTTGAGGCGATGTGTCTTTCCTGCAGTGATGAAACTGATGTAAGGGGCATCAATTATTTCCGAACGAAAATCAATGAAATGGTCTATCTGTCCCTCCAGTCCGATTAGCAACTCTTCATAGTCATGTACGTGCGGGTCGTTGGGCTCTTTTGCTACACGGTCAGCATCGTCAGCATCGAATTTGAATATTTTGAAATAGTCTTCCATACTTTAATATATATAGTGCAAATGTACGAGAAAATATTGAGAATCATTTAGACTAAACAAAATAATCTATTCGGAATAAGTATTGCAAGCGTTTAAATTTAAATGTTTCAAGATTATAATTAACTGTTATTAACATAAAAACCAGGCAAGTTATTTAATAAAGCAGTATTTATTCAGTGTAGTCTGAAACGAAAAGACTAATATTAGTGTAAATATTAAATATTAAAAATCAAAAGTAAAATGGATTTGAAAAATCTTTTTAAGTCAGTGATGATGGCAGCTTGCTGCCTTGGTGTCGTATCTTTCGCTTCTTGTAGCAGCGATAATGATGACGATAATGGTATCAGATTCAGCGCTTATGCTGTACAGGTGGCACCAGGTGCTACCTCAAAGGTGTTGGTAGGCGGTGGCACACAACCATATACTGCTCAATCCACCGATTCATTAGTAGCTAAAGTGAAAATCGTGAAGGATACCTTGTTTGTTACGGGAGTAAAAGAAGGAAAGGTAAGTGCTCTGGTTACAGATTATAGCAAAATGACAGGAAGTGTTGCTATTCAGGTGGTCACTCCGTTGTCATTCGACAAGAAGGCTGTGAATGTGGAAGTAGGCAAGGAAGATGTGGTAACAGTCGGCAGTGGCTCTGCTCCTTATACTGCTGTTGTGAAAGACAGCGGAATTGTTACTGCAACGGTGAAAGATGCAAAAATAACCATTAAAGGAGTAAAATCAGGAACTACTACAGTACAGGTTGTGGATAAGAATAAGGTGTATGGAGAATTTTCTGTTACTGTTAAATAATCATATTTACAATATCTGTTTGTAATAAATTGTAAAAATGTAATATTATAACAACACAAGTTCTTCGAAATTCCAAAAGGACTTGTGTTGTTTACTTGTGTTTTAAATAATGGAATAAATAATTAAATATTATAAAATTCCAGCTACTTCTGTTTCTTTCAGGCAAGATTTGTTGTCTGTGTGTATTTAATAGATGAAGAAACATTTAAAAAAGAAGTAATATGAAACAATTAAAAGCAATATTAGCAGTGTCGATGACACTCGTGGTTATGGTGTGCTTTGTATCTTGTTTGGATGACAATGATGATAACGCCAATTCAGTAAATTATCCCAATGCACTGGTTACGTTGAAATCAACTTCAAACGGACTGTTTTATATGCAGTTGGATGACTCTACAGTGCTCATTCCCACTAATTATAATTCATCTCCTTATCAGAACAAAGAATTGAGAGCACTTGTCAATTATACGATATCCAATAAAGAATCCCAGTCTCAGTCCGGACATTATGCCAAGTCGGTCTATGTTAATTGGATTGATACCATACGTACCAAGGATATGGCTCCCAATCTTGGCGATAAAAATGCGACGGTCTATGGCACAGCACCCTTGGAAATCGTGAACGATTGGACCACCATTGTGGAAGACGGTTATCTTACTTTGCGCTTCCGTACCTATTTCGGCGGTCAGGCAGCACATACATTAAATCTGGTGAAGACTAGTAATCCTTACGAGGTGGAACTCTATCACAATGCCAATGGCGATACCAGTCAGGGAGTAGTGAGAGATGGCATCATTGCATTCCGATTAGATCAGCTTCCTGATACAGGGGGGAAGACGGTGGACTTGACTGTAAAATGGAAATCATTCAGTGGCGACAAGTCAGTCAAATTTAAATATTGTACCAGAAAAAATAATACGTTGCCTTTTTCGTTTTAAGAAATAAAGGAGTAAACATCAGAGATGAATCTTTTCGGAACAAACAGGGAACAACAGATTATCAGACTATTCGCCAAAGGTGATGCTCGGGCTATGGATAGGCTTTATGCCGAATATGCCGATTATCTCACTGGTGTCTGTGCTCGTTATGTTCCCGGCCGAGAGGATTTGCATGATGTATTACAGGAAAGCTTCATTAAGATTTTTATGAAGATATCCAGTTTCGAATATCGGGGCAAAGGTTCACTTCAAGCTTGGATGACAAGAATAGTCATTAATGAAGCACTTCATTTCTTACGTGACCAGAATGGTAAGATGTTCGTTGATACAGTACAGGAACCTACAGACATTCCAGCACAGGAACCGGAGGTGAGCGGGCTTACAGAAGAGCAGCTGATGAATATGATAGAACGGTTACCGCCAGGGTATCGGATTGTTTTCAATTTGTTTGTGATAGAAGGAAAAAGTCATAAAGAGATTGCACAGATATTGAATATCAAACCGGATACTTCCGCTTCTCAGTTTTACAAGGCAAGGAACTTGCTGGCAAAAATGATCAAAGAACAACAGAAGATGGAGAGGATAAGATGAAAGAGGATTGGATAAAAGACATACACTCACGTATGAAAGATCATCAGGAGAAAGCTCCCGAGGGTCTGCTTGACGAGATTAAGCAAGAATTATCTCGCCGTGGGGAGACTCCATTTCCATCGAAGGGGAATATGGAAACAGCCAAGGTGTGGACACTCCGTGCTATGGCCGCAGCTGCTATGCTGGCATTCGGATTTTTCCTTTTGCAAAAGTCAGACAATACAGACTCCTTATCTCACCAAGCCGCGCATAATATGACTGCCTGCAAGCAGCCGATGAATCCTCATCAGCAGGCAGTACTAGAGCCAACTGTTGTTCCCGGTATATCAAAGGCTCGATATCCCCATCCTGTTACATTGCATACCAGCAATAAATTATTGGCTTCAGCAGAAGGAAGTAGTAATAAGCTAAATGATGTTGCAACATCTTCTGCCGTCGATGAGTTATCTATAGCATCAGTACAATCAGAAAGAACAAAACAGGCTGACGTGAATAAGGGAACGGCAACCAGTGAAAAATCTGCAACCAATAATGGGCAATCAGTAGAAAAGGAATCCTCTGTTTCGAAAAAAACAGATGTCGGTATATATCATCAGTCAGCAGATTATCAGACAGCCTATCATTCCTATCGCCATCATGCTTCTGCGGAGTCACTTCTGGATGTAGGAGTCTATTTCGGAGGTATGGGTATAGCATCCAATAACAGTAATGGTATATTGCTTGCTGCTGCGGACCCCGTAGGAAATTACACAGATAATATGTCTGGCAGCAATATACCCGGAGGGATGATGGAATCAAGTGATGTGGAGATACATAAGAATCATCATCAGCCTGTAAAGTTCGGTATCTCTGTGAGATATAATATTGATAATCATTGGGGTATATTGACGGGGCTGTCATACAGTTATCTTTCATCTGATTTTACGTCTGTTACCCACGGAAGTTATAATACCTGGACACAGAACCTCCATTATATAGGTATTCCTGTAGCTGTGAGTTATAGCCTGATGCGTGGAAAGCATTATCAGGTATATAGCATTGCGGGAATGGAAATGGAAAAGTTGGTGAAGAGTACCGGAGATGTCACTGTAAAGGAGTCGCGTCCACAGTTTTCCGCCAATGCCTCTGTTGGTGCAGAATATAAATTCACAGATATCGTCAGTGCCTATTTCGAACCTGGAGTCAATTATTATATTGACAATGGCAGTGCTGTGGAAAATATCTATAAGGAAAAGCCATTTAACTTTAATCTCAATCTTGGTTTCAGAATCAATATCAACAAATAAACGATAGAAAAAAATGAAAAGAATAATGATGTTAATGAGTGCATTGCTGGTTATGCTTGCCTCTTACTCTGGTAATGGTAATATCAAGTATGTAGTAGCCCGTAACTATTTTCATAACAATAATGCACCCATGCCAAAAAGTCTGAAGATTACTTCAGTGAAGGATTTTGATGAACAGTTCGGTGCTGCTGCATTCATGGGCAAAGACGGCGAACCGACCAAGATTGATTTTAAGAAAAGTTTCGTCATAGCCAAAGTCCTTCCTGTTACAGACCAGATAACAACGTTGCGAATGATAAGTCTGAAAAAGACCTCATCCCGTCATCTTCAGATGCAGTATCAGTTAAAACAAGGCAGCGAGCATCAGTCTTATTCCACACAGCCCATCATGATAATCGTTGTGGATAAGAAATATCAGTGTTATCACATATCAGAATCCGTGGAACGATAACCTTGATACAGGATGCCGAGACAGATGAATCCCATCAAGCAGAGCGGAATGCCTGTCATGGCAGCATATCTTGGCGAAAAACCGGCTGAGATAGGTATTCCGCCGAGCAATGCACCTAAAGCATTCCCCAGATTAAATGCCATTTGAACACTGGCGCCGCCCAACATTTCACCACCTTTGGAATGTTTCAGAATGAGAAACTGCTCTGGTCCGCTTACGGCAAACAGGCAGGCCGTGCAGATGACCATCAGTACCACGGATATCCATCCGTATTGTGCCAGAAAGAAAATGCCCACCAAGGCGATGGCTGCTAACAACTGAGTGCAGAGAGCTACCCGCTCGGGTTTATATTTATCAGACAGTCGTCCGCTAGCAAGATTACCTATAACCATACCGAATCCGGCAATTACCATCAGCATAGGTATCATCTGCAGTCCGAATCCTCCTTCTTGGTTAAGTAGGGGTGATACATAACTATACCAGCAGAATATTCCCCCGTTTCCCAGCATCGTAGCTGCCAGTACCAACCAAGGCTCCTTATTCTTCAGAAATTTGAATTGTCCCTTGAATCCCTGGTTGGGAAGTCTGTCTATGTCGGGTATCCATTTCCAGATATAATAGATGACCAGTAAACTACAGAAAATGGTGAGTACAAATGGAAATCTCCATGACAACAGTGCACACAGTGAAGAGGCCAGAGGCACTCCCAACAGATTCGCAATGGTCATGCCTGCAATCATTACGGATACGGCACTCGACTTATGGTTTTCGTCAGCCAGTTGTACGGCCACGATAGAGGCTACTCCGAAATAGGCTCCATGTGGGAGCCCAGAGATGAAACGGGCAACCAGAAATATCCAATAGTTGGGTGATAATACAGAGATAATAGCTCCCAGCAACATGATGCCTGCGAGAAACAGTAAAATATTTTTAGGCTTGA
The DNA here is from genome assembly GCA_036796635.1 of Prevotella sp. GTDB lineage: Bacteria > Bacteroidota > Bacteroidia > Bacteroidales > Bacteroidaceae > Prevotella. The sequence goes on along the minus strand of DAIRCP010000026.1, from coordinate 3,474 downwards.
ATTTATAGGCAAATACCAATAATGGGGCTCCTGCCGATACACCAAGAGCATAAGCAGATATTAGATGCCCTGCTTCTGGAATACTTACTCCTAAGCTACTGGCAACCTCCGGCAATATAGCCATCATCACATACTCTGTTATCCCTAATGCTAGCGTACCTAGTGCTAATGCAATTAAACTCTTTTTCATCTTCTTCTGCTTAAAGTCTGCAAAGTTACAATAAAATTGGCAGACTATACTATTTTATCCCAAAAAGAAATAAGTCGATGTGTTATTATTAAAAAAAAACGTGAATGTTTGCAGATGATTAATTAAAGTATTACTTTTGTAGACAAAATAGACTAACGAAAAAATTTGCTTAAACATACTTAGTAGATGAAAATGAGATTATTTTTGTGTACCATGGCATTCATGCTATGTCTGTACATCACCGCGCAACCCAGACAGTGGCGCCAGTTTCCTGATACTTTAGCGATGGTGCATGATCCGGTTATGGCATTTGAAGGGGATACTACATACCTCTTTGCTACGGGCATCAACTTGCAGCGGATGGCATCTGTAGACCGTGTGCATTGGACAGTGCAGCGTGAAGGCGTATTGGATACAATACCCGCATGGACGCATGACAGTGTACCTGGTTTTCGTAATCATATATGGGCACCCGATGTGATGGAATGGCATGGACAGTGGTGGCTCACCTATTCCTGCTCTACATTCGGCAAGAATACATCTGCCATCGGACTTATGTCAGCTCCTCGTCTGAGTAAACATCACTGGACAGATTTGGGATGTCTCCTGTCCAGCAGACAGCATCGTGATGAGTACAATGCCATAGACCCGAATCTGATAGTGGATGAACACGATTGCCCTTGGTTGGTGTTCGGTTCTTTTTGGGATGGTATTCAGTTGATACCTCTGCAGTTGGTCAGCAGAAAAGATATAATTAAGACAGGAACTATAGCAGATAGCATGCTAGCGATGAAAGAAGGCAGCCATCCTGTGACTATTGCCCGTCGTTATGATGTGAAGCGGCAGCCCAAGACGGAAAACCCCACTTCCAGATATGCCGGAGTGAACGCCATAGAGGCGCCGTTTCTGTTTTATCATGCAGGTTATTATTATCTTTTTGCTTCCTGGGATTATTGTTGTCGTGGTGCGCAGAGTACTTACCGTGTTGTGGTAGGCAGAAGCAGGCAGGTGAGAGGCCCCTATCTGGACCGCGAAGGAAAGTCAATGACGTCGGGTGGGGGAACATCTGTCATCAGTGGTGATGGCAAGCAATGGGAAGCGGCCGGTCATTGTGCAGTTTATCATATCCCACATACAGACAGAGATCTCTTTATCTGTCATGGATACAGTATTCCTTACGAGGGTATGAGTCTGCTTATCCAGCGCGAAATCACCTGGGCAGATGGATGGCCATGTATTGCCAATGATATGAAATAAGCTGCTTGCTTAGATATCAATCTTTTTATTTGATGAGTTCTTCGCCCAGTTTGCGCTGGAGTACGCGAGCATCGAGAACCGACATTTCACTGTCCATGATGGAAAATGCCAGTGTGTGACCGTTGCCAGATTCACAGTAACCGGCCAGTGAACTGATACCGAATGGATGTGAGAGCGTACCTGTCTTGCCATGAATCTTTCCGCGCAGTTTGGGACTGGACAATTCGCTGCGCAGTGTACCGTCTATACCGGATACAGATAGATTTTCCTGTAGCTTCTTGTAGATGGCGGGGTGCTGATAACCATAATGCAGAATAGTGACTAGTGCGAATGGTGACAGACGATTGTAAGTACAGAGTCCGCAACCATCGTGCACTACCAGTGACTTGTCATGTAGTCCCAGGTTCTCCCTCATAAACCGATGCAGGTAATCAACACCTGTAGCTGGGAAGTTTCCCTTCGGATTGATGCGGTGACCGATGGTATAGAGTAGGGAAGTGGCTTGCGTATTGGAACTGTTTTTCCACATCTTATGAATAATCGGGTCTATCGGCCGGAAATATTTGAATGCCAAGTGAGCGCCACGAGGTGTGGCTCCCAGCACAATCTGACTGTCAGCCACGGCAAAGCCCTGATTATGGAATGCCGCCTTGAGTTCTTTGGTCAACTTGTCTGACCCTTTATAAAGTATTCCGTATTTGGAAAACGACAAATCCCAGGGAAACCAGTGCTTCTCGCTCTTCACGGGTTCCTTGATAGTGAGGTCCACTATCAGTTTTCCGGTAAATTTTTTGATACCTCTTTTCTTTAGAGCCTTGGCAAATGTAGGTAATTCCGGAGCATTCAACTGTGGGTCCAATCCTCCCTTGAAGATGACATCTCCATTGAGTACGCCCCCTTTTGTGCGTCCGCGTGTATATAAAGAAGTGAGATATCTGTAGTCGGTACCCAGTAAGTCAAGTCCAGCCACGCCACTCAGCAGCTTCAGACAGGAAGCCGATGGGATGGCCACTCGCTCATTGCATCCATATACAGGTTTGTCGGCAGTGAGGTCATACACATAGAAGGCAAACAGTCCCTTCATTCTTGGTTTGGAAGCGAAGTCTGCCAGTCTGTTGCGTAAGTCATTATCTATAGGAATATTATTGGCCGGAGCCTGTCTTTCGGTATCCTTAGAACTCTGTTTCTTGTTGCCTCCACAACTCATTACGAAGAGGCCTGTCATGGCGATGAGAAGCCATTTATATTTCATATATATAGTTTTCAATTTGATTTCGTTTTTGTTTGTGCAAAGGTAATCAAATCTTCTTAAATAGGCAATACGACAGCAACATAAAAAATGACATACACAAGTTAAAAATGATAAACAGTAAATCACCACATGACTGCACCTTATGAAACTAAGGCATTTATATACTTCGGTTGATTTAAAAAATCACACTACATTAATCATTTCACCTCCGGCATATCTCCTCACCATATTCAAGTCATTACCATTCTGCATCACCTGTGCACCTTTCAGAAAGTGTTTTCTCTGCAGCAGCTCTGTGAAGTCATACGACCGCACAGGGGGCAGATATACCGTGAGCGGCATACCCTGCATTAGGAAAATCTTACAGATGAAGAAGTCTCACCATTATATACCCTTATTTCTGTCGATGCACAGGAAATTATAAACAGGTAAATACTTGCAAAATTATATCTCTTTCACCCAATACCCATTACAGTATCTGGTATGTACCCGTTCTCCCATAGCAGGCAACATGCGACTTAGGGTATTGCAGGTGGTACCCCGCAATGCAGCAGAATTCCGCTTTTTCATCATCTGATAGATGTCTGCCACACTGTTTTAGTAGCTGATCCTTCAGCAGTTGATTCAGTGATTTCTTCTGCCTCAGTGATTTCCTGCGCAGATATCACCTTATTGATAATAGGCATCTGATTATTCATAAACAGCGGATTCCATCTGAGCCTCATGCAGATTTCACCGTTGTGTACGTCCAGCAGCATTTCACTGCCGGGCAACA
>DAIRCP010000025.1:0-32896 GCA_036796635.1 Prevotella sp. | reverse complement strand
GGTAGTGAAACTACTCACAGCAAAATTAACTCCACCATCGAGCCATCTGAGTGGTGTCCAGTTAGCACTCAGTCTGCCTTCTGTCCAGGAATAGTCACCATTGATACGGGTGGTACTCAGAAATCCAAAAGTCATCGGGCGATATACGGGCAACTTATATTCCACGCCAATATTGGCTGTAGCGCCGATACCGGTAGTACGACCACCTTTATCTCCTTCATCTTTCAGATTGGCAAAGTCTGCCAACTGATCAGAATACTTATCTGCTTTGGTATCTATCTGTTCACCGCGATCCTCTGTTACTGACACATCATGGAATCCATCAAAAATGAATTTGTTGCTGCGGTTTACGGCCTGGACATCATTGTTCCACCTGATAAAGCCTAGGTCAAGCAAGGCTGCACTGACAGTCCAGTCACGATTTACCTTATAGACTGCTCCTAAATCCACGGCCAAACCAAAGCCATTCAGTCCGCCGTTTTTCACATCTACGTCATTCACATATTCATACGTGCCTGCACCCTCCACTTTATAGTCTTTGGTAGCTGATTTCAATTCAATGCCTTTGACGGAAACATCTGCCTGTCCATCGGCCGTGATAATCCACTTATTGGCATCAGACAAATCGGCCTTGACATTCTGCAGTTTCACATCGGCTCTGCCCAAACCCAAAAGGACCTTGACCTTTGCTCCAATTCTGAGTTGTTTGCTGATATCCTGCGAATGTCCGAATGCAAGTTCTGCAAAAGACATGGCCGTGGCATTGATATTGCCAATGTCATACGAACTATTGCCGATATTACGGGCAAAGGCAAACAGTTCATAGGGCACTGACATGCCAAAGGATGAACGGGAATTAATCTCTACTGTATTGTAACCGCCCAAGCCCTTGAATCCGGCAGAAAACAACGTAACATTCACATTACCCACTACCCTGTTGTTACCAGTGCTGAATCCCTCCAAAGCATCTGCATCCGTAATATTGGGATTCATAAAAGTGGTAACCTTCTTGGTACTCTCCGACGGATAAAGCGGATTGGGCTTTATCACATCCTCATAACCGAAGTTGCCCTGTGTACTTACATTCACATTACCCAATCCTGGAAGGGAAATATAATTCTGGTCATTGCCAAAAGCCGGATTAAGCGTATGACGGAACTTCATATCTGACGTGAAATATGCCGAACTGAGTGTCTGGGCACATACGGTACCTGTGCAAGACAATAGTCCTGCAAGGAGTATATATTGATGTATTGATTTCATAATCATAAGTGTTGTGTGTGTTTATAATTTCTTTTCTACCTTGCCTACCAGTTTGATTACAATATCACGTGCAATGAGACAGTGGTTGCGAGAATTCAGCGTAACACCCACAACGGTAGGAGCACCATCCGACTGCGTAGTAGCATCGGCAGTAATAAGCAGACCATCCACCTGTTTCATCGCACCGGTTGTTGACTCTGACAGTTTTATATTTACAGGAGTATATGTAGAAGCAGTTCCATCAGATGATGCTTTGATACTGGAGTTTCCATCACCATAAGTCACATCCACATTCACATTATCCAGCACCTTCTTGTTCACATCCAATGCCTTGGCAGACAATTTCAAGTAAGCCGGAACACGATTTTCTATATTGGCACTTATATTGACATAGGCATTCTTCGCCAGACTGTAGTCCTTGATATCATCATTCCAATTGTCGGTGGTATCTTTATATATGATATGCGCTTTCTCGCCGAATGCCAGGGGAGCATTTATCTCATACGACAGATTCACTTTGTTGCCTGCATTACTGCCTAATCTGAAAGTACTTTCACGCGTTTCATCTGCTACCACAGAACCTGTGAACGTCACATAATCAGGTATCGTCTGTATCAACTCGGAGAGGTCTGACTTCACATAGTAATCCGTACCGGCATCAGTGGAAGCCGTGCGGCAGATACTTGCTTTTGTAGTGACCCCAGCAGCATTGGCTGAAACATCTGGATGAAGCACGATATCATTCACTGTGACGGTCTTGGTAGCCACACTGTTCTTATAGGAAGATATGACTCCTGTGATATTGCCCTGAATATTCATATTGTTGGTGACATTCAGATTAATCTGAGGATTGGACAAGTCTACTACTACATGATCGTCACGAAGGTAATCCGGTACGGAACCTACATTGGCCCTACCGAAATTATTGAGATTAATGGTCGGTTTAAAGTAGCCCGTAGCGCTATTGATGACCATGGCATCATAAGCAGCTTCCATAGTTATTGTTCCTGGTGTATTACTGCGTTTGGTAATGCCGGCAGACGTCATCTCCATCGTCACAGTACCATCTATCTTCATCTGATTGCCAGTCATAGTAAGTTGACCTAATGTCTTATCTGCCTGTGTAAAATCGAGATTGGTCACATGCAGGGTCAATGTCTGTACAGACGGTGTGGTAGGGATATCTGTCAAAGTAACTTTCGAACCACTTACAGTAGTAGAAACGGCGGTACTTTTCACATCAGACAATAGCATATATGCAGGAAAATTAAGAGCAATATGGTCTATTTTCTTAATTTCCGCCATGTCACTTGAGAACTTGAAAGTCACAGTAATGGTCGCATCATCAATTGTCGCCTTATTGACACCTACTATTTCATCTGATTTCTGACCTTCATAATTAAACGTAAGCACTGTAGTAGGACTTACATTCACTGTTGAGGAAACAAACGGGAAAGGCACTTCCATGCCGGCTGACGACTTGGGATAAACAGTGACCTTATCAATAACAGGAATGGCCGGCGAGACGTCTTCACCTTTGCGATAAAACACATAATCGCCCGCAGCATTCAGTTTTATACAGTCCCCCTCCTTCACATCCAGAATATCTGCCAACTTAAGGGTATCTGTCGAACTGCTAGGAAAGACCAACTCATCGCCGCCAAGACCAATTAAATTTTCCAGCGAATCCAGGTCATAATCACTATTTGTGCAACTTGTTCCAATAAGACATAAAAGGAATGTGAATAGCCCAAGACTGACTTGTCTACCATGATTCTTCAGATTCTTCATAATTTATATTATTTTTGATTCTGGTACAAATTTAATCAGAAAATAACCAATAAAGAACATTAATGTCGTTAAAATTTATGAATTTACTATATTTTTATGATAAAATGGTAAAAACTATGTTTAAAAATACGATTTCATATAATTACCGAATGCGGTCTCTCATTGTCGAAACTTGTTTTTTCATAATAGGTAAGTTTCCTATCCTAAATTAATCTTGGCATTATTTATAAAATACGTTAAGAAAAAAGCGACTTTACAAATAAAACACTATTTTTGCAATCTAAACAAAATCTATTGTATACCTAAACCCAAACTAACAATTATCAGAAACGTAGTTGATCTTACCCCTAAGACGGGAAGAATAATCGGTCTGCAACTACTTATAAACAAGAAACTAAAACAATACGCCAACAGACCGCAAGACGTAACTTATAACCTACAAGACAAATAATGAAAAAGAACTTACTTACAACGTTTTTGACTGCCTTATTGGCATTTATCGGTACATCATCGGTAATGGCAGGAGACATTACAGCCACATTGGTTCACACCGCTGGAACACAATGGGGAAGTAATACAGGTGCCAACACTGTAGACTCAGAAAAAGAGCATTACAACAATGATGCGGCTACGGGCTGGGCTGGAGCCGCCTATGCTGAATTTTCATTCAGCATACCCAATGGTGAATCCATCACAAGTGCGAAACTCACTTATAGTGTAAAACAAGGAGGCAGTAAAGCACGAACAGACATCATCTATTACATGGCCAAAGACTTTACACTGGATTACAGTGCTATACCTACACTTACCGGTGACTTGCGTTACACATCAAACAGAGCTGGTAAAGCTGTCGCTTCTGCATCTACAGGTGGAACAGGCGACCGTATCGGACTTTCACAAGATGTAACTGATGCAGTAAAAGCTATCTACTCTGCCGGACAAAACTATATTATCTTCCAGTGGACAGGTAATGCTGCAGGATCTGATCTGTATGGAAAAGCATCCACCAATGCACCTGTACTGACCATCACAACAGTAGGAGCTGAGTCTCAGACAAAATATACCATCACATTTACCGATGGTACCAATGAACTGAAAGCACCTGTAGTCTATGATGGCACAATCGGTAATGAAGCAACAGCCAGCGCTACAGACATGGCTTCATTCTTCAATACGGATAGTTCTAAGAAATTCATCTATCAGAATGGAAACAAGACCATCACACTGGTCAAGGATTCTACCAGTAACATTATCCCGTTGACATTCTATGAGGCATCGAAGGTAAATTATACCGTAAATGCAACAGACGAAGCAGGTAACACATTGGCTAAGATTACTTCCGGAACAAACTTTGAGAAAGAGACTGTCAAGGTGGCTTATCCTCAGTTCATTCAGGTTGGTGACTCACTGCTCAGCACAACAGCAAACAACAAGGAATTCAATTACAATATTGCACTCGAGGCTGGAAGTGACAATACAAAGTCCATCACGTATAAGAGTCCGGCAGTCAACCATATCGTATATTACAGTGAGGCTGAGGACATTGCAGGCATGACAACGACAACAGATGGCAATGCAAATATAAGATGCTCATCATCCAAAGGTGCTTACAATGCCGGTACAACGGAAATAAAGGCGACGACATTACCTGCAGGTATTTATAAAATCTTTGCTCAAGTATGGGGTAATACAGGCACCAACTTTACAATAAAAGCTGGAAATGTAGATTCACTTGTCGTTGCTACTGTCGGCTATCTGACGAATGGCACGAAGGACATAACACTGACTAAATCTACTGATATCACCATTCCTACAGCAGGAAGCAGCACAAAATGCTTTGATCTGATTTACATTCAGAAGACTGGTGATTATGTGGTTCCTACTGATACTGTAAAAATCAACATAAACGATTCTACAGCTTGGAGCATGTCATCAAGCACATCTACAGATGGTGATATCACAAGTAATAAGATTATTAACAATAAAAATCTCAACGTAACAATTACGCCTAATAATAGCGGAACAACAAACCGCATCTGGAACAATAGTGGCAAACCACAGCTCCGTGTTTACGGTGGCAAGATTATTCTGGAAGGCGCAGCCGGAAAAGCTATCAAGAATGTCACTCTAGGCACTTCAAAATGGAATGCAAGCAATACATTCAACGGTGTAGCTGCTACCACTGGTACATGGACAGGAAACTCTACCAATGTACTACTCGGCATAGCTGGCAACACTCAGATAAACAGTATTACTGTACTCCTTCAGCCGACTGATGAGAATACCACAACCTATGAAGAGCCGAGAATTCCTCTTACGGTAGTAGACAGTATTGGTCAGTTTGTAGCTTTAACTGCTAAGACAGAAGCCCGTCTGAACCTGAACCACAAGAAAAACGCTGTAGTATTTGCCAATGACAACTATGTCGTGATACAGGATGAGAGCAAAGCTCGCATGGTACTCTACAAGATGGGATTGAATGTCAAGAGCAATGACATACTTACCGGTTCTATTGCAGGTAAATTCAGTCCATATTACGGTACAAACGAAATGACAGTTGGAGACAGTACTGATGTAACTACAGTGACAGCAACAGCTGGCAGTGCAATTGTCGCAGACGGCCTGGCATCTGTCAAGGCAGCAAAGGATGCAGCAAAGATACTAAAACTCTGTGCGCTGAGTGATGTAAAACTGTACACTTACAACAGCAAACGATTCGTAAAAGATGCTGCCGGTGATACTATTGAGATTAAAGACAACTTCGGTGTAGGTTATGTACTACCAGCAGATACTGCATTGAAGAGTATTACAGGTATCGTTTATATTTATGCTGCCAACAATGACACTACTTATCGTCTGGCACCTATCAGCACTGATGGATGGACAATCGCCGTACCGCAGTATTATAAAGCATTTACTGCTGAAGAGGTATTCCTGCCAACCGCAGAAAATGTAACTGCAGGACAGGCAGAAGGTGCTGCATGGATAGAAGGTGGTGCCACCAGAGTGGACAACAAGTCACTGACACTTGACCCAACTACAGAAACAGAGGCTACGACAAAGAGCGCTCCCGGAGTAGGAATAAAGATGGGCAACAGTGCCAAATCATTCACCACTTATATTACAGGTGTCAAGATATTGAAAGCATTTGGTACATCTACGAGCAGCACAGCAAACAGATGCCTCGTAGTAACAGCTACTCCTACCGAAGGTGATGCAGTCACTGCTAATGGTGTATCCGTTACTGCCAAGACTGTCATGGTTACATTAACACTTGATCCCAGCAAGAAGTATAAAGTAACCTATGAAGGTACCAACGAAACCAAAGACGCCGGTGGTGACGTAGCTCTGCATGCTATCAAATTCAGCACAAGCGATATAGCAACTGCTATCAGCGACTTAAAGGCTATACATACGACAGACGGTGCCATCTATAACCTGAATGGTCAAAAAGTCAGAAACGCAGGCGAGACATTGACGGGACTCAAAGGACTGTATATCATTAACGGAACGAAGACTGTAATCAAGTAATTAGTTTACACCTTATATATTATTAGAGTGGCATCATCAAGTGGATGCCACTCTTTTTATGCATAAATACGAAAAAATATACGAAAACATTTGGATGTTTGCATATTTATGTATATCTTTGCAGCGTCAAACGTATAAATATTCAACCAATGAAAGTTAAGAAGGACAGATTGGAAACTTTGAGAATGATTATCTCAAGCCAAGAACTCGGTAATCAGGAAGAACTACTTAATGCTTTAAAGCAGGAAGGTTTCAGACTCACCCAAGCCACACTCAGCCGCGATCTTAAGCAACTGAAGGTAGCAAAGGCTGCATCTATGCGTGGGGATTACGTCTATGTATTACCCAATGAGACTATGTACAAACGTATAACCACCCCTGCCCAAGCTAAGGAAATGATGCAGGTACCTGGTTTCATATCCATCAACTTCTCTGGCAACATGGGAGTGATCAAGACCCGGCCAGGTTATGCCAGCAGCATAGCATACAACATTGACAGCAGTAATATAAGACAGATATTAGGCACAATCGCCGGTGACGATACCATCTTTATTGTAACCAAACAAGGAACACCAGAAAAAGAAATTATCGACATATTAAGCGAAGTAGTGCCTAACATGAGATAACAAAAACCGAATTAGAAACGAACACGAATAATGGAAGAAATTAAAGTCGTGGTAGCAGGCCCCGAACACGAGGTCTACGTAGACACAATTCTCAAGACTATCGCTGATGCCGCTAAGGTGAGAGGAACCGGAATAGCAAAGCGTACTCATGAATATGTGGCAACGAAGATGAAAGAGGCTAAAGCAGTAATAGCCCTTTCTGGGGATACATTTGCCGGATTCAGCTATATAGAAACTTGGGGTAACAAGCAATATGTTACCACATCCGGACTTATTGTGCACCCTGACTTTCGAGGACTCGGACTGGCCAAGCGTATCAAGGATATGACTTTCACCCTCGCACGCACACGCTGGCCTCACGCCAAGATATTCTCACTCACCAGCGGAGCTGCTGTGATGCGCATGAATACCCAGTTAGGATATAAGCCAGTTACATTTGCCGACCTGACGGATGACGAATCATTCTGGCGCGGTTGTGAAGGTTGCATCAATGTAGACGTATTGCATCGCACATGCCGCAAATATTGTATTTGCACCGCCATGATGTATGACCCGGAAGAGCATCTGCCTGTAAAATTACCTGCAGATGTACTGGAGAGAATTAGCAAAATGAAAGAAGAACAATAATAACACACAACGAATATGGCTAAGAAAAAAGTAGTAGTAGCATTTTCAGGAGGTCTGGATACCTCTTACACTGTAATGAAACTCACACAGGATGGATACGAAGTATATGCAGCCTGCGCCAATACAGGTGGTTTTAGTGCTGAACAATTAAAGAAGAATGAGGAAAACGCCTACAAACTGGGCGCTGTGAAATATGCCACACTCGATGTGACACAGGAATATTACGAGAAATCTCTGAAATATATGATTTTCGGCAATGTACTCCGTAATAACTGCTACCCCATCTCCGTCAGTTCTGAGCGTATATTCCAAGCTATCGCCATCGCTCGTTATGCCAAGGAAATCAATGCTGATGCCATCGCTCATGGCAGTACCGGTGCCGGCAACGACCAGATTCGTTTTGATATGACTTTCCTGGTCATGGCTCCCGGTGTGGAGATTATCACACTCACGCGCGACCATGCTCTGAGCCGTAAGGAGGAGGTGGATTACCTGAATGAACATGGTTTCTTTGCTGACTTCACCAAACTGAAATATTCCTATAATGTGGGTATCTGGGGTACTAGTATCTGCGGTGGCGAGATTCTGGATGCCACACAGGGACTGCCGGAAGAGGCTTACCTGAAACATGTGACCAACAAGAATGAGTCTACGCTGAAGATTACCTTCGAGAAAGGTGAGATTGCTGCTGTGAATGGCGAGAAGTTTGATGATAAAATCAAAGCTATCCAGAAGATAGAGGAGATTGGTGCTGCTTATGCCATCGGTCGTGACTGCAACGTAGGCGATACCATCATCGGCATCAAGGGTCGTGTAGGATTTGAAGCTGCTGCCCCAAAACTGATTATCGAGGCACACCGTCTGCTGGAAAAATCCACATTGAGCAAATGGCAGCAGTACTGGAAAGACCAGATAGGCAACTGGTACGGAATGTTCCTGCACGAGAGCCAGTATCTGGAGCCCGTCATGCCGGATATCGAAGCGATGCTTTTATCCAGTCAGCGTAATGTGAACGGCACAGCCATTCTAAAACTCCGTCCATTCGGATTCGAGACTGTTGGTGTGGATTCTGCTGACGACCTGACAAAATCCAAGTTAGGTGAATACGGTGAAATGCAGCGTGGTTGGACTGCCGATGATGCCAAAGGTTTCATCAAGGTGCTCTCTACTCCACTGCGTGTATATTACGGAATCCACCCCAACGAAGAAAGATAATAATGATTAAAATAGGTATATTAGGAGCTGCCGGATATACGGGTGGCGAATTAATCAGATTGCTCATCAATCATCCTGAGACTGATATTGTATTTGCCAATTCGGAGAGTAATGCGGGTAACCTGGTGAGTGATGTGCACGAGGGACTGGCAGGTGACTGTGACTTACAGTTCACCAGTGAGATGCCTTTCGACCAAGTGGATGTTGTCTTCTTCTGCTTCGGTCACGGCAAGAGCGAGGCTTTTATGCAGGAGCATGAGATACCAGATAATGTAAAAATCATCGATCTAGCTCAGGACTTCCGTTTAGCCCCACAGACATACGCGCATACACAGCACCCCACATCCACCAACCATGATTTTGTTTACGGTTTACCGGAAATCAACAAGGTACGTATTGCCCAGGCTCAGCATGTAGCCAATCCTGGCTGTTTTGCTACTTGCATCCAGTTAGGTCTATTGCCTGCTGCCGCACTCCATCTGCTGAAAGAAGATGTATCGGTCAATGCCATCACCGGTTCCACCGGTGCCGGGCAGAAACCAGGTGCAACAACCCATTTCTCCTGGCGCAACAACAACATGAGTATCTACAAACCATTTCAGCATCAGCATGTGCCGGAAATCAAAGAGAGTCTCAAGCAGACACAAGGCGCACTGGATGTGGATATCGACTTCATCCCATACCGCGGTGATTTCGCACGTGGCATATTTGCCACAGAAGTGGTGAAGACCGATATGCCTATAGAACAAATCATAGAAGGTTACAAGTCATTCTATCAGGATGCAGCCTTCACACATTATTCAGACAAGCCTATAGACATGAAACAGGTGGTGAATACCAACAAGGCTTTGATACACTGTGAGAAGTATGGTAATAAACTGCTTATCACCAGTACCATAGATAACCTGCTGAAAGGTGCCGTAGGTCAGGCTGTGCAGAATATGAACATCATGTTCGGCTTGGACGAGACGACAGGTCTCCGTCTGAAAGCATCTGCATTTTAACAATCATAACAACGCAAAAAGTATGAAACTATTTGATGTATATCCCCTGTTTGGCGTAAATATCGTCAAGGGTAAAGGTTGTAAGGTATGGGACGATAAAGGTCAGGAATATCTGGATCTCTATGGCGGTCATGCAGTAATCAGCATCGGTCACTGTCATCCTCATTATGTGGAGATGATGACCAAGCAGATGAATGTGTTGGGGTTCTATTCCAACTCTGTTATCAACAAACTCCAGCAGAAGCTGGCAGAACGTTTAGGTAAAGTATGCGGTTATGACGATTATCAGCTCTTCCTAATCAACTCAGGAGCAGAAGCCAATGAGAATGCGCTGAAACTGGCATCATTCACTAATGGCAGAAAGCGTGTGCTCTCTGTAGAGAAAGCCTTTCACGGACGTACATCTCTAGCTGTAGAAGTAACAAACAATCCAAAGATTATAGCTCCTATCAATGACAATGATCATGTGACGTTTCTTCCTATCAATGACTTGGAGGCATGGGAAAAGGAACTCGCTAAAGGTGATGTGTGCGCCTGTATGCTGGAATGCATCCAGGGTGTAGGGGGCTGTAACCTACTTACCAAAGAGTTTGCACAGGGACTTCAGAAAGCCTGCAAAAAATATGGCACCTTCCTGATCTGCGATGAAATACAATGTGGTTACGGTCGTACAGGCAAGTTCTTCGCTCACCAATGGTTGGGCATCAAACCAGATCTGATTACAATGGCAAAGGGTATCGGCAATGGTTTCCCTATGGGCGGTGTACTTATCTCACCGGAATTCCAACCTGTTTACGGTAGACTGGGAACTACCTTCGGCGGCAACCACATGGCTTGTACAGCTGCACTGGCTGTACTGGATGTGTTTGAGAAAGAGGGACTCGTGGAAAATGCTCATCTGGTGGGTGACTACCTGATGGATGAACTCAAGGAACTACAGCAGCGCAACTCTCATATTGAAGAGGTACGCGGGCGAGGCCTGATGATCGGTGTCGTGCTCGACATTCCCCACAAAGAAGTGCGCAGCAAACTCATCTATGAACAGCACTGTTTCACAGGTTGCGCATCTACGGACATACTCCGAATCCTGCCACCACTCTGTCTTACCCGTTCAGATGTGGATGACTTCATCCAGCGACTGGAGACCGTATTAAATGAACTATAAGAAACAAACACAAAAGATACAATGAAAATATCAGTAATAGGTGCAGGCGCTATGGGTGGTTCACTCGTAGAAGGTCTGTTAAAAGGAGAATTCTTCAACAACTCCGACATCACAGTAGCCGATCCATCACAGGAAGCGCTCAACCGCTTTGCTGAAACCGGTGCCAGTATCACCACAGACAATAAGATAGCAGCTCAACAAGCCGACATCGTGACCGTGGTAGTCAAGCCATGGCTCGTTGAGCGCGTACTCAACGACATCAAAGATGAACTCAACCCCAGCAAACAGATTCTGATTGTGATTGCGGCAGGCATAACTTCATCACAGATTCAGTCTTGGGTGGGCAATGAGATTTCCCTCTTTCTGGCCATCCCGAACATCGCTATTGCCCAACTGTCGTCTATGACTTTCCTCGTACCGGTGAAAGCATCCAACGAGAATACCAAACTCATCACAGATATCTTTGATGAACTAGGCGGCACGCTGGTGACTGAAGAACGCTTACTGGCAGCCGGCACAACCCTGGCCTCCTGCGGCATCGCTTATGCCATGCGCTATGTACGCGCATCTGCTGAAGGTGGTGTAGAACTAGGTTTCAAAGCTAAAGATGCCACCAAAATCGTATTACAAACGATGAAAGGTGCCGTGGATTTGCTGCAAGCCAACGGTATGCATCCGGAAGCTGCTATCGACTTGGTAACCACTCCTGGAGGAGTAACTATCAAGGGACTCAACGAAATGGAACATGCCGGATTTACCAGTGCAGTAATTCGGGGACTGAAAGCCGGATTGAAATAAATCATTACAGAATGCTGCACATATTTTTATGGGATGTGCAGCATTTTGCATTTCATTAAGAAACCAATAAATAAAACAAAACTTTCGCTTTCATATATCGAAAATAATTTGTATTTTTGGTGCGAAATAAAACATTTTAGGTTATGGATGAACCAATAAAACAAATAGGTGAACGCTTAAAAGGCCTGCGTGAGGTACTGAATATACCTGCGGAAGAAGTGGCTAAATTATGTGATATCACCTTAGAGCACTATCAAATGATTGAGGCCGGCGAAGCTGACCCGTCTGTTTACAGATTATCAAAGATATCCAAGCGCTATGGTATATCTCTCGATGTGTTAATGTTCGGCGAAGAACCGCACATGAGTACTTATTTCCTTACACGTAAGGGACAGGGACCTGAAGTAGAGCGCCGCAAGGACTATAAATATGAGAGTCTGGCAAGTGGCTTCCGTGGTAAAAAGGTAGAACCTTACATGACACAAGTGGACCCTCTTCCTGATGGAACAAAGTTCAACAAGAACAGCCATGACGGTCAAGAATTTGACTATGTAGTGGAAGGCAGACTAGAGATAACAATAGGTAACAAGGTGATGATTCTAAACGAAGGTGACAGCATCTATTTCGATGCCAAACAGCCCCATTGCATGAGAGCACTGGACGGCAAACCTGTGAAGTTTTTAGTAGTCACAATTTAATGATTAGTATTCTTAATGACAATGGTAGAAAGATTTCTTAAGCAGACCACCTTCACCTCTCAGGAGGACTATAAGAAGAACCTGCAATTCATTATTCCGGAACATTTCAATTTCGCTTATGACGTCATGGACGTCTGGGCAGAAGAACAACCGGATAAACTCGCCCTGCTATGGACGAGTGATCAGAACGAAGAGATTCGTTTCACTTTTAAAGACCTGAAGGAACAAACTGACCAGACCGCTAGCTATTTCCAACAGTTGGGCATCGGCCATGGCGATATGGTGATGCTTATACTGAAGCGCCGCTATGAATTCTGGCTGTCTATATTGGCACTTCATAAGTTAGGTGCTGTAGCTATTCCTGCTACACATATGCTTACCAAGAAAGATATCGTGTACCGTAACGAACGTGCATCCATTAAGGCTATTATCTGCGTGAACGATGCGTATGTCACAGAACAGATTCATCAGGCCATGCCTGATAGCCCGTCAGTGAAGACGCTTATTGCCGTGGCCAATGACTATCAGTCTGTAAATGATGATAACTATACAGTACCGGAAGGATTCCACAATTGGCATACGGAGTGGGCAAAGGCACCTCAGTTTGTGCGTCCACAGCATGTAAATGAAAACAGCGATACTATGCTGATGTATTTCACCAGCGGTACTAGCGGCGAACCTAAGATGGTAGCCCATGACTTTCTCTATGCACTCGGTCACCTCACTACTGGTGTATTCTGGCATAATCTGAAGGAAGACAGTATCCACCTAACTGTGGCTGATACCGGATGGGGTAAGGCCGTATGGGGTAAACTTTATGGTCAATGGTTTGCCGGAGCTGTGGTATTCGTCTTCGACCATGAGAAGTTCACAGCCGACAAAATGCTCAGACAGATGGAAAAATACCATATCACTTCTTTCTGTGCACCGCCTACGGTCTATCGCTTCATGATTCGCGAGGACTTCTCCAAGTATGACTTGAGTTCACTTCGTTACTGCACCACAGCAGGCGAGGCTTTGAATCCTGCCGTATTCGATAAGTTCTACGAACTTACCGGCATCAAGTTGATGGAAGGATTCGGTCAAACTGAGACCACCATGACCCTAGGTACTATGCCGTGGGTAACTCCGAAACCAGGAAGTATGGGTCTACCTAATCCTCAATATGACATTGACCTGGTGAAAGCAGACGGCACACGCTGCGAGGATGGTGAGAAGGGTGAGATTATCATCCGCACCGACAAGCGCAAGCCTATCGGACTTTTTAAGGAATACTATCGTGATGAGGAACTTACCAAAAATGCATGGCACGACGGTGCTTATCACACAGGAGATATGGCCTGGCGCGATGAAGACGGATACTACTGGTTTGTAGGCCGTATAGATGATGTTATCAAGAGCAGCGGTTACCGCATCGGTCCGTTCGAGGTTGAGAGCGCCCTGATGACACACCCTGCCGTAGTGGAATGTGCCATTACCGGTGTGCCTGATGATATACGTGGTATGGTGGTAAAAGCTACCGTAGTCTTGGGTAAGGAGTGGAAAGACAAAGCTGGAGATGACTTGGTCAAGGAACTCCAGCAACACGTGAAACGTGTTACTGCTCCTTACAAATATCCAAGAATCATTGAGTTCGTGGATGAACTGCCGAAGACTATCAGTGGAAAAATCCGCCGCGTAGAGATAAGAGAAAACGATAAGAAAAAGAAATAATGAATAAGCGAATCGTAGTAAAGGTGGGTAGCAACGTACTTACCCGCAATGACGGAAAACTCGACGTCACCCGCATGTCTGCTTTGGTGGACCAGATAGCATGGCTACGCAACAATGGTTTCGAAGTCATTCTGGTTTCTTCCGGAGCCATGGCTTCAGGCCGTGGTGAAACAAGTGCCAACCATAAACTTGACAGCGTGGAACAGCGCCAATTGTTCTCCGCTGTGGGGCAAGTAAAACTCATCGGCCTTTACTACGATTTATTTCGCGAACACGACATCCACATCGGTCAGGTGCTCACCATGAAAGAGAACTTTGACCCGGGTGACCAGTACAACAACCAGCGCTCCTGCATGACAGTCATGCTGGAAAATAATGTTCTCCCTATCGTCAATGAAAATGATACGGTAAGCATTACGGAACTGATGTTTACTGATAATGATGAACTCTCCGGCCTCATCGCTCAGATGATGGAGGCCAATACACTGGTATTATTGAGTAATATCGATGGTATCTATACGGCATCACCTGATGACCCTGCTGCTGAACTCATCGCACAGGTAGCTCCCGGCAGGGACCTGAGTGAATATATCCAACCAGAAAAGAGTGCTTTCGGTCGTGGAGGTATGCATTCCAAATACACCACTGCCAACAAGATACAGGCAAAAGGCATCAGAGTGGTGATTGCCAATGGTGAACGGGAAAATATCCTCGTGAACCTGATTAAACATCCTGCAGAGACACCACACACAGAGTTTATCCCTGCATAGTATCGCATCTTCTTTCCAACAGGAAGGATGACAAGCGGAAACACAATAAACTAAAAAAAAGACACATGAAACTGACAGAAACCTTCCAACGCGTAAAAGCAGCCAGCAAGCAACTGGCGCTTATCTCTGACGCGCAGCGTAATGAGATACTAAATGCTGTAGCAAAAGCAATTGTCTCGCAGAAACAGCGCATATTGGATGCCAATGCCAAAGACTTGGCACGCATGGAACCTTCTAATCCTCTGTACGACCGTCTGCAACTTACAGCCGAACGTCTCGAAGCTATCGCCAGTGATATGCGCCATGTGGCCAGTCTCTCCTCTCCGCTGGGTCATATAACAAAAGAACACACCTTACCGAACGGACTGATACTCAAGCGCATCAGTGTCCCCTTCGGTGTCATCGGTATGATCTATGAGGCACGCCCTAATGTTACGTTCGATGTATTCTCCCTCTGTTTCAAGAGTGGCAATGCATGTGTGCTTAAAGGCGGAAAAGACGCTGATGACAGCAACCGCGAGGAAGTAGCTCTTATCCATGAGATACTCACACAATATCATGTCAGTCCGGATGTGGTGGCATTGATGCCCGCCACACACGAGGCAACCGGTGAAATGCTGGGTGCTGTAGGTTATATTGACCTGTGCATCCCCCGCGGAGGCAGGAAACTCATCGACTTTGTAAGAGACAATGCCCGTGTGCCTGTTATTGAGACCGGAGCCGGTGTGGTAGATACATACTTTGACAAAGACGGTGATGTAAGTAAAGGAAGCGCCATCATCAACAATGCGAAGACACGTCGCGTAAGCGTCTGCAATGCGCTGGACTGTCTGATTATCCATCAGAACCGTCTGAACGACTTACCCACACTCTGCGAACCATTAAGCAAAAGCAACGTGACCATCTATGCCGACGAACCCGCCTTTGCTGCACTTTACGGTAAATACCCTGCCACCTTACTCCAGCATGCCACAGACGACAGTTTCGGCACAGAGTTTATGGATTACAAGATGGCCATCAAGACAGTAGTTGATATCCAGGAGGCACTCACCCATATCGACCAGTTCGGCAGCGGGCACAGTGAAGCCATCATTACGGAGAATCAGGAAGCCGCCCTGCTTTTCCAGCAGCATGTGGATGCAGCCTGCGTATATGTCAATGCCTCCACTGCATTCACGGATGGAGCACAGTTCGGATTAGGTGCGGAGATAGGCATCTCCACACAAAAACTGGGTCCACGCGGTCCTATGGCATTGGAGGAAATCACCACTTACAAATGGTTGATTACAGGCGACGGACAAATCAGAAAATAAGAAATTCATTATTCAAATATATATTAAGGTATGAAAACATTCATCAACGTAGAAGACATCGGTAATCTGCAACAGGCATTGACCGAAGCTCAGGAGATTAAACAGGACCGTTATCAGTTTCAGGCATTGGGCAAGAACAAGACCTTGCTCATGATATTCTTCAATAACTCCCTGCGTACCCGTCTGTCCACACAGAAGGCAGCACTCAACTTAGGTATGAATGTGATTGTGCTGGATGTAAACGCCGGTGCATGGAAACTGGAAACAGAACGCGGTGTCATCATGGACGGTGACAAGAGCGAACATTTGCTGGAAGCCATCCCTGTCATGGGCAGTTACTGTGACCTCATCGGCGTTCGTTCATTCGCGGGTCTCTCAGACCGTGAATACGACTATGCAGAGACAGTTCTCAATCAGTTTATCAAGTACAGCGGTCGCCCTGTATTCGCGATGGAGACAGCTACCGTTCACCCATTACAGGCTTTTGCCGACCTGATTACTATAGAGGAATACAAGACTACGAAGCGCCCGAAGGTGGTATTATCCTGGGCACCTCACTGTCGTGCTTTACCTCAGGCTGTGCCTAATTCATTTGCTCAATGGATGAATGCTGCTGATGTGGATTTCGTCATCACCCAACCGGAAGGATACGAACTGGATCCTAAGTTTGTAGGCGATGCACGGGTAGAATATGACCAGAAGAAAGCACTGGAGGGAGCAGACTTCGTCTATGCAAAGAACTGGAGCTGTCCGGGTGTAAAGAACGCTGCAGACTATGGCAAGATTCTAAGCAAGGACATGAGTTGGACGATAGACACAGAGCACATGAGTTGGACCAACAACGGTAAGTTCATGCACTGCCTGCCTGTACGTCGAGGTCTCATCGTGACCGACGATGTGATAGAAAGTAAGAATTCATTGGTAATACCAGAGGCAGCAAATCGCGAGATTTCCGCTTCTGTAGTTATCAAGCGAATGCTCGAATCACTCTAAGACCCAAATTCAGATATTAAAAAGAAATCTCCCTTTCCTTTCTCTGTAGAAGAGATATAGAAAAGGGAGATTTCTTTTTATCTTCACTATGGGTCAGCACCTCAGTCACGCAGTGATATTCTCTTGCGCAGCACACCGTTCTTATATGTATGTATCGTAAATACCACGCTATCCGCAACAATACTGCTCATCGGAACACTGATGTATGATTTGACAGTGAAATACTCTGGCACGCCGTTCTGTTCATGCAGAAATAAATAATATGCAGTTTTTGTACCGTCAGTATTCTGATGAATACTGTCACAAGCCAACCCTATGGACTGTCCCGTCACATCCTTATCAGTATAACCGGCTTTGAAGAGCAGTCCGAAGTTGAGATATCGCCTGTTCTTACTCACCCATGCACTCTCAAAATCCGCAGAATCAGTAGTTACACTTTTATAGCTTTTTGTAGGTTTGGCCTGCAAGGTATATACATACGACAATGCGACCAGTTCCGCTTCATTCGTTCCCACCTTATTATAATAGAGCAATGCCCTATAAAGCGTATCCTTCTGTTGCATCCAAGATATACTCTGGGCACTCGTCATATTCAGGGAATCGCCATCATCCGTCAGTACATAGTCCAACTGCTTACTACCATTAGCATGCGCCTCCACAAAATCAGCCTGAGTAAGCGAGAATGTACCCGTTCCCTCATCGTATGCATCCCTTGTACAGGAGGTTAATGACAACAGAGCTGCCAGTGCAGTATAGACTATCGACTTCAACATGTCTTGAGATAATTACGCAGTGGATTGGCATACATGGTCAGCATACGCTCCCACAAGAAAGCCTCATCCTTGTCAGGTATCTGTATCTTGGCCAATTGACCATCCAGATAAGCATTGAATTTAGCCTTGTCTGCTTCCGTATACTTGCCAGTATGACTTGTGCCCTCAAGTGCATCCAATGCCACATAATTATTAGGATAAATACGATAGTTGCGATGGATTTCATGATCCATGTGTACAGCTATTGCATTAAAGAGCTGTGTCTTGGGCATATCCGCATTCAGCGTATCCAGAAAATCATTGATACATGATGCACAATGATAATGGATGGCACCTTTATAACCAGTGATACCTGTCTTCATGGAGAGCACATCATCCTCCTTGGTCTTCTTCCAACCTTCCACATCACGCTTCAACTGGAATTCCTGTGCTTTGAGATAATCACAGGGGTCATATTCATAGCTGATAGTAAGCGGTACAATGTTCAACTGCTTCAGACGGTTGACGACAGAACCGTCGCCACCCATCGCCATCATCTTGAGGATAGACTCCTGAGTACGGTCATCACTGTCTTTGGCACGCCCCTCACGCTGTGCTATCCAGATATTATCATGTTTCTCGTTGATGACGAAGTGCATGTATTCTGCCATACGCTTACTGTTAGCAAGCATCTCGCGAATACCTGCACTCCGCTCTACGATGAAAGTCTTATTCACACGCACCAGATCTTTAATCCAGGGAGCCGCCAGCAGATTGTCACCGATGGCAATCTCACAGGTAGTTTTGAATCCCGTATCTATCAGCATTTTGTCGAGGAATGCAGAGTCCAGCACGATATCACGGTGATTGCTCACGAAAGTATAGCGTTTGGTTATATCCACATTACTCACATCCATATCACATCCGGTACTGGCTTTTCTGAGCAGACCCTCCAAAAAAGGATAACAGAAGGTCAACTGGAACTCAAAGTTGTTAGTACACTGATGCAGTTTCTGCTCCAGCACATCGAAAGGTGCCTGAGGGAATATCTGCCCCACCATATATCTGAACTGAGGGTCTGCACACAGACGGTCATACGCTGCAGGTAGTTCCTCCGGTTCAAACGGGCGGATACGGTCAAAATCTGATGGTATTTGCATAAGGCCTGATATTATATTATTTAAACTGATTTTCTACAATGTCGGTGAGCACGTCAGTCATGGACAATCCGGCTGCTTTCACCTGCTGAGGAATGAAACTGGTAGGAGTCATACCTGGAGTGGTGTTGATTTCCAACATATTAATCTTATCCACTGTCTCGCCGTTACTGCCTTTTCCCTTACCGATAATGTAGTCAATACGGATGATACCGTTGCAGTGCAGGATATCATATATCTGACTGGTAATCTGACGGACACGTTCAGTAGTCTCATCACTCAGACGGGCCGGAGTAATCTCCTTTACCTGACCATTGTACTTGGCATCATAATCGAAGAATTCATTGGTGGTGACCACCTCAGTAGCAGGAAAGACCACAGACTTCTGTTTGGTCTTGTAGCAACCGATGGAAATCTCAGTACCTTCCAAGAACTGTTCCACCATCACCTCCGGACTCTCCATCATGGCCTTGCGGATGGCAGGAGCCAACTGATCCTTGTTCTTTACCTTACTTACGCCGAAACTGCTGCCGTCTGCCGCCGGTTTAACGAAACAAGGCATACCGATACGTTCCTCCACTTCATCCTCACTCACCAGCTGTTCATAGTCCTTACGGATGAGCAATGACTCTGCCACGCTCACGCCATAACCGCGTAGATACTGGTTCAGCACAAACTTATCGAAAGTCATGGCCTCTACCAGCACACCGCTCGTGCTATATGGGAGATGTATCAGGTCGAAGTATCCCTGCAGAATACCGTTCTCACCTGGAGTACCATGAATGGTGATATAGGCATAATCGAACATTGTGGCCTGACCGTCCTTCATAAAGGAGAAGTCATTACGGTCGATAACAGCCGTGGTACCGTCAGACAGTTCCACATGCCAGTCACGTCCCTTCACATCCACGATATATACATCGTAACGCTCTTTGTCGAAGAAAGAGTAAAGTCCTTGAGCAGAGCGCAATGACACATCGTGCTCTGAAGAATCGCCACCACATACAATGGCTACATTTCTCTTTAATAGTTTCATATACTTATGATGTTATAAAATATTTGTATTATTGATATTCTTGATATAGTTGCGCCACTTTTGGATAAGTGCATCCAGATCTGCAGGCAGCTCACTGGTGAAGTCCATCTGTTTCTTAGTGATGGGATGCACAAATCCCAATGTTCTGGCGTGCAGTGCTTGACGCGGACAGAGTTTAAAGCAGTTCTGCACAAACTGTCGGTAACTGCCAGTTCGCTCACCTCTAATAATCTCATTGCCTCCATAACGCTCATCACTGAACAGCGGATGGCCGATATACTTCATGTGGGCACGTATCTGATGGGTACGTCCTGTCTCCAGGATACATTCCACGAGAGTGACATAGCCAAAGCGCTCCAATACTCGATAATGGGTCACAGCCGTCTTTCCGATGCCAGAATCTGGCGGAAACACCGTCATACGTAGCCTGTCTTTCGGGTCACGGCCGATATTGCCTTCTATTCTGCCCTCGTCCTCTATCAAGTTACCCCACACCAGCGCATTGTAACTGCGGTGCGTAGTCTTATTGAAGAACTGCACACCCAGACCTGTTTTTGCATCGGGCGTCTTGGCGATAACAAGCAGTCCGCTTGTATCCTTGTCTATGCGATGCACCAGTCCCACCTGCGGGTCGTTAGGGTCATAACTGTCCAGATTGCGCAGATGCCATGCCACTGCATTCACCAGTGTACCATGGAAATTTCCGCATCCGGGGTGTACCACCAGTCCGGCAGGTTTATTGATTACCATCACGTCATCATCCTCATACACCACATCCAGAGGAATATCCTCTGCCTCAATGGTAGAGTCAAAATGCGGACGGTCCAACATCAGCGTCACCGCATCGCCCGGCCGTACCTTATAATTACTCTTCACCGGACGGTCGTTCACATGTACGAAACCGGCTTCTGCAGCCTTCTGAATACGGTTACGACTGGAGTGCTGCAACTTATCGAACATAAACTTGTCCACTCGTATGGGTACCTGTCCCGGATCCACCGTAAAGCGGAAATGCTCATAAAGCTGTCCCGACTGCTCTTCGTCGTCCTCTTCTATCTGTTCTATGACGTTAGCTTCGTCTATCATTTCTTCTGTCATAACTTCATTTATTCACTGGAGCTTGATGATCCCGTAGGAGGTTCCTTCACCTCTTCGAACTCATCCACGTCACCTTGGGTATTATCATTCTGCTGACTCTGAGGTCCGGTATAGTCGATGTCGCCCGATTCATCATCGTAATCACCGTTGCCGACAATCAACTGCAGAGGGATGTCGATAGGCACATGGTCACCAGATGACACACGTCTACCACGGCTCAGTACGCCATACACCCAATCCTTTTCTCCCGGTATCAGTTTAGGTGGAAGCAGTTTGAAACCTATGGCCATCAATTTGGCCTCAGCCTCACGCAGACTGCTGTTATCCACAATATCAGGAATGGCAAACGACGGGGATGAAGGTGAATTGACCGTCACATATATCACATGTCCTTCCTTCACCTTTGTACCATATCCAGGCGACTGCGCCAGAATACAGTTGGCAGGCATGCGCTTGTTGTATCCCGAGTCGCTCACCTCTATCTGCAGTCCATCCTGCTCCAGGAGTCTGAGTGCCTTCTCATAATCCATTCCTTTGATATTGGGTACGGGGATACCCTCACCATGATGGGTATAGATGTCCAGGCCAAACTTTACGCCGAAGCACAGTATGACGATTACCACCAGCATAGCCAGGATATTTTTCCAGAGGTATTTGCTCGCGAATGTTCCAAAGAAATCCTTTGCGTTCATATCTTATATCATATCACTAGCACAAAAGTACAAAGAATATTCGATACTTCCAAAGAAAAAACGTGAAAAAGAAAAAACGGAAAGAAACTTAAAGTCTCTCTCCGTTTTATCTTTTCTCGAATATTCCGCTAGCTCCGGAATTATTTTCCGTGATGCTCATCAGATACTGATAACTTCTTACGACCCTTGGCACGACGAGAAGCCAATACTCGACGACCGTTCTTTGTTGTCATACGCTCGCGGAAGCCATGCTTGTTTACACGGCGACGATTGTGCGGCTGAAATGTTCTTTTCATTGCTTTATCTTATTTTTATTGTTATAATTCAAATTGCCATTCTGACGATTCTACCTAAATCGGGTTGCAAAATTACGTATTATTTTTGAAATACGCAAGAATTATACGAAATTTAGCACCAACTTTTATGTTTTTTTCCAAAAATGTGCTACCTTTGCACCCGAAAAAGGTGATTTTATATAAAAAACTATATTTAAGTATATGATTAATTCACAAGACATTAAGAAGGGAACTGCCATCAGAATGGATGGTGGTATCTGGGTTTGCATCGATTTCCAGCACAGAAAGCCAGGAAAGGGCAACACCGTTATGAACACAAAACTGAAGAACGTTACCGATGGCCGCGTACTTGAACGTACTTTCCAGGTTGGTTTCAAACTGGAAGATGTTGTCATCGAGCATCGTCCCTACCAATACCTCTACGAGGATCCCACTGGCCGTATCTTTATGAACCAGGAGACTTACGAACAAATTCCTATCGCCAATGACCTCGTTATCGGTCATGAGTATATGAAGGAGAATGACATCGTGGAAGTAGTCACTGATACTTCTGACGGTACTATCCTTTACGCTGAAATGCCTGTAAAGACAAACCTGCACGTAACTCATTCTGAGCCAGGCATCAAGGGTGATACCGCTACCAACGCTACAAAACCAGCTACATTGGAGACTGGCGTTGAGATTCGTGTACCTCTCTTCATCAATGAAGGCGACCTTATCCAGGTGGATACCCGTGACGGTAGCTATCTGAACCGCGTCAAGGAATAATTTCCTTTTAGCAACTATACGGATGGATGTTGGGTTGCCTCCGGGCAATTTCCCAATATCCATCTTTTCATTGAGACTAGACACTATGTATGTCTGATTTTCCATCCACAAATTCCTAATTTCATGAAATTCTCCATCATCGTTCCTGTTTATAATCGTCCTGACGAAGTAGATGAACTTTTAAAAAGTCTCACCGAGCAGTCATACCATGACTTTGAAGTAGTCATCGTAGAAGATGGTTCGCAGAAGGACTGCAAGTCTATCTGTGACAGTTACTCCTCTTTATTAGACCTGAAGTATTTCATGAAGCAGAATTCCGGTCCCGGTCAGAGCCGTAATTACGGTGCTGAACGTGCACAGGGTGAATACCTGCTGATACTGGACTCCGATGTAGTATTGCCCACCGGATACATGCAGGCTGTGACTGATGAACTGGAACGCCAACCGGCTGATGCCTTCGGTGGCCCGGACAATGCACATCCATCATTCACCGATACACAGAAAGCCATTTCTTACTCTATGACCTCCTTCTTCACCACCGGCGGTATCCGTGGCGGCAAGAAGAAGCTGGATAAGTTTTATCCCCGTTCCTTCAATATGGGTATTCGCCATGATGTTTATCAGCAGTTGGGCGGATTCTCCAAGATGCGGTTTGGTGAGGACATCGATTTCTCGTACCGCATCGTAGAGGCAGGATACCAGTGCCGTCTGTTTCCGGAAGCATGGGTATGGCATAAGCGCAGGACTGATTTCCGTAAGTTCTTCCGCCAGGTTTACAACAGCGGTATCGCACGTATCAATCTGGAGAAGCGCCATCCAGGTTCCATGAAGTTGGTTCATCTGCTGCCAATGGTGTTCACCGTGGGCGTCATCGCACTTATCCTCATCGCAGCCATGGGTAGAGTAATGATGGTATATGGCAACAAGGCAGATTTCTGGTATTGGTATGATGTAGTGGTCATCGCCATGTCACCTATTGTGCTCTATGCGCTGCTGATAATGATAGATTCATCCCGATGCAACCACAGTCTGAAAGTGGGGCTGCTGTCTGTGCCTGCGGCCTTCGTACAACTCATGGGATACGGTTGCGGCTTTCTGGAGTCGTGGTGGAAACGGTGCGTACTGAAGCACGATGAATTTCAGGCTTTCGAGAAGACATTTTATAAGTAAAATTGTATTTCATCCTATCTTTTTTCACAGCATCATCAATCAACTAATCCATTAAAACTTACACATTGGAAAAACTAACTATCAATCAGTGGAACGAGGACGACCGTCCCCGTGAAAAGATGGAGCGTCTCGGTGCAGAGGCACTCAGCAATGCAGAACTGTTGGCTATACTCATCGGTTCAGGTTCTCCGCAGGAGAATGCCGTGGAACTCATGAAACATATACTCAGCGACTGTAAAAACAATCTGAACACGCTCGGCAAGAAGACTATCCACGACCTATGCACATACAACGGCGTGGGACCTGCCAAAGCCATCACCATACTCGCCGCCTGTGAATTGGGCAAGCGCAGGCAATCCGCACAGGCTGAAGAACGACCGCAGCTTAATTCTCCTGATGCCATCTATAATCTGCTGCATCCCAAAATGCAGGACTTCGATGTGGAGGAGGCGTGGATTGTATTGCTCAATCAGAACTTCCGCCTCATTGCCTATAAGAGCATCTCACATGGCGGCATCAGCGAAACAGCCGTGGATGTGCGCCTCATCATGAAGGAGGCCATCCTCCACAATGCCACCGTACTCGCCCTAGCGCACAACCATCCCAGCAACAACATTCGCCCCAGCAATGAGGATGACCGCATCACCGAACGGGTTAAGAACGCATGTGATACTATGCGTATCTATTTTCTGGACCATATCATCATGGCCGATGGACAGTATTTCTCCTATCGCGACTCCGGCAAACTCTGAGGAGAAGGCTGGTCTGATGAAAGAAAAATCCCGTTTTATTTTGTATCGTCTCTGACTTGCATTATCTTTGGATAAGATAAGCGGCGCCTCAACAATAAAAATAAAAAACTTCGTATTTTATTTTGTATTGTCTTCGACTTGCATTATCTTTGCATCAAGATAAGTTGCACATCGGCATTAACAGCCCATAAAACGACATTGATATGGTAATAGACTTCAAAAAAATAGAAGAACAAAAAATCATGAATTTCAAGGGTGGCGAGGGAGAACTCGATACCCGCAACTTCGTGGACGACAAAAACAAAATCATGCTCAGCATCCTCAAGCCAGGTGCCTCCAGCGGTTACCACAAACATGAGCAAAACTCGGAAATCGTATATATCCTAAGCGGCGTGGCCACTTTCACAATAGACGATACCACAGAAGTGGTGAAGGCGGGCGAAGTGCATTACTGTCCCATGGGACACAGTCACAGTATGCACAATCATACGGATGAGGATCTGGTGTATTATGCCATCGTGCCGGAGCATCACTAATCATCGAGATGATATACATAATCAAATAATAAACAGATTATTTCTTTAGCAAATGACTCAAGAAGAAAAGATACAGACGGAAGGCAGAATCGTAGACGTACTTAAAACAGTTTACGACCCTGAGATACCCGTAAACATATATGACCTGGGCATGGTGTACAAGATAGACCTGCAGGAAGACGGCACACTGGAAATGGACATGACCTTTACGGCCCCCAACTGTCCGGCAGCCGACTTCATCCTGGAGGATGTACGCAGCAAGGTGGAGAGCGTGGATGGTGTGAAGAGCGCCAATGTAAACCTCGTATTTGAACCCGCGTGGGACCAGAGCATGATGACTGAAGAGGCTCGCGTAGAATTAGGGTTTGACTAATCATTAAATAAAAACAGGCTGATGAAGAATGTATATTTCCTTTCCGATGCCCATTTAGGCTCACTTGCCATAGAACACGGACGCACCCAGGAGCGGCGTCTCGTCAGATTTCTGGACAGCATCAAGCATAAGGCTGCTGCTGTCTATCTGTTGGGCGACATGTTCGACTTCTGGTATGAGTACCGATATGTAGTACCCAAGGGCTACACACGATTTCTGGGCAAGATATCGGAACTGACCGATATGGGGGTAGAGGTACACTACTTCACCGGCAACCATGATATCTGGGCATACGACTATCTGGAGAAAGAATGTGGTGTAATCCTGCACAAGCAACCGCTTACTACGGATATATACGGGAAGGTTTTCCTGTTGGCTCACGGTGATGGTCTGGGTGACCCAAGCAAGAGTTTTAAACTGATACGTGCCATTTTCCACAGCAAATGTTGTCAGATCATGTTTTCCTCATTGCATCCCCGCTGGGGACTGTGGTTCGGACTGAACTGGGCCAAGCACAGTCGCATGAAGCGACCCAACGGTGAAGAGCCTCCCTACATGGGCGAGCACAAGGAATTTCTGGTGCTATATGCCAAGAAATACGTCCAGGACCATCCTGAGATAGATTACTTTATGTTCGGTCATCGCCACATCGAATTGGATTTGGAGCTGACCCGCAAGTCGCGCATGATGATACTGGGTGACTGGATTACGCATCATACTTATGCTGTGTTCGACGGTGAGCATCTCTTCCTGGAAGAATACGTGGAAGGCGAGTCACAACCGTAATAAATATCACGTCCTTTTATAGAAAGCTTCCCTCTCTTCATTTCGGAACAATTGATTTTGGAAGTTGGGATATAGCATACATCGTCAAAATCCAAATAAATCGCAATATATTCGGAATCAAATCCAAATATATTGCGATTTATTTGGATTTAAACCTAAAAAGTGATATAAAAGAACCAACAAGAACTATACTTTTTATTGAATTATTGATAAAACTTGCCTATATTTGTCATGTAGTAACTATATTACTATACAACTTTAATCAAACAAATATATGGAAGAATTAATGATTAGCAGGAATGAGATTATTAATGAGTTGAAAATATGCCGGATGAGACTCCGAAAACTGAAAAGCCTCATCAAAGAAAGTGGATACGAGTATGGTTCAAATGACTATCTCACGCAAGCCATTGAAAACATTGAGAAAGAAACAAAAGAATGGGATGATGATTTGGGAGAATGAAAAACAATATTATAAAAGACAATAATATGGAAATAGACAAAAGTGGACAATATCTACGGATGCACAACAAGAAACCGCAAAGGACTGAACATTCGATGATTGATGAGCTGTTTGCAACTCATGCTCATCTGTTTTACCATTATACTGACAGGATTCTGAAAGATCCTCGTATGGCGATGGCACTGGTAAAGATGGATAATAATCTGGCTTATTCCGGTACGAGTGGACTTAGTGGTGCCACACTTGGAGTTTATGTCACCTGGTGGCAGAAAGAGGATACAGCAAGAATGATGGGTAAGGATGGCATATTGAAACTGATGTGCCAATTTGCCGGTTCTCCACTCAGTGGCATGAACGGTTGTAATCTGTACGGAAGTGATGGCAAATGGGAACATATACATCTCAAGTACTTTCGTGGCACGTGGGGTTCTTTTATGAGTATCAACAGAGCTTTTCATGAGAAATATTCAGATGTCCAAGCATATACACTTGATGAAGTGATCAATCTGCTTGAGCAGGTAGATATGGATTATACAATATTGCAGAAGTCATGGTATCACCAGCATGTGACGGGCAACAAGGAAGAACTGGAACGCTCATCTATCTGTGGCTGTGTAGGGTGTAAAGAAATCTATCGTCCCACAGAAATTTTAGATTACATCGAGGACACAATCGGCATGACAGCCGTTTGTCCCTACTGCTTCACCGATGCCATTATCGGTGATGCCTCCGGCATGAAGGTAACAAAGAAGAATCTCCGGAAACTGAATAAGATTTGGTTTTAAGCGAACGAAACAATAAAAAGCATTTAACCTTTAACTTATTTCTTTATCATATTCCGGTAAATCACCAAGTTATAAGGTGGGAAAATCTTTCAGTAAATATGTTGCAATCTGAAAAGTATTTCGTAACTTTACATCTGAAAACAGAACACAATCTGCCAACTCAATTTTGCTTATGGAAGAGCATCAGATAAATGACGATCCTTCGACAGCAAAGGAAACATCTTCTTCTGGCTTTATCGAAAGTGTAGATTACAATAGGATGTTCGGTCACATCGCCCACAAATGTTGCGAACCAGACAGAAATAAAAGACATGCCATCTTATTTCTGATAAGGTGGGAAAGGCGAAGGCTGCAATCTCCATCAGAGGAGATTGCAGCCTTCTTTTTGTATAAAATAGGTATAGGCTTAGAGCAGATTCATGGTATCTGTAGCAATCATCAACTCCTCATCGGTGGGGATAACCACTACCTTAACCTTAGAATCATCGGCGGAAATCACTACTTCCTCACCGCGAGCCTTATTCTTTTCTTCATCGAACTTCACACCCAGGAACTCCAGTCCCTTGCAGACTTCAGAACGCATACCAGTCTGATTCTCGCCTACGCCGGCGGTAAATACGATAACATCCACGCCACCCATGGCAGCAGCATAAGCACCGATATACTTCTTAATACGATAGAAGTACATGTCCAGTGCCAACTGAGCACGTTTGTCGCCTGCATTGGCTGCATTCTCCACATCACGCATATCTGAAGAACCACCGGTAATGCCAGCTACTCCACTCTCCTTATTGAGCAGGTTGGACATCTGGTCAGGTGTCAGACCTAACTTCTTCTGCATGAAGGTGACTGCACCACCATCGATATCACCGGAACGGGTACCCATCACGAGACCCTCCAACGGAGTAAGACCCATGGAA
The DNA here is from genome assembly GCA_036796635.1 of Prevotella sp. Classification (GTDB taxonomy): domain Bacteria; phylum Bacteroidota; class Bacteroidia; order Bacteroidales; family Bacteroidaceae; genus Prevotella. Next base: position 3,805 of record DAIRCP010000025.1, on the reverse strand, counting down.
GTATCCACGCACTTGCCATCAAGCACAGCAGCGATAGAACCGCCATTACCGATATGACAGGTAATCATCTTGGTACCTTGAGCCTTGATACCCAGGAATTCACAGGCACGGGCAGACACATAACGGTGACTGGTACCATGGAAACCATAACGGCGGATGCCATACTTCTCATACATTTCGTAAGGGATGGCATACATATAAGCCTTGGCAGGCATCGTCTGATGGAAGGCGGTATCAAATACGCCTACCTGTGGCAGACCGGGCATCAACTCTGACACAGCCTTTACACCCTTCAGGTTGGCTGGGTTATGCAGTGGAGCCAGGTCGCTCACTTCCTCAAAGGCTTTGAGCACCTCGTCGTTAAGCACTACAGACTTATTGAACTTCTCTCCGCCATGGACCATACGGTGACCTACGGCATCAATCTCCTTGAGGCTCTTGATAACACCAATCTCAGGGTCGGTAAGCAAGGTAAAGATAAACTTCACACCCGCCGTGTGCTCCGGGATGTCGTGCATGATCTTTTTCTTTTCGCCATTGGCAAGTTTCACCTTGACAAAGGCGTCTTCCAGACCTACACGCTCAGCGCCACCGGATGTCATGACCTTCTTGCTGTCCATATCGTACAGAGCGTACTTGATGGATGAAGAGCCACAATTCAGAACTAGTATTTTCATAATTTTAAGTTTGAGTATTGAATAATGGAATTTACTTTTTAGCGTCCATTGCCTGACATGCTGTAATGGCTATCATATAGTAGATATCATCTACTGAACAGCCACGGCTCAGGTCATTCACCGGACGGGCAATACCCTGGAGGATGGGTCCAATGGCGATAGCATCGCCCAGGCGCTGTACCATCTTATAAGAGATGTTGCCCACTTCAAGACATGGGAATACCAATACGTTAGCTTTACCTGCGATGTCACTGTCAGGAGCTTTGGTCTTTGCTACAGAAGGAACCATAGCAGCATCTGCCTGCAGTTCACCATCCAGTTTCAGTTCAGGGTCCATTTCATGAGCCAACTTGGTAGCCTCAACTACTTTGTCAACTACCTCATGACTGGCACTACCCTTGGTAGAGAAACTCAGCATAGCTACGCGAGGATCTGCGAAACCTGCAATGCTCTTGGCTGTCTGTGCAGTACAAACGGCAATCTGTGCCAACTGATTGGCATCTGGCACTGGAGTTACAGCTACATCACCTATCACCAATACGCCATTCTCGCCATATTGCTTCTGCTTAGAGATAAGCAACAGACCACCACTTACGCAAGTGATACCAGGGGCACACTTGATAATCTGAAGAGCTGGACGCAAAGTGTCGCCGGTAGTACTCAGTGCACCTGAAATCTGACCATCAGCACCATCTGTCTTGATAATCATACAACCCAAGTACAATGGGTTCTTCACCAAACCACGAGCCTGCTCGATGGTCATGCCCTTCTTCTTGCGAAGTTCAGCCAGTTTCTCGGCATACTCTTCGCTCTTAGGATTGTTTTCTGGATCAATGATTGTAGCCTTATCGATGTTTTTAAGTCCAAGTTTGTTTGCCAAAGCGTGGATCTCAGTAGGGTTACCAATTAAAATAATGTCAGCCAATCCATCAGCCAGTGCCTTATCGGCAGCTGTAAGTGTACGCTCCTCTGTTGCTTCAGGGAGTACAATGCGCTGCTTGCTTGTTTTTGCGCGCGCTACAATTTGATTTAATAAATCCATAGTTTTTATTTATAATATATCTTGTATTCTTATCATCTATTTATCGATGTGCAAAAGTACTAAATTCTAGCCGAAATTCAACAGGTTAGGCACATATTTTTCAGGAAAACGTTTACGCATGGGGGGTATCTCCCCTTTTGTGAGTGATTATTGCATCTCAATTGACCTTAATTGCTACTTTCCATCAGATTTACTGCATTTCTTGGGTAAGCACGCTCTCCAGTTTTTCACCCGACAAGCGCAACTGAAACTCGCCCTTGATGGCTACGGAGATGCCACCTGTCTCCTCGCTCACCACAATCGCCACGCAGTCACATTCCTGCGAGATTCCCAAGGCGGCACGATGACGCAGTCCCAATTCCTTGGGAATATCAAAGCTATGACTCACAGGGAGGATGCATCCTGCCGCCACAATCCGCTTATGGGATATGAGCATGGCACCATCATGAAGGGGAGAATTCTTGAAGAAGATGTTTTCTATCAACTGCTGATTGATAATGGCATCTATCTTTTCACCTGTTGCCACAATATCATCAAGCGGCACAGAGCGCTCCACTACAATCAGTGCACCTTCTTTGCGCTTACTCATATTCAGACATGACATCACGATAGGCATGATGGCTTCCTTATCCGCCATCTTCTCATCATTCATGGAACTGAAGAACTTGGTAAGCAGGCGCATTCTTCTGTGAGCGCCCAAATTATAGAGGAACTTGCGGATATCTTCCTGAAACAGGATAATCAGACCGATTACACCCACGCTCACCAGTTTGTCCATGATGGAGCCAAGCAGTCGCATTTCCAATATCTGCGATACCACCAACCACAGCACTACGAATATCATAATGCCAATAAACACATTAAGTGAGCGTGATTCTTTCATCAGGCGATAGATGTAATACAACATCAGCGCCACCAGAAAAATATCTATGATGTCCTTTATTCCTACTTCAAAAAACATATTTCTATTTATTTTTTATTTCATCAAGGCCTGGTACATACGACAACATTCCACTGCGGGTTTCACATCATGTACCCTCAGTATGGAGGCACCACGCTCCAATGCCATGATATTGAGCACGGTAGTGCCATTGAGCGAATCATCAGGCGTAACGCCCAGCAATCTGAATATCATCGATTTGCGGGATATACCTACAAGCAGAGGCAACTCCAATACCTGCAGACGGTTCATCTCCCGCATCAGAAGATAATTGTCTTCCAGCGTCTTTCCGAATCCGAAACCGGGATCAAGAATAATATCCTTCTGTCCGAGGTCACGTAACTGCTGAACCTCTTTGGAGAAAGCAATGAGCATATCATGAAGATTGGACTTAACTGACATCAGTATATAAGGTACGCGCAATTGAGCCACCATGCGAAAAATAGCGGGATATTCATCTCCCGTCTGCTCCAGCAGAGTATTCACCACACCAGTCAGACCGCCCTCGCTCACATCATTGATGATATCAGCACCAAACTCCTCCACAGACATCTTTGCCACATCCGGGCGAAACGTATCCACACTGACCACAGCATCGGGTAATTCCTTACGCACGATACAGAGACCGTGACGCAAGCGTTCCATCTCCTTATCCTCACTCACCTGAGGTGCACCGGGGCGAGTAGAGAATGCACCGATATCTATCATTGAGCCACCCTCATCTACAATCTGATGGCAACGCTCATAGATTTCCTTCTCCGTCTGTTTTCTGCTCCCGGCATAAAAGGAATCGGGAGTGACATTCAGAATACCCATCACCTGAGGTTCACTCAGACTGACCAACTTTCCGTGTACATTGATTGTCTCATTCATATTAGTGGCAAAGATAATGTAAATCGAACACAATACAAAATAAAATCCATTTTATTTTTATTACGTTGTGAATTTCATCCTCACCTCAATATAGATCAAATAAATTTAACTATATTTCGGTTCGTCGAAATTTGTTGAGATGCAACTTATCTTATTTAAAGATAAAAAAATCCGTGGAATAAACGAAAGAAATGGAAGAAAATGATTCTTAATAATTATATAATAAAAAATATAAATACCTAATTTATTTTGTTCTGCTCGAAGATTATTTTA